>JANNKV010000135.1:0-12320 GCA_031396485.1 Polaromonas sp. | reverse complement strand
ACTGGCGGAAACGGAGGGATTCGAACCCTCGATGAGGCTCTACACCCCATACTCCCTTAGCAGGGGAGCACCTTCGGCCACTCGGTCACGTTTCCAGTGGTGCAATTATCTCACGACTTCACGACCCGCATCAGCGCGCCTTTCAGGCAGCCGACTGGTCCAGATCAAACGCCTTGTGCAGCGCGCGCACGGCAAGCTCCATGTATTTTTCGTCAATCACCACCGAGGTCTTGATCTCGCTGGTGGAGATCATCTGGATGTTGATGCCCTCTTCACTCAGCACGCGGAACATGCGGCTGGCGATGCCCACGTGGCTGCGCATGCCGATGCCGACGATGCTGACCTTGCATATCTTGGCGTCGCCGACCAGTTCCTTGGCACCGAGCACGGGCATGACCTTCTCCTTGAGCAGATCGATCGCGCGCGCGTAGTCATTGCGATGCACGGTGAAGCTGAAGTCGGTCTTGCCGTCCTTGCTGATGTTCTGGATGATCACATCGACTTCGATGTTGGCGTCTGCCACCGCACCCAGGATCTGGTACGCGATGCCGGGCGTATCGGGCACACCGAGCACGGAGATTTTGGCTTCGTCGCGGTTGAAGGCGATACCCGACACGATGGCTTGTTCCATTTTTTCGTCTTCCTCAAAACTGATCAAAGTGCCCGATTGCGCTTCTTCATTGATATCGATGTCCCAGTCGGTGAAGCTCGACAGCACACGCAGCGGCACCTTGTATTTGCCGGCAAATTCGACCGAGCGAATCTGCAGGACTTTCGAGCCCATCGATGCCATTTCCAGCATTTCTTCAAAACTGATCGTCTGCAGGCGGCGCGCTTCGGGCACCACGCGCGGGTCGGTGGTGTAGACGCCATCAACGTCGGTGTAGATCAGGCATTCGGCAGCTTTCAGCGCGGCCGCAATCGCCACCGCTGAGGTGTCGGAGCCGCCGCGGCCGAGCGTGGTGATGTTGCCGCCCTCGTCCACACCCTGAAAGCCGGTGATGATGACGACCCGGCCGGCATCCAGATCGGCGCGCACCTTGGCGTCGTCGATGGATTCAATGCGGGCCTTGGTGTGGGCGCTGTTGGTCTTGATGGCGACCTGCCAGCCAGCGTAGCTGACCGACGGCATGCCTTCGGCCTGCAGCGCAATGGCCAGCAGCGCGCTGGAGGCCTGCTCGCCGGTGGCGGCCAGGGCATCGAGTTCGCGGTGATACGCATCGAGCGGACGGGCAGGCGCGAGCTCTTTGGCCAGCGCCAGCAGTCGGTTGGTTTCACCGCTCATGGCGCTGGGCACCACGACCATCTGGTGGCCGGCGCGCGCCCACTTGGCGACGCGCCTGGCGACGTTGCGGATGCGTTCAGGTGAACCCATCGACGTGCCGCCGTATTTATGAACGATTAAAGCCATTGTTCTATTGGAATCGCGCTGTGTTGAAAGGAGCTTGCCGCGCGGCGCAAAGCCTTTGATTATATCGGCGGCGAACCGGTCGAAAACGTCAGAACGGCGCTGCGCCTCTCGACAAAACCACTGGCGACTTTGATGCGGATGCCCTTACCGCAGTTGGTGCAGTCGGCAATCTGGTCCAGCAATTCGTTCATCTGCGCTTCTGAACCGGTGGCGCCGAATTGCGTCTTCAGCCAGTGCCGCAGCAAGTTCCCCTGGCTGGCGCGCGGCAGGCTCTGCAGGAGCGCGATGTTCGGCGGATTGCCCACAGTCGCTATCAATTCAGTAGCGGCTTGCGCAAGCGATTCCTGGGCTAGCGCCATATTTCGTGCTGAACGGGCAAAAGTTTCGCGGTAGTGCGGAAATACTTCTCTGAGTGCCGGCAGAAGGCGATGGCGGATCTTGTTGCGTGTGTACGCGAGGTCGCTGTTGGTTGGGTCGTCGATGTAACCGATACCGCGGACGGCCAGTTCATCACGAACGGCCTGCGCGCCCATGTCCAGCAGCGGCCGCACGAAGCGCACGCCAAAGCGTTCGAATTCGGCTGGCATGCCCGCCAGGCCCGCCACGCCGGCGCCGCGGCTCAATGCGAGCAGCAGGGTTTCGACCTGGTCATCGGCGTGCTGCGCCAAAGCCACCAGCGGCGTGCCAAGTTCAAGCGCCTTTCCCGCCAGCGCCGAATAACGTGCTTTACGCGCCGCATCTTCCGGGCTTTCGCCGCTGGCATTTTTGGCCTCGACATGCACGACGTGCAGCGGCACACCGATGGCACTGCACGCCGCTTCACAGTGGCGCACAAAATCGTCAGCCGCAGCCTGCAGGCCATGGTGAATGTGAATTGCGGTCACCCGCCCTGGCCACTGGGCGGCGGCGGCGTGCAGCAAGGCGGTCGAGTCAGCACCGCCGCTGTAGGCCACGGCGATCTGTGCAGTGTCGGGAAACGAAGTCCGGGTCGCCCACGCCTGCAAATGAAGCGCTACCGGGCTGCCGGGCCAACCGGCAGGGTTGTACAGAGAGCCCCTGGTGTCGGTCGGCGGGGTCTTACTTGGAGGCGTCGGCTTTGGTGTCGGTGAAGCGGCCATAGCTCTGCAGACGTTCGTAGCGGCGGTCCAGCAGTTCCTTGACCTTCAGGTCGCTGACCTGCCGGAAGGCATCGTTCAGCGCGCGCTTCAAGAACGCCGCCATCTGCTTGTGGTCGCGGTGCGCGCCACCCACGGGTTCGTTGACGATCTTGTCGATGACGCCGAGCGCTTTGAGCCGGTGCGCGGTGATGCCCAGCGCGTCGGCGGCAATCTCTGCCTTTTCCGACGTCTTCCAGAGGATGGACGCGCAGCCTTCGGGGCTGATCACCGAGTAGATCGAATACTGCAGCATCACCACCTGGTCAGCCACTGAAATCGCCAGTGCGCCGCCTGAACCGCCCTCACCGATGATGGTCGTGATGATTGGCACTTCGAGCTGCGCCATCTCGAAAATATTGCGGCCGATGGCTTCGGACTGGCTGCGCTCTTCAGCGTCGATGCCGGGGTACGCACCCGGCGTATCGACAAAGGTGAACACCGGCAGCTTGAATTTTTCGGCGGTCTTCATCAGGCGCAGCGCCTTGCGGTAGCCTTCGGGCTTGCTCATGCCGAAGTTGCGCAGGCCGCGCTCTTTCGTGTCGCGCCCCTTCTGGTGCCCCAGCACCATGCAGGCGGTGCCGTTGAAGCGGGCCAGGCCGCCGACGATGCTCAGGTCGTCGGCGAAATGCCGGTCACCGTGCAGTTCGATGAAGTCGGTGAAGAGTTCATTGACGTAATCCAGCGTGTAGGGCCGCTCGGGGTGGCGCGCGATCTTGGTGATCTGCCACGGCGTGAGGTCGCTGTAGATGTCTTTGGTCAGCTGCTGGCTTTTCTTGGCCAGTTGTTCGATTTCCTCTGAAATATCGACGGCCGATTCGGTCTGCACGTAGCGGAGTTCTTCAATTTTCCCCTCGAGCTCCGCAATCGGATGCTCGAAATCGAGGAAAGTCTTTTTGGCCATGAACGTCTCCTTAAGTCTGGTCAGTCCCCACCACCGGTAACGGGTCCAGGGAGCGCCAAATATACCAAGTTGCCACACTGCAGTACGGCGCCCAGGCGGCGGCCACCTCGCGCGCGTCGCTGCGGCTGACCGATTCGCCCGAAAAATAGTTCTGGCTGATGCCGTTGATCAGGCCCACATCGTCGAGCGGCAGCACGTTGGGGCGTGTCAGGTAAAAGATCAAAAACATCTCGGCCGTCCAGCGGCCAATGCCGCGAATGGCGACCAGTTCGGCAATGATGGCTTCATCGTCCATCGCCGCCCAGTCATTGACGTGCACCCTGCCGGCGTCGAAGTGAATCGACAAATCGACCAGGTATTCAACCTTGCGCGCGCTCAGGCCGGCGGCACGCATGTCATCGACTTTCAGCTTCAGCACATTCGAGGGCGTCACCTTTTTGGGCAAGGCTTCAAACCGGTGCCACACGGCTTGCGCGGCCTTGACCGAAATCTGCTGCCCGACGATGCTGCGCGCCAGCGTGCTGAACGCGTCGCCGCGCGCCTGCAGGGAGGTGTCGCCGTACTGCGGAATCAGGCGCTTCATCACGCGGTCTTTTTTGACGAGGTGCCGGCAGGCATCAGCCCAGTAGTCAGGTGCGGCTGCCGATTGATCCGATACCTCGGCAATTTCCGTCGTACCCGGCCCGGTTTTTACTATCTTTTTCATAGCTGCTTGCGCACGTTCTTCCTGGGCTGGAGGGCTAAAAATCTTAAGAAACTCATGATTTGGCTTCCCAGGTCGTGCCGGTGGGTGAATCTTTGAGAATGATGCCTTTCCCAAGCAAATCCTGGCGAATGCGGTCGGCTTCGGTGAAATTTTTGGCGGCCTTGGCGGCGGCGCGTTGGGTGATCAACTCATCGATCTGAAGCGTTGAAAACTGCCGAGTGAGCGGCGCACTCACAGTACCCACTCCCGAACTGGTTTGCGTCTGACTTGAGAACCCGACGCCGAGGATATCGGGCGGCGAAATTGCGTTGGCTTGGGACGGACCAGCGACCCGCCATTGCAAGAACTGCGCGGCCTCGCCCTGCAGCAAACCGATGCATCCACCCAAGCTTTTTAGCAACCCCGCCAGAGCCGCTGATCGGGTCTTGTTCACCTCCCCCGCCAACTCAAACAGCACCGCCACTGCCTCGGGCGTCCCAAGATCCTCATCCATCGCCGCCTTGAAGCGCGCTGCAAACGGGTTGGCCCAGTCAATCGTCGCCGGTTCATCGGGAACAACCGAAGCCAGCGCCGTATAAAGCCGTTTCAGTGATTGACGCGCATCGTCCAGATGCACGTCGCTGTAATTGAGCGGGTTGCGGTAATGGGTTCTGACCAAAAAGAAGCGAATCGTCTCGGCGTCGTATTTGGCCAGCACCTCCCGAATCGTGAAGAAGTTGCCCAGGCTTTTCGACATCTTCTCGTTGTCGACGCGCACAAAGCCGTTGTGCATCCAGAAGCGTGCCAGCGGCTTGCCGTTGGCCGCTTCGCTCTGGGCGATTTCGTTTTCGTGGTGCGGAAACTGCAAGTCAGCGCCGCCGCCGTGGATGTCAAACGTCTCGCCCAGCGTCTGGCAACTCATGGCCGAGCATTCGATGTGCCAGCCCGGCCGGCCCGGGCCGTAATTGCTGGCCCATTTCGCGTCCTCGGGCTCGCTGTCCTTGGCCGATTTCCAGAGCACGAAGTCGAGCGGGTCTTCCTTGCCATCGAGCACCGCCACGCGCTCGCCAGCGCGCAACTCGTCGATCGATTTGCCTGACAGCTTGCCGTAGCCATTGAACTTGCGCACCGCGTAATTGACGTCGCCGTTCGGCGCCTGGTAGGCAAAGCCCTTGCTCTGAAGCGTCCCGATCATCGACAGCATCTGCGGCACGTATTCGGTCGCGCGCGGCTCCAGCGTCGGCGGCTCGATGCCCAGCGCGCCGATATCGCGGTGCATCGCCACAATCATTTCATCGGTCAAAGCCCGGATGCTGATGCCGCGTTCAACCGCCCGCCTGATAATTTTGTCGTCGATATCGGTAATATTGCGCACGTATGTGACGCGAAAACCACACACTTTCAGCCAGCGCTGGGCGACATCGAAGGCCATCATCATGCGGGCATGACCGATGTGGCACAAATCGTAAATCGTCATGCCGCAGACGTACATGCGCACATGGCCGGGCACCAACGGCGAAAAATCTTCCAGTCCACGCGACAGCGTGTTGTAAATGCGAAGGCTCATGAAATGAAAAGCTGGGTGGCGGGGGGAGGATTTTTAGGCAGTGGGCCGATGGTCGGGCGGCCCATATATAGGGAAAGTGTCGGAAAATGCACAGCAGCGTAGCGCCTGCCAGGAGCGGGGAGCACTATACCCCTCAGCTACAATTGCCCAGTATATCGAGCCAGCCGGACAGTGTGCAGACCCTGCAGGGCTACACGGCGGTGGCGCGTTTTCATCAGACTTTTTTGTCTTGCCGGCAAAACGCCTCGCGCGCTGACCGCAAGATCCAAAACAACTGCGAGAGTTTTCATGGCCAAGCGAGCATTTTTTACCGACCGGGGACCCTCCACCGCCATCCGCGCGCTGTTCTTGGCGGTGGCGCTGTCTGCCGGCAGCGTATGGGCCGACGACTATGCCGACGTTTCCCGCCTGATGCGCGCCGGCCAGTATGCCGAAGCCATGACCAAGTCAGACCAGTACCTGGCCGGCAAGCCCAAAGACCCGCAAATGCGTTTCCTGAAGGGCGTGATCCAGACCGAAACCGGCAAAACCAACGAAGCAATTGCCACCTTCACGCAGATCACCCAGGACTACCCTGAACTGCCCGAGCCCTACAACAACATGGCGGTGCTGTACGCCGGCCAAAGCCAGTTCGACAAGGCCCGGGCCGCGCTCGAAATGGCGATTCGCACCAACCCAAGCTATGCCACCGCGCATGAAAACCTCGGCGATGTGTATGCCAAGCTCGCCAGCCAGGCGTATAGCAAGGCGCTGCAGCTCGACGGCGGCAATGCGGGCGTCCAGCCCAAGCTGGCGTTGATCCGCACGCTGTTTTCGGCCGATATCAAGAATCCGGCCAAGCCTGCCGCTGCCGCACCGGCCACAACAACCCCTGCAGCGCCTGCGGTAGCAGCCAAGCCGGCACCAAATTTGCCCGCCGTCGTGGCTGCCGCGCCGCCCGCCAAGCCGGCAGCTACCCCGCCGACGCCGCCAGTCGTGGCCGCTGCACCACCTGCCAAACCCGCATCGGCTCCCGCCATTGCGGCACCGGCTACCCCGGCAACGCCTGCTGCAGCAACGGCAGCAGCCAGTGCCGGTGCTGAAAAAGAGGTCGAGTCGGCCGTGCGCGCCTGGGCTGATGCGTGGTCCAGCAAGGACATGTCCGCCTACCTCGCCAGCTACAGCCCAAACTTCGACACACCCGGCAGCCAGCCCCGCAAGGCATGGGAAGACGCGCGGCGCGCCCGCATCGTCGGCAAATCGCGCATCAGCGTGAAACTGTCGGACCTGTCTGTCGCTGTGCAGGGCAGCAAGGCCACCGCCCGGTTCAAACAAGACTACAGCGCTGATTCGCTGAACGTGTCGAGCCGCAAGACGCTTGATCTGGCCAAGGTCAGCGACCGCTGGGTGATCGTCAAGGAATCGTCGGGCGGGTGATGCTTGCCGCCGCTTCGCGCATGGCCGACAAGGCTGAATCGAGAGGCCCAAGGGACACCGGCCTGGCCGTTCTCGCTACGTCTGCGGCTTCTGCCAGCGCCTCCATTGCCGTTTCCTTGCAGCATTTACCCTTCCAAGCCTCATGATTCGTGCGCAAGCTGCTACTTTTTTGATAGTACTGACGGGCTTGCTTGTGTCAGTGGACGCGATCGCGCAGACCAGTCAGCAGGCCAGACTGCTGCCCGCACCCGGTCCATCCAGGCCCGTGCAGTTGGCGAGGCCGCAACCGGAGTCACTGCAGGCGCCGGCAGCTGCCACGCCGTCTGCCAAGCGCCCCACGGCGCGAATGATCCGCAACCGCGAAATCCGTGACGGTCAAGCCGAAAACCGCCTGATTGAGATTTACCGCCTGATCGGACAGGCCAATCCGCGCGAAGCGCTGCGCAAAGCCGAAAACCTGGTCAAGGACTACCCCAATTTCCAGCTGGCGCAACTCGTCTATGGCGACCTGCTGGCCGGCCGCACCCGCCCGGTTCGCAGTCTGGGCGATGTGCCTGACACGGCCGCCAAGGCGAGCGCGCCGATGCTGGCAGAGCTGCGCCAGGAATCAGAGTTGCGCCTGCGGGCTTTGCGCGAACGACCAGCGCCCGGCACGGTGCCCTCGCAATTTCTGACCCTCTCGACCCAGAGCAAACATGCCATTGCAATCGACGCCTCACGCGCACGGCTTTATCTTTTCGAAAACACCCCGAACGGCCTGAAGCTGCTGGCTGACTACTACATTTCCGTGGGAAAGTCCGGCATCGAAAAATCGCTGGAAGGTGACCTGCGCACACCACTGGGCGTTTACTTTGTCACCAGCAACCTCGATCCAACGTCGCTGAAAGACTTTTACGGCTCAGGCGCGCTGCCTATCAACTACCCGAACCAGCTTGATCTGAAGCGCGGAAAAACCGGCGGCGGCATCTGGCTGCACGGCGCACCGCCGACGCAGTTTTCCCGGGCACCGCTGGCCAGCGACGGCTGTATCGTGCTGGCTAATCCGGACCTGGAACGCGTCATCAAGACCGTTGCGATTCGCAGCACGCCAGTGGTCATCGCCGCCAGCCTGAAGTGGGTGGCACCGCAATCGCTCAGCCCCGACATCAAATCGTTCGACGAAGTGCTGCTGGGCTGGCACAAGGCCAAGGCCAGCGGCGACATGGAGCGCCTGGCCAGCTGGTACGCACCCGATTTCACCAGCTTTGGAAAAACCCTGGCTGAATGGAAGCCGGGCCTGCAGGCCGAGCTCAAGCAACTGCGCGGACGCGACATTCAGCTCAAGGACATCTCCTATCTTCGCTGGACCGACACCGCCGACACGATGGTGGTGACCTTCGGCGAACTCGTCAAAGGGGCGAAAACGGGCCGCACCAAGCGCCAGTACTGGACCCGGCAAGGCAGCCAGTGGAAAATCTTTTTTGAAGGAGACATTTGATGGCCATTGCCGCGACTGTTTCAGTGCCACGGGCCACCTTCAAACCTCTGCGGCGCGCACAAACTTCACGTTGCGCCTTGCTGGCGGCCGCAGTCGCTGCAAGCTGGGTCTGGCTGGCCGTACCTGCGCTGGCGCAGAGCGTGCCCAAGGTCAGGATCGTCACCGGCGCTGGCGATTTTCTGGTCGACCTGCGTCCTGCCCCGACCGAACCACCCGGTCTATTCGATCCCTCCAGACTGTCCGGTCCATCCGGCGCAGAAGTACAGCAAAAAACTGCAGCCTCCGGCGAAGAGGCGCCCCCTGCGGTTCCCCCCGTCGCCATGGTGGCAGAACCCGCGCCGGAACCTGATCCTGTGCGTTCTACAGCGCTAGCGCCCGAGCCTGCGCTGTCGGCCCAACCGGCGCAAGATGCACCGGCGACATCTGCGCCTGCAGCAGTTGCGGCTGTTGCAGCTGTTATGCCGCCCGTCAGCAACGCATCCAGCGCTGAATCAGCCGCAGAAGCGGTCCAGACGGCTGTGCGGACCTGGGCCGATGCCTGGGCCGACAAAGACTTGACAGCTTACTTCGCCAGCTACGGCGGGGGGTTCGCGCCGGCGGACAAGCGGACCCGTAAAAACTGGGAAGAAAGCCGGCGCGCACGCATCACCGGAAAATCGCGCATCAGCGTTACCCTTTCGGACCTGGCCATTGCGGTCCGGGGCGGCCAGGCGACCGCCCGGTTCAAGCAACACTACAGCGCCGGCGCGTTGAACATTTCAAGCCGCAAAATGCTGGCGTTGACCAGGGAAGCGGGCGGGCGCTGGGTCATCGTCAGGGAAGCTGCGGGTCGTTGATGCGGAGCGACGAAAAACAGCCGCAGCCCGCGCGATTCAGCGACCCGATCAGCTCACAAGCAAGAACCCTTTTTAGCAAAGCGATCAATCCATGACAGTTTCAGCAACCCTTCATCCAGCTGCGGCCCTGCCGGTCCGTGAAAACGGCCGTCGCACCTGGCTTGCGGCCGCCACACTGGCCGTCACGTTCGGCATCAGCGGCCTGGCCGGCACCGCCATGGCGCAGGCAGCGCCAAAGGTGAAATTCGTCACCAGCGAAGGTGATTTTGTTGTCGAGGTCTATCCTGACAAGGCGCCAAAAACGGTTGAAAACTTTTTGCAGTACGTGAAGGACAAGCACTACGACGGCACGGTTTTTCACCGCGTGATTAACAACTTCATGGTGCAGGGTGGCGGCTACGACGCCGCTTACGCCGAGAAGAAAACCCGCCCGCCCGTGGCGCATGAAGGCCAGGCGGCCCTTGCCAAAGGCGGCCCGAAAAACGTCGTGGGCACGCTGGCCATGGCCCGCACCAACGACCCCAACTCGGCGTCGTCGCAGTTCTTCATCAACGTGAAAGACAACGACTTTTTGAACCCGACCGTGATCCCGCCCGGAGACCCGGTTCCGAAATTCGAATTTCAGGGCCGGGTGTATGAAAACACGCCGCGCTCGCAGCTGACGGGCGCCGCGCAACTCTTCGGCTATACGGTGTTCGGCAAAGTCACCAGCGGCATGGATGTCGTCAACAAGATCAAGGAATTACCCACCGGCGCTGGCGGCCCGTTTCCTTCCGATGTACCCAAAACGCCGGTGACCATCAAGTCAGCCAGCATCGTCAACTGATTCCCTTCATTTTTTAACAGGACCGACATCATGAGCAATCCAAAAGTAGAACTCCACATCAAGGACCACGGCGTCATCACGCTCGAACTCGACGCGGCCAAGGCGCCGAAGACCGTCGCCAACTTCTTGAACTATGTCAACAAGGGCCACTACGCCAACACCGTGTTTCACCGCGTGATTCCGGGCTTCATGGTGCAGGGCGGCGGGTTCGAGATCGGCATGAAGCAAAAGGCCACCGACGGCGAAATCGAAAACGAAGCCGGCAACGGCCTGAAGAACGACAAATACACGGTCGCGATGGCGCGCACCAATGCGCCGCATTCGGCCAGCTCGCAGTTTTTCATCAACGCGTCGAACAACAATTTCCTCAACCACACCGCACCGAACGCATCGGGTTGGGGCTACGCCGTGTTCGGCAAGGTGATTGCTGGCATGGACGTGGTCGACAAGATCGAAGCCGTCAAGACCGGCAACAAGGGCGGCCATAGCGATGTGCCGCAAACCGACGTCGTGATCGAGAAAGCCGTCGCGCTTTAAGGCATTCCCAAGCCTGGTGCTCACAAGCTTGTCATGATTCCTCCCATCCTGGAACTGCAAGCCCCCGGCACCTGGCGCACGGTCGATTTCATTTCAGACCTGCATCTGCAGGCCAGCGAGCCCGCCACGTTTCGCGCGTGGCGGCACTACATGTCCAGCACGCCGGCCGACGCTGTTTTCATTCTGGGTGACCTCTTCGACGTGTGGATTGGCGACGACGTCCTGGCCAGCGCTTCAGCCGACGCCGTGGTCTCTGCGGGCTCGGGTTTTGAAGATGACTGCGCCCAGGTTTTGCGCGATGCCGCAAGCCGACTGGCGCTCTTCTTCATGCACGGCAACCGCGACTTTCTGGTCGGCCAGGGCACAACGCGGCCCAGCCTGCCGGATCTTTGCAACCTCACCCTGCTGAATGACCCCTGTGCGCTGACGTTCGCGGGCCAGCGCTGGCTGCTGTCGCATGGCGACGCGCTGTGCCTGGACGACGTGCCTTACATGAATTTTCGGCAGCAGGTGCGTAGTGCCGCGTGGCAACAAAATTTTCTGGCCCGACCCCTGCCCGAGCGGCAACTCATCGCACGCGAACTGCGCCAGCAAAGCCAGCAGCAGCATGTGCAAAGAAAACAATCCGGCGCGCCTTTCATCGACCTGGACCGTGAAGCCGCCCGCGCCTGGCTCCAAGCCGCCAACGCGCCTATTCTGATCCACGGCCACACCCACCAGCCTGCCCTGCATGATCTCGGCGGTGGCCTGCAGCGCATCGTACTGAGCGATTGGGATGCCGACCCTGAAGCGGACAACCCGCGCGCCGAGGTGCTGCGCCTGACGGCCGAACCGGCGGTGAGCCTTCAGCGCATCAAGCTGATTTGAGAGTCTGGCCGTCTGCTTTCACTGACGGCGCGCAAACGGAAACAGCCCCCGCTTTGGATAAACTTAAGGCATGCTGAACTGGCTCAAAACAAAGCTGAAAAGCAAAAACCTGCTGACCTCAGGTGACCCCGATGCCATTCCGGAAGCGGTCTGGGCCTACACCATGGAGCAGTTCCCGTTCCTGGGGCGCCGCTCCATCGCCGAGCAAAGCCGGCTGCGCGACATGACGGCCGAGTTCCTGAGTAAAAAACAGTTCAGCGGCGCGCATGACCTCAAAGTGACCGACGAGATGGCCGTGGCCATTGCGGCCCAGGCATGCCTGCCGGTGCTGCACCTCAGCCTGAAGTTCTACGATGACTTCAAAGGCATCGTCGTGCACCCCGGCGCCATGCTGGCCCGCCGTGAGGTGACTGACGACAACGGCGTGGTACACCGCTACAGTGAAGTGCTGACCGGTGAGGCGATGGAACGCGGGCCCGTCACACTGAGCTGGCAGGAAGTGGCGGCTTCGGGCGACTCCGCTGCCGAAGGCTACAACGTCGTGATTCACGAATTCATCCATAAGATCGACATGCGCGATGGCGCCGCCGACGGCTGCCCGCCGATGCCGTCGCGTCGGGCCAGAGCAGCCTGGGACGAT
>JANNKV010000099.1:0-3829 GCA_031396485.1 Polaromonas sp. | reverse complement strand
GTGTGGGTTGACGCCACAAATGCAAGATAGAGCGGAAACGCCACGATCAGCACGCCGAGGATCATCACGGCGTGGGCCAGAAATTTGAGGAAGGGACTTCGCTCAACCATGGGGGAATCGCCCCCACGGTTGCTCACTGCGTGTAGCGCCCTGCCCCCCGGGGGGGCCGCTGCGCCTGCAGCCTGGCAAAGCCAGTTCTGCGGCCCCGGCTGAACGAAGATTCATGTCTTCTTTGGAGTCCATTTAGTAGTTGACCTTCTTTTCGACGTAGCGAAACTGCAGCACCGTCAGCACGATGACGATCGCCATCAACACCACCGACTGCGCGGCCGAGCCGCCCAGGTCCATCGCCTTGAAGCCGTCGTAATACACCTTGTAAACCAAAATCGACGTGTCCTGCCCCGGCCCGCCGTGCGTGGTCGCATCGACGATGGCGAAGGTGTCAAAAAACGCGTAGACCATGTTGATGACCAGCAGAAAAAACGTGGTCGGTGACAGCAGCGGGAACTGAATCGTCCAGAAGCGCCGCCACGGCCGGGCGCCATCAATGGCAGCGGCTTCGATCAGTGATTTCGGAATCGACTGCAGCCCCGCCAGAAAAAACAAAAAGTTGTACGAAATCTGCTTCCAGACGGAGGCCATCACGATCAGCGTCATGGCGTGGCCGCCGTCGAGCAGGTGGTTCCAGTTGATGCCGATCTGGCCCAGCGCGTAGGCCACCACGCCCAGCGACGGCGAAAACATAAACACCCACAGTACACCGGCCACCGCGGGCGCCACAGCGTAGGGCACGACCAGAAAGGTCTTGTAAAACAG
The DNA here is from genome assembly GCA_031396485.1 of Polaromonas sp. Classification (GTDB taxonomy): domain Bacteria; phylum Pseudomonadota; class Gammaproteobacteria; order Burkholderiales; family Burkholderiaceae_C; genus Polaromonas. The sequence continues at coordinate 3,013 of JANNKV010000099.1, read as the reverse complement.
CGCCCCCTTGATGATGCGGTCGGCAAACACGGCCAGGCCCAGCGAAATGCCAATGCCGAGCACGGCCACCAGAATCGAAAACAGCGCCGTGGTCTTGAATGAGGCTAGGTAGCCGGGGTCGTTGAAGAGCTGTTCAAAATTCGCCAGCCCGACCCATTCGGTCGACGTGCCGAAGGCATCCTGCACCTGAAACGACTGCAGCAGGGCCTGCGCGGCGGGCCAGAAGAAAAACACGCTGATCACAATGACCTGCGGCGCCAGCAGCAGCCACGGCAGCCAGGCCGAGCGGAACAGAACGCGTTTTTCCATGAGCTCCTCAGGCGGGCCGCAGAAGGCCCGGATAGTGACCGCAATTCAGTGAATTGTGGTCGTTTTTATAGTGAAATTGGCCTCTAGCCCAAGTAATACATGCGCAAGCAGCTATGAAAATAATAGCATGCTTGCGCGTTGCGCGGGGTTTCACTTAGCCCTTATTGGCTTTCTGGAAACGTTCCAGCTGCTCGTCGCCGCGCTTCACGATCGCGTCCAGCGCTTCTTTGGCGGTTTTCTTGCCGCTCCAGACCTGCTCGAGTTCTTCGTCTTCAATCGCGCGCACCTGCACATAGTTGCCCAGGCGAATGCCGCGGCTCTTGTCGGTGACCTTGCGGATCATCTGGGTCACGGCCACGTCGGTGCCTGGCTTTTCCTTGTAGAAGCCCGATTTGTCGGTGAGCTGGTAAGCCGCAGTCGTGACAGGCAGATAGCCGGTGCGCTTGTGGCTGGCCGACTGCACTTCAGGGCTGGAGATGTAGTTGAAGAACGCGGCCACGCCTTTGTATTCTTCGGCTTTCTTGCCCGACATGACCCACAGGCTGGCGCCGCCGATCACGGTGTTTTGCGGCGCGCCGGCCACATCAGGATAGTACGGCAGGGCAGACAAGCCGTAGCCAAATTTGGCGTTCTTGGCGACGTTGCCGTAGAAGCCTGACGAGGTGGTCATCATGGCGCATTCGCCAGAGATAAAGCTCGCTTCTGGCACATTGCCGCGGCCTTTATAGACGAACAGGCCCTGCTTGGACATGTTGGCCAGGTTTTCAATGTGCCGCACATGCAGCGGTGAATTGATCTTCATGCGCGCGTCCATGCCAGCCAGGCCGTTCGATTTGGTCGCAAATTCGACGTTGTGCCAGGCCGAGAAGCTCTCCAGCTGCGTCCAGCCCTGCCACGCTGTCGAGAACGGGCATTTGTGGCCAGCCGACTTCAGCTTGGCCGCGGCCAGCGCCACTTCGGGCCAGGTCGTCGGTGCCTTTTCCGGGTCCAGCCCAGCCGCTTTGAAAGCGTCCTTGTTGTAGTAAAAAACCGTGGTCGAGCTGTTGAACGGAAAGCTCAGCATCTGGCCGTTCGGCGCGGTGTAGTAGCCAGCGACGGCCGAAATATAGCCTTTCGGATCGAATTTTTGCCCCGCATCGGCCATCACCTTGGTCACCGGCACGATGGCGCCCTTGCTGGCCATCATGGTCGCGGTGCCCACTTCAAAGACCTGCAGAATGGTCGGCGCGTTGCCGGCGCGGAAGGCGGCGATGGCGGCGGTCATGGATTCGTCGTACGTGCCCTTGAAGGTCGGCACGATCTTGTACTCTTTCTGGCTGGCGTTGAAGTCTTTCGCCAGGTCGTTGACCCATTCGCCATTGACGGCGGTCATCGAGTGCCACCACTGCACTTCAGTCTGGGCGAAGCTTGCAAGCGGCGCGAATGCCGCGCTCGCTGCGAGGGCCAGGGCGGGTATTTTGAGCATTTGGAAACCGGATTTCATTCAAACTCCTGAGTAGGTCGGTGGTTGGTTCGGCAAGCCGTAAAAAAGCTGGCAAGTGTAAGAACCATTTGTGACAGTCGATTTAAGCGATTTGCCTTGGTTTCGGCAAGGGAGGTTTCCTTGAAGGTCAACACGCCGTCGCCTCGCCTTAAGGCAGGCCTGCGTTAACATCGGGATTTGGCGCTGGATACCGGGCATGCCCCCGGGTCCAAGTTGCCGGCCAGCCACGATGAACGCCCCCACCACCTTTCAAGAATTGACCGCTTTTGTTGACTCAAAAGCCGATGTTGCGCGGATTCGCGAGATTCCCTACAACTACACATCGTTTTCCGACCGCGAGGTGGTCATTCGGCTGCTGGGTCTGCGGTCCTGGGATTTGTTGAACCAGCTTCGTGACGAACGCCGCACCGGCCGCTCGGCCCGCATGCTGTACGAGGTGCTGGGCGACATCTGGGTGGTTCAGCGCAACCCCTATCTGCAAGACGACCTGCTCGACAACCCGAAGCGCCGCAAGATGCTGGTCGACGCGCTGCAGCATCGGCTGGGGGAAGTTGAAAAACGCCGCACACCGGATGTCGACGCGCCGCGCGACGCGATCGTCGGCGAACTGCTCGCCGCCGCGCGTGAGGCGATCAGCCGGTTTTCAGCGTCGTTTGAAGAAATCTACGATTTGCGCAAGCAGACCGAACGCAAGCTGCGCAAGCTGACCCTGAAGGACAACATCAAGTTCGACGGCTTGTCGCGCGTGTCGCATGTCACGGACGCGACCGATTGGCGCGTCGAATACCCGTTTGTGGTGCTGACGCCCGACACCGAAGTTGAAATGGCCGGTCTGGTCAAGGGCTGCATTGACCTGGGCCTGACGATCGTGCCGCGCGGCGGTGGCACCGGCTACACCGGCGGCGCGATTCCGCTGACCTGGAAGTCGGCGGTCATCAACACCGAAAAACTCGAGACCATGACCGAGGTGGAGATGGTCACGCTGCCCGGCATTGCCGCGCCCGTGGCCACGATCTGGACTGAAGCCGGTGTGGTGACGCAGCGCGTGGCGGACGCCGCCGAGCGCGGTGGTTACGTTTTTGCGGTTGATCCCACGTCGGCCGATGCGTCGTGCATCGGCGGCAACATCGCGATGAATGCGGGCGGCAAAAAGGCTGTGCTGTGGGGCACGGCGCTTGACAACCTGGTGTCCTGGCGCATGGTCACGCCTGATGCGGCGTG
>JANNKV010000015.1:0-16215 GCA_031396485.1 Polaromonas sp. | reverse complement strand
TCCACGCTCTCGTCGTCGGTCCGCCCGACAACAGCATCGACCTCGGGTCGGCTGGATATTGCCCAGAAGCTGCTGCTGGCACCGTTTGGGCTGACCGAGGCAAACCTGAGCCGTGCCCTGGGGGAGATCATGTCGCACGGCGTCGACGACGCGGACCTGTACTTTCAGTACACGCGCAGCGAAGGCTGGAGCCTGGAAGAGGGCATCGTCAAAACCGGCTCCTTCAGCATCGACCAGGGCGTGGGTGTGCGCGCGGTCAGCGGTGAAAAAACGGCGTTCGCTTATTCCGACGATATCTCTGAAGCCTCGTTGCTGGATGCGGCGCGCACCGTGCGCACCATCTCCAACGCCAGCAAATCGAGCCGCGTGAAGACACCCACGCAAAAAGTGGCCAGCAGCCGCTCGCTTTACAACGACCTGGACCCGATCGCCACGCTAGACAGCACGGCCAAGGTCAAACTGTTGGAGAAAGTCGAAAAACTCGCCAAGGCCAAAGACCCGCGCATCGTACAGGTCATGGCTGGTTTGGCCAGCGAATACGACGTGGTGATGGTCGCGCGCGCTGACGGCACGCTGGCTGCCGATGTGCGTCCGCTGGTGCGCCTGAGCGTCACGGTGATTGCCGAGCAAAAAGGCCGGCGTGAAGTCGGCTCGGGCGGCGGCGGTGGCCGCTTTGGCCTGGCGTATTTCGACGACGCCCAGATTTCGCAGTATGTCGATGATGCGGTGAAAGCCGCGCTGACCAACCTCGAAGCCCGACCCGCACCGGCCGGCGAAATGACCGTGGTGCTTGGCCCCGGCTGGCCTGGCATTTTGCTGCACGAGGCGATAGGCCACGGGCTGGAAGGCGACTTCAACCGCAAGGGCTCGAGCGCTTTTTCCGGCAAGATCGGCCAGCGCGTCGCCGCCAAAGGCGTCACCGTGCTGGACGACGGCACGATTGCCGACCGCCGCGGCTCGCTCAACGTTGACGACGAGGGCAACGCCAGCCAGCGCAATGTGTTGATCGAAGATGGCATCTTGAAGGGCTACATCCAGGATTCGCTGAACGCGCGGCTGATGAAGGTCAAGCCCACCGGCAACGGCCGCCGCGAAAGCTACGCCCACGTGCCGATGCCGCGCATGACCAACACCTACATGCTGGGCGGCAACAAGGACGCGCAGGAAGTCGTCGCCAGCATCAAGAAGGGTCTTTACGCCACCAATTTCGGCGGCGGTCAGGTCGACATCACCTCCGGCAAGTTCGTGTTTTCGGCCAGCGAAGCGTTCTGGGTCGAAAACGGCAAGATTTTGTACCCGGTCAAGGGTGCAACCATTGTCGGCAACGGCCCCGATGCGCTGACCCGCGTCACCATGGTCGGCAACGACATGCGGCTCGACAGCGGCGTCGGCACCTGCGGCAAGGAAGGCCAAAGCGTGCCGGTGGGTGTGGGCCAGCCGACCTTGCGCATCGACGGGCTGACGGTGGGCGGCACGGCCTGATCGTGCGTTCACACTTACCTGTGCTACATTCCACCCTATGACTGCAGCGAAGTTTTATTTTGTTTACTTTTGGTTCTCAAGCGCCTCCGGCGGTAGAGAGACTTTCGCGTAAGCATCCAAAACGCAGCGAATCTTTCCAAAAACCGCCGGACTTCCGGCGGTTTTTTTTTGTCTTTTTGTTTTTTCTTCAGTTTTTCAAGTCACCCCAAGGAGCCCGTGATGAATGCCCAGCCCCAAGCCGCCAGCGACGCCTGGTATGCGAGTCCCGTCGACAAAACCAGCCAGACCGACGACGAACGCATCAAGGACATCACCGTGTTACCCCCTCCCGAGCATCTGATCCGCTTTTTCCCGATTCGCGGCACGGCCGTCGAATCGCTGATCAGCCAAACGCGCCAAAGCATTCATAACATCATCGCCGGCGAGGACGACCGCCTGCTGGTGGTTATCGGGCCGTGCTCGATTCATGACCCGATGGCGGCGCTCGAATACGCCCGCCGCCTGGCCGACCAGCGCAAAAAGTACGCCGGCACGCTGGAAATCGTGATGCGCGTCTATTTTGAAAAACCGCGCACTACGGTGGGCTGGAAGGGGCTTATCAATGACCCGTATCTGGACGAAAGCTTTCGCATCGACGAGGGCCTGCGCATTGCGCGCCAGCTGCTGATCGACATCAACCGCCTGGGTTTGCCGGCGGGCAGCGAGTTTTTGGACGTGATTTCGCCGCAATACATTGGCGATTTGATCTCCTGGGGCGCGATTGGCGCGCGCACCACCGAAAGCCAGGTGCACCGCGAACTGGCTTCGGGTCTGTCGGCGCCGATAGGCTTCAAGAACGGCACTGACGGCAATATCCGCATCGCCACCGACGCAATTCAGGCCGCCGCGCGTGGTCACCACTTTTTGTCGGTACATAAAAACGGCCAGGTCGCCATCGTGCAGACCAACGGCAACAAGGACTGCCATGTGATTCTGCGCGGCGGCAAGGCACCGAATTACGACGCCACCAGCGTGGGCGCGGCCTGCAAAGAGCTGGCCGCAGCGGGTTTGCCAGCCACCCTGATGGTCGATTGCAGCCACGCCAACAGCGCCAAGCAGCATGAAAAGCAGGTCGAAGTGGCGCGTGATATTGCCGGGCAGGTGGCCAGCGGCTCGAAGCAGGTGTTCGGCCTGATGGTCGAAAGCCATCTGAATCCGGGCGCGCAAAAATTCACGCCGGGCAAGGACGACGCCAACGCCCTCGAATACGGCAAAAGCATCACCGATGCTTGTTTGTCATGGGGCGATTCGCTGGACGTGCTGGAGTCGCTGTCGGCGGCAGTTTTGGCGCGCCGGGCCAGATAGCCCCTGTCCGGGGCCTTTTTGTTGCTGGCAGGGTGGAGTGCCCCGGCGTAATATGCTTCGTAAATGGCTCATATCCACAGGAGAACCCCATGCGCAGTGAAGTCAGTGTGACCTTTCCAGGCCGTCCGCCGGTGCGAATCGACCTGGAAGACCTGCCGCTCATGCCCAATGGTGAAGCGCGCGCCTGGCTGGACCAGCAGTTCACGCAAATGGAGTGCGAGCCGCTGCGGCCGACCGGCAAGCTGCTGACGGCCGATAAGGTCGTGGTCGTGGCCCAAGCCGCCGGCAGCGACAAATTTGCCGACGCAGCCTGGGCGAAGCAATTCGCCCGCGCCGCCAGCGCCGCGCTGGCCAAACCGATGATCCATATCGACGTGACGGCGCTGAGCATCAGTTACTGAGCGGCGGGCGCGGACTTCCGGCGACGCGGGAGGCGTTCCCGGGCGACATTTCAAGCCGTTTCCGATCGTTTTTAAAGTGATATTGGCCGTTAGCCCAGTTATTACCTGCGCGAGTAGCTATGAAAATAATAGCGAATTTGCCGGGCTTGCCATAGCGTTCGTGCGCTCGCATGCGCCCCTTTACACTCGCTGCTAACTCCACAGGCTTCACTCGCACACCACGCTATGCAAGGGCAACTTTTTACCCAGGATTTTCTGACCCGTGGCATCAGCGAGACGCCTCCCCATCAAGACCTGACTGACGCTGCCTTTGCGGCGTTTCGTGACGCGCTCGCGGGTATTTTCAAAGGCTTTAGCGGCGATTCGACCAACAACGAAGCGCAGACCGAACAGCTCGTCATCAATAAAGTTTTGGCAGCACTTGGCTGGGGTGATGACACCTTGCCGCAGGTCAACGCCGACCCCAAGGGCCGCGAGGCCGTGCCCGACTGCCTGCTGTTTGCAAATAGCGACCAGAAAGCCGCCGCGCTGCGCGAATCCAAAGACGACCGCCGCTACCGCCACGGACTGGTAATTCTGGAGGCTAAGCGCTGGTTGCGCCCGCTGGACCGGGGTGACGGCAAAGACGCCTTTGACCCCGACGCGCCGTCGTCGCAAATGCTGCGCTACTTGAGCCGCATTGACGTCTCGTCAGACCGCGCCATCAAGTGGGGCATGCTGACCAACGGCGCGGTGTGGCGGCTGTACTGGCAAGACGCCCGCTCCCGCGCCGAAGAGTTTTTTGAAGTAGACGTGGCCGCCGCACTCGGTTTGCCCGGCATGCAGCACGAACTGGATGAAATTGAACCCGGCCACGCGCTGCGGCTGTTTTATTTGTTCTTTCAGCGCGAGGCATTTTTGCCGCAAGCCTGGGACAACACCGGGCGGACTTTTCACGCTTTTGCCCTCAACGAAGCGCGACTGTACGAAGAAAAAGTCTCGCAAGACCTGGGCGCGCGCGTCTTCAGCGACATTTTTCCGCAACTCGCTGATGCGCTGGCTAGGGGCGACCTGCACGCCAAAACGCATGAAGTCGGCTACGGCCAGTTCAAGCGCCCGCAGTATACGCCCGAGTATCTGGACGAAGTGCGCGAAGCCGCGCTGGTGCTGCTGTACCGCCTGCTTTTTTTGTTTTACGCCGAAGACCGCAACTTGCTGCCGGTGCGCGATGCGCGTTACGCGCCCTACAGCGTGCGGCGTTTGCGGGAAGAGGTTCGGGACAAGGTGGATGCCGGAACCAAGTTTTCACGAACCATGCAATCGATCTGGTTATCCCTGCGTGGCGTGTTTGAGCTAATTGACAAAGGTGACGACGAAGTAGGTATGCCAGCCTACAACGGAGGGCTGTTTGATCGTGCACGCGCTCCACTCTTGGCGCGCACCAATGTCCCCGACGCCGTGATGGCCCCGATCATCGACGCCCTCTCGCGTCGGACTGAGGAAGTGATTCGCGGCTGGATCAACTACCGCGACTTGTCCGTCTCGCACCTGGGCGGCATCTACGAGCGCCTGCTTGAATACAGCCTGGTGCATGAAGTGCAGGCCAAAGATGACTTCAAAGACAAGCCGGAAGTCAATCGCATCACCGCCGCCCCGGCCAGCTTTGCTCGCAAGGTGTCGGGCAGCTACTACACGCACGACGATCTGGTCCGGTTGATCTTGCGCGAGTCCGTGGGCTTGCTGGCCACCGAGCGCATGAACGCGTTTGAGGCGCACATTAAAAAGGCGGGAAAAAACGGTACCGTCAATCCGGGCGGCTGGGACGTCATTGATGCGCTCGACCCGGCCAGCCAAATCCTCGAACTCAAAATTTGCGACCCGGCCATGGGAAGCGGCCACTTTTTAGTGGCGCTGGTTGACTATCTGGCTGACCGCGTACTTGAGGCCATCGCGACCGCAACGCATCTGGTTGGCGTGCAGTCATGGGCTGCGCATTTGATGGAGTCGGGCCGCCCGTGGCAAAGCCCGGTGCTGCAACGCATGGCCACGATTCGCCGCAGCATAAAGACCACCGCCAAGGACCATGGCTGGGCCGTGACCGACGCTCAGCTGGACGACCGCCACATCGTGCGCCGCATGATCTTGAAGAAAACCATCTTCGGTGTTGACAAAAACCCCATGGCGGTCGAGCTGGCCAAAACCGCGCTGTGGCTGCACACGTTCACCGTGGGCGCCCCGCTGAGCTTTCTGGACCACCACCTCAAGATTGGCGACAGCCTGCATGGGGAAAAGCTGCCTGACGTGCAACGGGGTTTGCAAAACCTCGGTGCATTGCTATTGAGCAGCGAGTTTGACCGCTTGGCATTAGCGGCTAAAAACATTGCCCAGGTGGCCGACCTGACCGACGTGGACATTGCCGAGGCGCAACTCTCCAAACAACTCGCTAACGAAGCTGCGGTCCAGGTAGCGCCGATTCATGCCGTGCTCGACTTTTGGCGCGCGCTGCGCTGGCTGCTGCCCGGCTGGCCGGTGGACAAAATCAGCAAATTGCCCAAGTTGCTGAAACTGGCCGCAGGGCAGCCTCATCCTTTACTCGATGGCCTCGTCAAGCTATTGGAACCAGGTCAAAACCTGATAGCTATGCTGGCCGCTGGCAGACTGCAAGGTAACGATGCCGCCACGCAATCTGCCAACGACTTGATGGCCCGTACCCGTGAGCTCGCGGCGCGCGAAACCTTCTTCCATTGGTGGACCAGCTTTCCCACCGTGTTTGGCACCGGCTCCAAAGGCGGTTTTGACGCGATCATCGGCAACCCGCCGTGGGACCGAATCAATCTTCAAGAAGTCGAGTGGTTTTCTGAACGAAACCCCGCGATTGCCGCCCAACCTAGAGCTGCTGACCGCAAAAAAATGATCGCGGCGCTACAAGGCGTGCAAATGACACAGACGGGCACCAACACGCCTCCGATGGTGGATTTGTGGACGCAGTACCAGGCAGCATCGGACACCGCTGAAACGAACGCCCGCGTGCTTAGCAACAGCAAACTTGGCAGCAGCGACTACCCCCTTTTGGGCGGTGGCGACGTGAACCTTTACAGCTTGTTTGTGGAGCGGGCTCAGGCACTTAGCGCGCCCTATGGCGTAGTGGCTCTGCTGACGCCAAGCGGTATTGCAGCAGATAAGGGCGCAGCTGAATTTTTCCGTAGTCTGAGCAGCACGGGCCGACTAGGCGCGCTGTTTGACTTTGAGAATCGCAGAGTCTTTTTCCCAGACGTTCATGCCAGTTTCAAGTTTTGTGCTCTGGTCTTTGGTGGCCCAACCCGTACTTTCGCGCAAACCCGCTGTGCTTTTTTCCTGCACCAATTGGCTGAACTCGACGACGCTGCGCGCATTCTCACGCTGACGGCGGATGATTTTCAGCGTGTGAACCCCAACACCGGCGCTGCACCTATTTTTCGTAGCCAGCGTGATGCCGACATCAACCTGAAGTTGTATGCCCGCCACCCGGTGCTGGTCAAGTTTGGTGGGGTCAGCGACACGCTGGGGCCTCAGGCAGATGAGAAGGTCTGGCCGGTCAAGTACCTGCGCATGTTTCACATGACGCATGACTCGCACAACTTTCTAAAAGCCACGGAACTGGAAAAGCAGGGCTGGCAACGAATGGTTTTGAACCGCTGGGAGAAGGCTGGCGCTCTAGCTGTGCCGTTGTACGAAGGCAAGATGGTGCAGATGTACGACCACCGTGCCTCGGACGTGGCGGTCAATTTTGAGAATCTGCACCGCGCGGCGCAACCCGAAAGCATTTCACTGTTGGAAAAGTCCAGCCCAGACAGGTATCCACAACCGCAGTACTTCATTGATGCGAAGCTCATTCCTGAAACAACCCGGTTTGAGTGGGCGCTTAGTTTCAAGCAAGTAACAGCACCGACGAACGTTAGGTCACTGATTGCGGCCATCATTCCCCGATCTGGGGTGGGCCACTCCATGTCAATCATCCTGCCAGAAGAACAGGCTGATCAATCCTTTGGAACTTTGCCGTTGTTATTGGCAAACTTGAATAGCTTTGCACTGGACTATCTGGGCCGACAGAAACTGCAGGGTCAAAACTACAGCCTCTACATCCTCGAGCAACTCCCTGTCATTGACTCGGCTCGCTTCAACGACCCACTCCCCGCCGCCTTCGCCCAAGCCGTGCGCAGCGCCAAGCTCATGAACGGCCTGCACCCGCAGCCCACGGTGGCTGACTTTGTGATTCCCCAGGTGCTGGCGCTGACCTACACCGCGCATGACATGGCGCCGTTTGCGCGTGACCTCGGTTATGTGGACGTAGCAGGCCAGGTGCTGCCGCCATTCGTGTGGAACGACGAAGAGCGCCGTGCCCGTCTGGCGGCGCTGGACGCGCTGTTTTTCTGGCTCTATGGCCTGAACGCTGACGATGCGGCCTACATCATGGGCACCTTCCCCATCGTGCGCGATCAGGACATCAAGGCTTTCGGCAGCTACCGCACCAAAGACGACGTTCTGACCGTTTTGGCGTTGCTGGGCGTGTGACTGAGTTTCTAAAAACTTGCTTCCATCTCCGGTTAACTTAGGAATTCGCTATAATTTTTATAGCTGTTGCCGCTCGTATCTATTGGGTGCAACGTCTTTTTCTGTCGAATTCTTCATGTTGAGTGTTGTTGGTATGTATAAAGTTTGCATACGGCTGAAAATCCGCATAACGGACTCTAGTCTTCAGTGGTTATGATTTACTAACTGAGAAAAAATGTGACTGATTTGCATCCCAAACGCAGAGTTCCTGCGTGGAAACGCCGGCTTTACATACCTACTTATCGGGTAGGTGATGCTGCGCGATACGTCGGCGTTACGGCACAGACAATTCTTAATTGGCAAAACACCACGCCATTTGAGAAGCAGGCGATTTCTGCGCGCAGCAAAGGCGATTCCTTGAATTATCTTCAGCTGGTGGAGCTTGCATTCGTTGCTGCGCTCAGGAAAACTGGGGTGAAATTAGCAGAGATAAAAGAAGCACGCGCTTACATCGCTGTTCAGCTTGGTTCCGAATACCCCTTTTCTGACCATCGTTTCAAGACGGATGGCAAAGATATTTTGATGGGATTGAGCGACTTTGTGCAGAGCGAGTCAAAAGACAAACTTGTCAAGATAAACAAAGGTGGACAGCTCGCATGGGCAGAGATTGTTGATACGAAATTCACCGAATTTGAATACCAAGATGATTTAGCGGTGAAGTGGCATGCAGGTGGAAAAGAGTCCCCCGTGCTCATTGATCCGCGTGTTTCGTTTGGCGCACCTATGGTCAAGGGTGTTGCAACATGGGCGATTCGGGGCAGGTTCGAAGCTGGCGAGCCGCGTCAAGACATCGCAGAGGATTTTTCTCTAAAGACTGAAGATGTCGACTACGCCCTGAAGTTTGAGGGTATCCCGCTTGATAAATTTAATGCGAGGCACCACTGACTTTTTACTTTGACCGAAATTTCGGCCGAAGCTTGCCCGAGTCTTTGGGCAAGCTCAAGCTAAAGGTCATTCACCATCACACCCCGAAATGTCTTTTGGGCATGTCTAACCGCAGTCGTAAAGAACCTCTTTTCCCGCCCGATGAGGCTGACGATTCATGGCTGGCGTTCGTGGGGAAAAAAGGTTGGACTGTTTTTAGTCACGATGAGAAGTTTCACAAGCCAGGTTACGAAAGCGAAATCTCTGCTATCAAGCAGTATCAAATAGGGTGTTTCTATCTCTGGGGCGCTAACGCACAGAACTATGAAAAGGCGCGGTGTTTTTTGAAGGCTTATGAAAGAATTGTTGACGCGATTGCTGGCACGCCAAAACCGTTTATTTACCGAATTGAAAAGTCAGGCAAATTAGTAAAGGTGAAAATCCCCTGAGCCGACGAAGCGATTGTGTGCGCTGCAACATACCTGATTTTTTCGTTGGATTTGATCTTGTTTGACAGGGGCGAGGTTTCTCAATTCCTAATTCGGCAGCCGCAAAGGGCTGTTTGCAAAGAAAATAGGCCGCCAGCCCAGGCCTTATCAGCGCAAGCAGCTATGAAAATAATAGCGACCAGATGTCGCCTGCCGCCGTCGCAGCGTCAGTTTTTGAGCGCTGCAAGCAGTCGGGCGTGAATGCCGCCGAACCCGCCATTGCTCATGCACACCAACTGGTCACCCGGCCGGACCGCTGCCAACACTTGCGCCAGAAGTTCGTCGATGGTGTCTGCCACCTGCGCCCGCGAGCCCATCGGTGCCAGCGCGGCGCGTGCGTCCCAGTCGAGGCCACCGGCGTGGCAGAACGCCAGATCGGCCTGCTCCAGGCTCCAGGGCAGTTGCGCCGTCATGCTGCCCAGCTTCATGGTGTTGCTGCGCGGCTCGAAGATCGCGAGGATGCGGTCTTTGCTCTGGCCGGCGCTGTTCAATTGACGGCGCAGACCGTCGAGCGTGGTGCGAAAAGCCGTCGGATGGTGGGCGAAGTCGTCATATACGGCGACGTTGCCACTCAAACCTTCTTTTCTGTAAGGCACCACGCCGCGCAGTTCCATCCGGCGCTTGACGTTCTGAAACGTCGCCAGCGCCTGCGCCGCTTGGGCTGGCGCCACGCCCACATGCTCGGCCGCGGCGATGGCGGCGAGTGCGTTGAGCTGGTTGTGCACGCCGCTGAGGCTCCATTGCACTTTTGCCACGGGCTGACCGTCTTTCAGTACGTCAAAGTCGTGCGGCTCACCTTTAGCCGTGAAGCCTTGGCCCGCAGCGCTTTCACCAAAGAGTACACCCTCACTCCAGCAGCCTTTGGCCAGCACCCGCTGCAGCGCCGGCTCGGCCGCATTGCTGATCACGCGGCCTTCCGAAGGCACGGTGCGCACCAGGTGATGAAACTGCCGCTCGATGGCAGCCAGGTCATCAAAAATGTCGGCGTGGTCAAACTCGAGGTTGTTCAACACCAGGGTGCGCGGCCGGTAGTGCACGAACTTGCTGCGCTTGTCGAAAAAAGCGGTGTCGTATTCGTCGGCCTCGATAACGAATGGAGCCCCCACGCTTGTCGCTTCGCGTACTGCGCTGCCCCCCGAGGGGGCGCTGTGCCTGCGGCCCGGCGAAGCCGGTTCCGCGGCCCCTGTTTGGTTTGAAACCCCCACGCTCCCCACTGCGTGTGGTTCGCTGCCCCCCGAGGGGGCCGCTGCGCCTGCAGTCCGGCAAAGCCGGTCCTGCGGCCCCTCCTGGTGAAGGCGGGAGTCGGCAGCGGTTTCGCTAGCTGCCCGGTTGCCGCCGAGCCGTGCCGACACCTCAAAATTCAGGGGAACGCCGCCGACAAGAAAACCGGGCTGCATTCCGGCGCATTCGAGAATCCACGCCAGCATCGCCGTGGTGGTCGTCTTACCGTGCGTGCCCGCAACCGCCAGCACATGCCGACCCTGGAGAACGTGTGCGGCGAGCCATTCGGGGCCGCTGGTGTAGGGCGCGCCAGCGTTCAAAATGGCTTCCATCAACGCATATCTTGGCCTGCCGTCGGGCAGCCGCGCGCGCGACACCACGTTGCCGACTACGAACATGTCGGGCTTGAGGCCGATTTGATCGGCACCGTAGCCTTCGATCAGCTCGATGCCCAGCGCGCGCAGCTGATCGCTCATGGGCGGATAAACGCCGGCGTCGCAACCCGTCACCTTATGCCCCGCCTCGCGCGCCAGCGCGGCCAGCCCGCCCATGAACGTGCCGCAAATTCCCAGAATATGTATGTGCATGCGGCGTATTTTAGGGATGCGCAAGCGTCCCCTGAAACCGGCCAGCGGGCCTGTCAACGCCTGAATTCAAGTGAAAAAGGCCTGCAGCCCAGGTAAAAACTGCGTGAGTAGCTATTATTAAAGTAGCAAGTTGACTGGCTTTCCGGGTTTAACGCGTCTGTTGAAAGAAGTGAGTTGTCCGCCCCGCCGGAATCTAAGGCACTTGCAAAAGCCTAAACTAAAACGCATGGTCAGCAGACCGCATCTGCTTTGACGAAAATCATTGCAAAGCTTCTTCAGCCCGAACCGACGCCTTCCCTTGCACACCCTTAAAACTGAAATCGCCGCTACCGCCGCCGCCATGGTGGTCGAAGAGGGTCTTGAGTACGGCCCGGCCAAGCGCCGTGCCGTCAAACAGATGGCCTTGCCTGCGCGCACTGGCTTGCCTGATAACGACGAGCTGGAGGACGCGGTGCGCGAGTACATTTCTGTGTTCTGTGCCGACACTCAGCCAGTCGAACTGGCCGCGCTGCGCGAGCTGGCACTGGTGTGGATGGAGCGCATGGCGCCGTTTCGGCCCTACCTGGGCGGTGCGGTCTGGCATGGCACGGCGACGCGGCTGTCAGATATCTACATTCAACTCTTTTGTGACGACCCGAAATCTGCCGAAATTGCGCTGATTGAGCACAACGTGGCCTACGAGCCGCGTACAGTCACAGGGTTTACTGGCGGCAGCGTCGAGGCACTGAGTCTGACCAGCCTGTGCAAGCCGCTCAATGAAACGGTGGGCGTGCACCTGCTGGTGTACGACCACAATGATTTGCGCGGCGCGTTGCGGCCGGATTCAAAAGGGCGGCCACCGCGTGGTGATCTGGCGGCGGTCCAGAAACTGGTGATGACTCAAGGAGCTGACAAGTGAATCGGAGAAATCTGGCAATGGGCGCTGTGGCTGCTGCCGCAGGTCTGGCTGGCGTCGGCGCGGCCTGGTGGAAATTCCGCCCGCATGAGCTTGCACCGCAGCCGGCGGCTGATCGCGTCGCAGTAACGCCGGGTGCGGATGCCGGCACCCAGAGCGACGATGCCGTCGAGGCCTTCTGGAAGTCGAGCTTTGACACGCCGGATGGCACGCCGCTGCCGATGAGCAGTTTTCGCGGCAAGCCCCTGTTGGTCAATTTTTGGGCGACCTGGTGCCCGCCCTGTATTGAAGAACTGCCGTTATTGGACAGCTTTTATCAGGCAAACAAGGCTAAAGGCTGGCAATTGCTGGGTTTGGCAGTTGACCAGCCCAGTGCGGTGCGCAAGTGGCTGCAATCCAGACCGCTCAGCTTTCCGGTCGGGATGGCCGGATTTGGCGGTACTGAGTTGAGTAAATCCTTTGGCAATCTCTCGGGAGGGCTGCCGTTCTCGGTTGTCCTGGGAGCCTCCGGTCAATTGCTGCATCGTAAAACTGGCAAGGTCTCGCCGGAAGATCTGGCGCTTTGGGCCCAGCTTAAATAGCGCTCCCGCCGTTTCAGCGCCGTTTGCGCTTCAGGTACACTCTGGGTTTTGCGCGCTGCCATCAATTTTCATTTTTTGCAGTAGCATGCCGATCGGCCTGAATTGAGAGATTTAAGGCCAAATAGCGGCACGTAAGTCGAAGATAAAGAAAAGTACAGAGAAAAATACGAATGGGTTCCAGGGATGGATTTTTCACTCATTGAATGCTGCGCACCTTTCATGCGCCAGCGCCCACCGTCGTCGGAGACCCCATGGATTTAAGAAAACTCAAGACACTGATTGACCTGGTCTCAGAGTCGAACGTGTCTGAACTCGAAATTACCGGCGCCGAAGGCAAGGTCCGTATTGTCAAGGCGGGCGTTGCACCCGCGCAGATTCAGTATGCACAGGCGCCTGCGCCCCAATTGGCTCCCGCGCCCGCGCCTGCTGCGCCGGCCGCAGCGGTTGTCGCTGCCGAGCCGGTCGCTGAAGGCCATGCGGTGAAATCGCCGATGGTCGGTACGTTCTACCGCTCGGCCAGTCCGGGTGCCAAGGCGTTTGTCGAGGTCGGTAGCGTGGTCAGGGAAGGCGAGACTATCTGCATCATCGAGGCGATGAAAATCCTCAATGAAATCGAGGCCGACAAGTCTGGCACCGTCACGAAAATACTGGCCGAAAACGGCCAGGCGGTGGAATACGGGCAGCCGCTTTTCACGATTGAGTAATTCCATTTTAGAAATGGAATACGTGGCAGCCTTGCCGCTTTTACAGAACAGCCAGACGGGGCACCAGCACGCATGTTTAAAAAAATACTGATTGCCAACCGGGGTGAGATCGCGCTGCGCATCCAGCGCGCCTGCCGTGAATTGGGCGTCAAGGCCGTGATGGTCTATTCAGAAGCCGACCGCGAAGCCAAGTACATCAAGCTGGCCGACGAGTCGGTGTGCATCGGGCCGGCGCCTTCGGCGCTCAGCTACCTCAACATGCCGGCCATCATTTCTGCGGCTGAAGTGACCGACGCCGAGGCGATTCACCCCGGCTACGGTTTCCTGAGCGAGAACGCCGACTTCGCCGAACGCGTCGAGAAAAGCGGCTTTAAATTCATCGGCCCGACCCCCGAATCGATTCGCATCATGGGCGACAAGGTGTCAGCCAAACAGACCATGATCAAGGCCGGCGTGCCTTGCGTGCCCGGCTCCGAAGGTGCGTTGCCTGATGACCCGCTGATCATCAAGCGGACGGCCAAGCAGGTCGGCTATCCGGTCATCATCAAGGCCGCCGGCGGTGGCGGCGGTCGCGGCATGCGCGTGGTTCATACCGAAGCGGCGCTGCTGCATGCGGTGCAAACCACCAAGGCCGAGGCCGGCGCGGCATTCGGCAACCCCGAGGTCTACATGGAGAAATTCCTGCAGAACCCGCGGCACATTGAAATCCAGATCCTGGCCGATCAGTACAAAAACGCGGTCTGGCTGGGCGAGCGTGATTGCTCGATGCAGCGTCGCCACCAGAAGGTGATCGAGGAAGCACCGGCGCCGGGCATTCCGCGCAAGCTGATCGAGCGTATTGGCGAGCGTTGCGTGGCCGCGGTCAAGAAGATTGGCTACCGCGGCGCTGGCACGTTCGAATTTCTTTTCGAAAATGGCGAGTTCTATTTCATTGAAATGAATACACGCGTGCAGGTCGAGCACCCGGTGACCGAGTGGATCACCGGCGTGGACATTGTGCGCACGCAGATCATGGTGGCCGCCGGTGAAAAGCTGCCGTTCGTGCAGCGTGACATCCAGCTCAAGGGCCACTCGATCGAGTGCCGCATCAATGCGGAAGACCCGTACAAATTCATTCCCTCTCCCGGGCGCATCACGACCTGGCACACGCCGGGCGGGCCTGGCGTGCGGGTGGACTCGCACATCTATGCCAATTATTTTGTGCCACCCAACTACGACTCGATGATCGGCAAGATCATTGTTCACGGCGACACGCGCGCGCAGGCACTGGCACGCATGAGCACGGCGCTGGCCGAAACGGTCGTCGAGGGCATCAATACCAATATCCCGCTGCATCGCGAACTGATGGTTGATGCCAAATTCATGGACGGCGGCACGAACATCCACTACCTCGAAGAGTGGTTGTCCAAGCGGGCACGGTAAGCCCCCACGGTTGCGCACTGCGTGTCGCTTCCTGCCCCCCGAGTGGGCCGCTGCACCTGCGGACTCGCAGAGCCAGATCCGCGGCCCCTGCTTGCAAATACTGCTGTCCAACTCCCGTGTAAGGCTAGAAGATGTTTGAACTGATCCTGCTGGCGCCTGTCGATTCGGTTGAATTGCTGAGCGATGCACTGGAT
Source organism: Polaromonas sp. (assembly GCA_031396485.1). GTDB lineage: Bacteria > Pseudomonadota > Gammaproteobacteria > Burkholderiales > Burkholderiaceae_C > Polaromonas. Next base: position 1,463 of record JANNKV010000015.1, on the reverse strand, counting down.
GCGCTCGACGCACTCAGTGTGTCGGTGGAAGACGCCGATGCCCAGACGCCTGCCGAGCAGGCGCTGTTTGGCGAACCGGGCATGCCGCCGCCCAAGGCCGGATGGGAGCGTTCGCGGGTGGTCTCGCTGTTTGCCTCGGAAGCACTGGCGCGTGATGCAGCTATTGTTCTGGCCGCTCAGGATTTTTTCGCTGGCTGCCAGCTGGTTGCCGTGCAGGCCGTGCCCGACCAGGACTGGGTGCGGCTGACGCAATCGCAATTCACGCCGGTAGAAATCACGCCGTCATTCTGGATTGTTCCCACCTGGCATGAGCCGCCCGCGCAGGCCACCACAGTGATCCGGCTGGACCCGGGTTTGGCGTTTGGCACAGGTACCCATCCAACCACACGCATGTGCTTGCGCTGGATCGCGGGACGAGGTGAGGCGCAGAGCGTACGCAGCGACGGGCCGTCCGTAACAAGTAAAGCCCCCTCGGGGGGCCGCGAACCGAACGAAGTCGGGAGCGTGGGGATCAATCTAGGCCGCGTGCTCGACTACGGGTGCGGCTCGGGCATTCTGGCGATTGGTGCCGCGAAGTTTGGAGCCGTTGATATCGACGCCGTGGACATCGATGAAGCCGCGGTTCAATCAACCAACGCCAACGCCGAAGCCAACCAGGTCACGCTCAATGCCGGCCTGCCCGACAAGGCGGTGGGTGCTTACCAGACGGTGCTGGCCAATATTTTGGCGACGCCTTTGAAAGTTTTGGCGCCACTGCTCTGCGCCCACGTGGCCCCGGGCGGCCGCCTGGTGCTGGCTGGCATTCTTGAGCGTCAGGCTGAGGAGCTCAAGGCGGCTTATGGGCCTTATTGCCAGCTTCAGGTGCATGACTCGGAAGATGGCTGGATTTTGATGACGGCCCGCCTCTGAGACCGCGTGCTCCGACCGTTCGCCAGTAGTGGCGTGTGTCGGGCGGACTCTACAATACGGCGCTAGATGAGCCTCATTACACGCTGTCCGGCCTGCGGCACGATGTTCAAAGTCGTGACCGACCAACTCAAAGTCTCACAGGGCTGGGTTCGATGTGGTCACTGCGCAGACGTTTTTGATGCGTCGAAATATCTGCTGCCCCGTGAAGCTTCCATTGCCGAGCCAACACCCATCGCTCCCAAGCCGACTGCAGATATTGATAACAGCTCACTGAGCGGAGCCGCGTCGCCACCGGCGTCCGGCTCCACCATGGTGACCGGGGATGCCAACCAGTACTTGAAGGCCGCAGACCCGGCTGATGCCGCTGACGCTTCTGAAGCGGTCGGTCCGAAGACCGAGCGCGCCTGGCCTTTTTCCCGCTGGGGGTCAGGCAAGCGCGCCCAGACTGACACCACGCCAGCGGCCCTCAGCGATGCCGTTGACAGCGCTGCAGATTTTGATCCGGCTGGCTGGAAAGAAGCGCTGCAAAAACGGCAGTTGCAGGAAGATGGTGC
>JANNKV010000006.1:0-9591 GCA_031396485.1 Polaromonas sp. | reverse complement strand
CCTACATGAGCCCGGAACAGGCGCGCGGCAGGCCCGTCGACGCGCGAGCCGACATCTGGGCCTTCGGATGCGTCCTGTTCGAAATGCTCACCGGCACCCCACCGTTCCGCGGGAGCGACGTCACCGAGATGCTGTCGGCCTCGAGGAACGCGGTCATCTCGGTTTTCATCACCACTTCGCCTACAAACGAGCGAGGATCAATGCGCGACACATCCATCGGCATCGCATCGCCCGCGTTCCTCGAGGCAGCGAAGGCACGAGGTTGTCAAGTGCAAATCGGCTCGGACATGCTGTTTGAGCAGATTCCGGCCTACCTGGAATTTTTTGGCCTGCCAAGCACCACACCCGACGAGCTTCGTGCCATTGCAACGCTGGCGTACTGAAAGGAAAGGCGACCTGCTGTCAGCAGGCCGCCTAGGCGCCTCAACAGGCGCTTGACGTCACGCTTATTGCGATGCTGGTGCGGCTGGCATGATCACCACGGTGTCGCCGCCGGTTTTGCCGGTCGCACCCGTGGCGCCGGTGGATCCGGTTGAGCCCGTGGAACCGGTCGATCCGGTGGAACCCATGGAACCCGTTGAGCCCGTGGAACCGGTTGATCCCGTGGCGCCAGTCGCACCGGCAGGGCCAGGAACGGTGACCACGGCCGGAGTGACTACGGCAGCAGGGCGGTCGCAGGCGCTCAGGGCCAGGGTCATTACGGCAGCAGTGATGATGATTGAATAGTTCATGAGAGTTCCTCTTGCTTGTTGGCAAATTGCCGGTCGGCCCCACGGGCCCGGCGGTTTTAAATGACGTTTTGTTTATGACGCCGTATCTGCAAGCGCCATGCGGTTTGGCACGGCAGCTTGCTTTCCCTGCACCCCGGGTAATTGCGTTACAGCAGCCGGGGCAAAACTTTTCGAAGTTCCTTCTAACTGTTTGTAACTGCCGCGGCACCGCGGCGGCGTAGGCGCTTGTCCTCAACCCGCGTGGGCTCAAGCGACCGGAAAAAAATCGATCGGGCTGGGGCGATGGTCGTTTCAATGCATGAAGTGCGCTTGAAAAGCTGCCATTGCATACGCCAATAGACATAATCCGGCATGGACAAACTCAAACAACTTGAATCCTTTGTGTCTGTAGTCGCGCGCGGCAGTCTCACCGGCGCAGCCAAGGCCGAAGGTGTGGCGCCCGCGGTGATGGGGCGCCGCCTTGATGCGCTGGAAGAACGGCTGGGCGTGAAATTACTGGTGCGCACCACGCGGCGGATTTCGCTCACGCATGAGGGCAGCGCGTTTCTGGAAGACTGCCAGCGGCTGCTCGCCGATCTGAGTGATGCCGAGGCCAGCGTGTCTGCGGGCGGCCTGAAGGCCAGCGGTCATTTGCGCATCACCGCGCCGGCCGGCTTCGGCCGCCGCCATGTCGCGCCGCTGGTCACCCGCTTTCGGGAACTGCACGCCGATGTCACCCTGTCACTCAACCTCAGCGACCGCGTCGTGGATCTGGCGGGCGAGGGCTTTGACTGCGCGGTGCGGGTCGGCGACATGCCCGATTCCTCCCTGGTGAGCGTTCGCATGGCCGACAACCGGCGCCTTTGCGTGGCCACACCGCGCTACCTGCAAACCCGTGGTACGCCGAAGCATCCTTCCGAGCTGGCCAAATTCGACTGCCTGACGCTGTCCAGCGATGCGTCGCAAACGCGCGGCTGGGCGTTTCGCGTTCCGCGCAACGCCCAAGGGCGGCAAATGGAAGGGGTCCTGACGGCCCCCGGCGTTCCGCGCACCGCCCAAGGGCGACAAATGGAAGGCGTCCTGACGGACGCGGTCGCTGATTGGGACCATGAGGTAGTTCACCTGAAAACGGGCGGGCCGCTCGATTGCTCGGACGGACAGGTGCTGCATGACTGGTGTCTGGCCGGCTACGGCATTGCCTGGCGCAGCACCTGGGAGGTCGAATCAGAAATTGCCGCCGGCCTGCTGGTGCCCGTGCTGGAAGATTTTGCCGCACCGCCCAACGGCATTTATGCCGTGTTCCCGCAGCGCAAGCACTTGCCGCTGCGGGTGCGGTTGTGGATTGATTTTCTGAAACAGAACTACAGCCAGAGCGAATACTGGCGTGCGTCTTCTTCAGCGCCATAGGCCTCCCCCGCTCACAGCAGCCCCTTCAGCAGCCACAGCGCCGTCCCCCACATCATCAGGGCGACCAACGCGTCCATCGCGCGCCAGATGCGCGGCGAATTCAGGCGCCGGCCCACGCCCCACATGGCCCCACCGAGGGCGATAAACCACAACGCTGATCCGGCTGCCGCACCCAGGCCAAACACCGCGTTCGCCGGCGCCGCGTAGGCCAGCGAAGCGGTGCCTATCAGGACGGCGGTGTCTAGCCACGCATGCGGGTTCAGCCAGGACAGTGCCAGCGCCAAGCCGACTGCCTGCCGGCGCGACATCGGCGATCCGGATTTGTTGTTCAGGCCGGTGACCGCGACCGGCGCCAGGCTGGGCCTGAGAAATCGACGCATCGCCTGCGCGCCGTAGAGCAGCAACACCAGCGCACCGGCGCCCGTCATGGCGCCCAGTAATTTGTCTGACAGGCCGCCCAGTTGCGCCAGGCCTGTCACCCCCGCGGCAATCAGCGCGATGTCGGTCACAACGCAGACCGAAACGGTCAGCCACAGGTGCTGCCGCAGCAGCCCCATGCGCATCACATGCGCGTTCTGCGGACCAATCGCCATGATGAGCGACAGGCTCAAGACCATGCCGGCGAAGAAAACCGGTGTCGTCGATAGATTCATGCGTTGCGAAATGAGATGAAAGGGTGTTTGGAAGGGGTGTTCGGAAACTCAGGGCGTCGGACCAGTGTCGTGAAAACGGCCGACAAGTTAAATGAAATTAACAAAAAATAAGATCGCTCAATAAAATCTTGACCATAATCGACTTCCATGCTCGATGCCCGTCAACTCGACGCCCTCGCTGCCGTCATCGAACACGGCAGTTTTGGTGCGGCTGCCAAAGCCCTCAACATCACGCTGGCCGCGGTGTCGCTGCGCATCAAGTCGCTGGAAGCCGGCATGGGCCAGCGCCTGCTGGTGCGCGGCAAGCAGGTGCGCGCCACGCCGGCAGGCCAGACGCTGCTCGGGCATGTGAAGCGGGTGCGGCTGATGGAGGCGGATCTGCTGCAAGACTCGCCGGTCGCCCCCGACGGGCAGAAACCCTGGCAGAGCTTGAGCGTCGCGGTCAATGCCGACTCGCTCACCAGCTGGTTTCTGCCCGGCGTGGCGGCTGCGGCGCAAAAACACCGTTTGCTGCTTGATATCGTGATCGACGACCAGGACCACACGCCGGGCGCGCTCAGCAGCGGTGAGGTGACCGGCTGCGTGACCACGCTGGCGCACTCCATCCGCGGTTGCGTGGCCGAGCCGCTGGGCGTGATGCGCTACCGCTGCGTGGCGTCGCCGAAATTCGTCGCGCAGTGGGGCAGCGTTTCTTCCCTGGCCCGCATCGCCTCGCCGCATGATTTGCTGCGCGGCCCGGCGGTCATCTTCAACCGCAAAGACACCTTGCAGGATGCATTCCTGGCGCAGCACTGCCAGCTTCGGGGCGTTGTCTACCCGCGTCACTTTGTACCGGCGGTGGACGCCTTCGAGGTCGCCATCGAGCAGGGCATGGGCTGGGGCATGATGTCCGAACTGCACCTGGCCGCCCGGGGGCACCGGCTGCCGTTGCAGGAAGTGATGCCAGGCTGCACGGTGGATGTGATGCTCTATTGGCAGCACTGGTCGCGTGAGTCCGCTGCGGCCCAGCGGCTGACGCAGGCGGTCCAGCAGGCAGCGCGCCAGGGGCTGCTGCACACACCACCCAAAAACACCTGAACGGGTCGATATTCAAGCCAAACAGGCCGCTAGCCCAGGTAAAACAAGCGTAAGCAGCTATTAATTTAATAGCGTCTTGTGGGTCATCCCGCCCTGCGGTTCATGGCGTCCGGGGCCGTCGCTGCAGGGCCGATGCCGGAACACCACCGCCATAAACGTAAAATCAGGCGATGTCCCCGATTAAAAAAGACCTGCTCGCCGACCTGTCGGACGCGCTGGAACAACTCTCTCTTGGTGCCGGCGACAAAGCGGCTTTCGAATCCCCCAAGGTGGCGGCCCACGGCGATCTGGCCTGCACGGCCGCCATGCAGCTGTCGAAGGCGCTCAAGCAAAACCCGCGCGAGCTGGCCGAGCGCCTGCGCACCCTGCTGCTGGCCGCGCCGGCTTTTCAGCGCTGGGCCGATGCGGTTGAAATTGCAGGGCCGGGCTTCATCAATATCCGGCTCAAACCCGCCGCCAAGCAGGAAACCGTGCGCGCCGTGCTCCGCGAAGCGGCGCGCTTCGGCAGCCAGCCGCCCGATGAGAAGCGCCGCATGATCGTCGAGTTCGTTTCGGCCAACCCGACCGGGCCGCTGCATGTCGGCCATGGCCGCCAGGCCGCGCTGGGCGACGCCATCTGCAACCTGTTTGCCACTCAGGGCGCGCAGGTGTACCGGGAGTTCTATTACAACGACGCCGGCGTGCAGATCCAGACGCTGGCAGACAGCACGCAGGCGCGCGCCAAAGGCATCAACCCGGGCGATGCCGGCTGGCCCGAGTCGGCCTACAACGGCGACTACATTGCCGACATTGCGGCCGACTTTCTGGCGAAGAAAACCGTCAAGTCCGACGACCGCGAGTTCACCGCGTCGGGCGACGTGGACGATATGGATTCGATTCGCCAGTTTGCTGTGGCCTATTTGCGGCGCGAGCAGGATCTTGATCTGAAGGCGTTTTCGGTGAAGTTCGACCACTACTACCTCGAATCGAGCCTGTACAGCTCGGGCCGGGTTGACAGCACGGTTCAGCGGCTGAAAGACGCCGGCAAAACCTACGAGCAGGAAGGCGCGCTGTGGCTCAAATCCACCGACTACGGTGACGACAAAGACCGTGTCATGCGCAAGAGCGACGGCAGCTACACCTACTTCGTACCCGACGTCGCCTACCACCTGGCCAAGTTCGAACGCGGCTTCAGCAAGGCCATCAACATTCAGGGCATGGACCACCACGGGACGATTGCCCGCGTGCGCGCCGGCCTGCAGGCCGCCGGTGCAGGCATTCCGGCCGGCTACCCCGACTACGTACTGCACACCATGGTGCGGGTGATGCGTGGCGGCGTTGAAGTGAAAATTTCAAAGCGCGCCGGCAGCTATGTCACGCTGCGTGATTTGATCGAGTGGACCAGCGCCGACGCCGTGCGTTTCTTTTTGCTCAGCCGCAAGCCCGACACCGAATACGTCTTTGATATTGACCTGGCCCTGGCAAAAAATAACGAAAACCCGGTTTATTACGTGCAGTACGCGCATGCCCGCATCTGCTCGATCCTGAGCACCTGGACCGAGCAGGGCGGCCATGTCGACAGCCTGAAAGACGCCGACCTGTCGCCCCTGGACAGCGCACCCGCGCAGGCGCTGATGCTGCTGCTGGAAAAGTACCCCGAGATGCTGGCCCATGCGGCAGAAGGCCTGGCGCCGCACGATGTGGCTTTTTATCTACGCGAACTGGCGGCCAGCTACCACAGCTATTACGATGCCGAGCGGATTCTGGTGGACGACGAGCGCGTGAGAACAGCGCGTGTGGGACTGATCGCCGCCACCGCGCAGGTGTTGCACAATGGTTTGGCTGTGCTGGGCGTCAGTGCACCACGCAAAATGTAGAGAACGCGCTAGAGAGCAGACAAGTCGATGAAAGTTTTGAGCGGATTTTTATGAACAAACAACGAGGTGGCACATTTTTGGGCCTGATTATTGGCGCACTGCTGGGCCTGGGCGCTGCATTGGCCGTGGCCGTGTACGTCACCAAGGTGCCCGTGCCTTTCATGAACAAGTCGCAGTCACGCGGCGGCGCCGAAGGGGATGCGGCCGAAGCCAAGAAGAACAAGGACTGGAATCCGAACGGCCCACTGGCCGGCAAGAACCCGGTCAAGCCGCCGCCACCGCCCATCCCCGCTGCGCCTGAGCTGGCCGACGTGCCCGCACCGCCAGCTGCCGTGGTCGCCGGGGCGAAACCTGCGGCCTCGGCCCCGGGTAAAGCGGCCAAGCCACCGCCGTCGCTCGATCCGCTGGGTGACCTGGCCAAGGCGAAGCTGGAGTCGCCGACGGTGTTGCCGGGTGTCGACCCTTTTACCTACTTCATTCAGGCCGGCGCCTTCCGCACACCTGAAGACGCCGAACAGCAGCGTGCCCGCCTGATGCTGCTGGGGGTGCAGGCCAAAGTGTCCGAGCGCGAACAATCGGGCCGCACCGTTTACCGTGTGCGGCTGGGCCCGTATCAGCGCAAGGAAGATGCTGATGCGGCCAAAGCGCGACTGGACAACAATTCCATTGAAACCGCGCTGGTCCGGGTTCAGCGCTAGCGCTCGAACCCTTGAGCTGGCTCTGCTGACTGAACTTTTTTCGGGCCGGCCGTCAAACTGTCTACCGGCCTGACTGCTGCAGCGTTGAAATTTGAAACGCAAGCCGGCTGTTCCGCAATACCTGGAGAAAAACTTGATTCAACGACGCGAATTTTCTATTTCAACCGCCTTCGGCACCCTGGGTGCTGGTCTGGGTCTGGCCGCGCTCCCGTTGGCCGCCCAGGCGCAGGCCTACCGGGAAGGTAGCGACTATCTGGTGCTCGACAAGCCCGCGCCCACCGAAGCACCTGCCGGCAAGGTCGAGGTGGTCGAGTTCTTCTGGTATGGCTGCCCGCACTGCAACAGCTTTGAGCCGCAGCTCGACGCCTGGTTGAAAACCGCGCCGAAGAATGTCGCTTTCCGCCGCGTTCCGGTGTCTTTCCGTCCTGATTTCGAGCCGCACCAGCGCCTGTATTACGTCCTGGAGGCGATGGGCAAGGTCGAAGAACTTCACAAAAAGGTGTTCTACACCATTCATGTGGAAAAGCAGCCGCTCAATTCAGCGCCGGCGGTGACGGCCTGGGCTGAAAAGCAGGGCATCGACAAGGCGAAGTTCACCGAAATGTACAACTCGTTTTCGGTCAGTACCAAAGTCAGGAAGGCCACGCAGCTGCAAGACAGCTACAAGGTCGATGGCGTCCCGGCGCTGGGTGTGGCCGGGCGCTATTACACCTCGTCGGAGCAGGCCAAAACCATGGAGCGCGCGCTCCTCATCACCAATCACCTGGTGGCGCTCCCCCGCAAGGCTGCTTGACATCGGGGCCGGTCAGGGGTCGCCTTAAAGTCACCCGTACCGGCGTAATCCGCAAGTCAGCTAAAAAACCGGCTTGATCTGACAAACCCGTCGACGCCGACGGGTTTTTTTATGGCCCGTGTAGCCATGCGCAACGTACTGTGGACATGCACCATGGCTACAATGGCTCAAATCCAAAAGCAGCAAGATTCGTGCCTTTATGAAATATCCCTTTTTCTCGTTATTGATGGCGGCCAGCCTGGCGATTAGCGTCACGCTTCCGGTCGCCGCCGAAAAGGCAGACCGGGACAAGCCCATGAACGCCGAGGCCGATGCCCTGCGTTATGACGATTTGAAGCAAACCAGCGTTTTTACCGGCAATGTGGTCATCACCAAAGGCACGACCATCGTTCGCGGCGAACGCGTCGAGGTGGCCCAGGACCCCCAGGGCTACCAGCAGGCCACGTCCACTGCGGCGCCCGGCAAGCTGGCTTACTACCGCAAGAAGCGGGATGGCGTTGACGAGTACATCGAAGGCGAGGGCGAACGCATCGAATACGACAGCAAGGCCGACCTGGTGAAATTCATCCGCCGCGCGGTGGTGCGCCGCTACGCGGGCGCCACGCTGCTGGACGAAACCACCGGCGCGGCGATCACCTACGACAACAACACCGATGTGTTCACCGTCGACGGTGGCGAGCAAAACCGCACCGCCGCCAATCCGACCGGCCGCATCCGCGCGATGCTGTCGCCGCGCACCGCCGCTTCAGCGCCAGCCGCGTCGCCGCCGCCGCCCGGCACCGTGCCCCGCCTGCGCCCCAGCACCACACTGGGCCAATGACCGCAACAGATAGCAGGCCCGGCAGTGGGTTGATGAGCGATGTGGCTGCCGAGTCGGGGCTGGATGGCCTTGAGCCCAGCCGCCTGGTGGCCCAAGGGCTGCAGAAGTCTTACGGCAGCCGCAAGGTGGTGCAGGACGTGTCACTGTCAGTACAAAAAGGCGAGGTGGTCGGTCTGCTCGGCCCAAATGGCGCCGGCAAGACCACCTCGTTCTACATGATCGTCGGTCTGGTGCGGGCCGATGCGGGCGAGATTTCGATCGACGGCCAGTCGGTCGAGCGCATGCCGATTCACCGCCGTGCCCGGCTGGGCCTCAGTTACCTGCCGCAGGAAGCGTCGATCTTCCGCAAGCTGACGGTGGAAGAGAACGTGCGCGCGGTGCTGGAGCTGCAGGTCGACGAGTCCGGCAAAGCGCTGACACGCGCCGATCTGCAAAGCCGCCTGGACGGCTTGCTGCACGATTTGCGGGTCGAGCATCTGCGCGACTCGCCGGCGCCGGCTCTGTCGGGTGGTGAGCGCCGGCGCGTCGAAATCGCCCGCGCGCTGGCCACCCAGCCGCGCTTCATCCTGCTCGACGAACCGTTCGCCGGCATCGACCCGATCGCCGTGATCGAGATCCAGCGCATCATCGGGTTCCTGAAGGCGCGCGGCATCGGCGTGTTGATCACCGACCACAACGTCCGCGAGACCCTGGGCATTTGCGACCACGCCTACATCATCAGCGAAGGCCATGTGCTGGCGGCCGGAACGCCCGATGAGATCGTCAACAACGCCGATGTACGCCGTGTATATCTGGGCGAACATTTCAAGATGTGATGGCACCCCCCCGTCGGACGTTCACTTCGTGTAACGCCTTCCCCCCTACAGGGGGCGGCGCCTGCGCCCCGGCAAAGCCGGTTGCGCGGCCCCCGCTTGCTTGCAAGAATCCCCCCCGTTGTCGCTCACTGCGTGTAGCTCCCTCCCCCCTGCAGGGGGCGGCGCCTGTGCCCCGGCAAAGCCGGTTGCATGGCCCCTGCTCAAAACACGCATTTCCGAGGTCTAGCTCCCGCCGTGAAGTCTTTCCCCTCCCGTTCAAGTACCGGCCGCGGAACTGGCTTTGCCAGGCCGCAGGCGGGGCGGCCCCCTCGGGGGGCAGCGAACCACACGCAGTGGGGAGCGTGGGGGCACCATGAAACAGGGCCTTTCCCTCCGCGTCTCGCAGCATCTCGCGCTGACGCCGCAGCTGCAGCAGTCGATTCGCCTGCTGCAGCTTTCTACGCTCGAATTGAGCCAGGAAGTCGAGCAGATGCTGGACGAAAACCCGTTTCTGGAGGTGTCCGAGGACGCGGCTGTGCGAGAAGAATTTGGCGTGGAGCATGTCAACACGCCGGTGAGCCAGGAAAATCAGGAATTCGAGTCTGCTACTAATTCAATAGCTAATGGCGCAGATGATTCCAGGGCTACAAGCCAAAATGATGCTGAAAAAAGTGTAGAAAGCAGTACAGACAGCAGTTCTGAAGCGCCGCTGGAAGAAAGCTGGGACGGCGACGGCTCTGTCGAAACCGCACCCGACGACAGCGAGTGGGGCGGTGACGCCCC
>JANNKV010000384.1:0-29602 GCA_031396485.1 Polaromonas sp. | reverse complement strand
TGGCTGCCGCCGAAAGGCCTGTGACCAGACTGCGCGTGCGGTCGGCCAACGCCTCGTAAAAACCGGGCTTTTGCACTTCGCGCAGCGTCTGCAGGCCGCAGGCCGTGGCAACCGGGTTGCCTGAGAGCGTTCCGGCCTGGTAGACCGGGCCCATCGGTGCCAGTTGTTCCATCACAGCGCGGGTACCACCGAAAGCAGCGAGTGGCATTCCGCCACCGATCACTTTGCCAAGCACGGTCATGTCGGGTTTAAAGCCGGGAATGCTGCGCGCATAAACGCTTTGCGCGCCGCCGAGTGCCACGCGAAAGCCGGTCATGACTTCGTCGAACACCAGCAGCACGCCGTGCTGGGTGCACAGCTCGCGGCAGCGTTTCATGAACGGCACGCTGGCGCGCACGAAATTCATGTTGCCTGCAATCGGCTCAATCATCAGGCAGGCCGTGCTGCTGCCGTGAAGCGCGAAGGCTTCTTCCAGCTGCGCGATGTGGTTGTACTCAAGCACCAGTGTGTGCTGTACGACCTCGGGCGGAACGCCGGCGCTGGTCGGGTTGCCGAACGTCGCCAGGCCAGACCCGGCCTTGACCAGCAAAGCGTCGGCGTGGCCGTGGTAGCAGCCTTCGAACTTGATGATCTTGCTGCGACCTGTTGCACCGCGCGCCAGGCGAATGGCGCTCATTGCTGCTTCGGTGCCCGAACTGACCAGTCGCACCATTTCGATCGAAGGCACGAGCTTGATGATTTCTTCAGCGAGTTCGACCTCACGCTCTGTCGGTGCACCAAAAGAAAAACCTTCCAGCAGGGCTTTTTGCACCGCGTCGACTACAGCTGGATGGCCGTGCCCCAGAATCATCGGCCCCCAGGAGCCGATGTAGTCGATGTAGCGCTTGCCGTCGGCGTCCCAGAAGTAGGCGCCGTGTGCGCGCTGTACAAAACGCGGCGTGCCGCCCACCGCCTTGAAGGCCCGTACCGGGGAATTGACGCCGCCGGGAATGGTTTTTCTGGCACGCTCAAAAAGCTGATCGTTGCGGGATGCTTGCGTAGTCGAATGAACCATGAATGGGGCCAGATCAGTGTTTGGTGGTGCCGTTGGTGGGCAGATTAAAAAGAGAGGCGGCGGCGTCGCCGTCTCCGTCGCCTGGATCGTCTTCTCCGGTGTCATTTTCACCGGCTTCGACATCGGTCTGCGCCCAGAACATGCGGTCAGGCACGATGTTGCCCATGCCTGGATGAAACCCGGCATCCAGGCTGTGGTCGAGGTAGGTCAGTGCCTCTGCGGTCGCGGCCTGCAGATCGTGTCCGTTGGCAATGAGAGCCGCCAGTGCGGCGCACAGCGTGTCGCCAGCGCCGGAAAAAACAGCTTCGAAACGTTCAAACTTTTCGCTGTAAAGCACGGACTGCGGCGTGGCCAGAACGTTGTCAATGAACTGGTCGGGTAGGGGTATGCCGGTGACCAGGGTGTAGGGAACCCCGAGGTCGGCTGCTGCTTTTGCAATGTCGCGCGCCGATGGATTGCGTTCGCCGGACCAGTCAGGCAAAAGCCAGCGCCACAGGCTGCTGTGGTTGCCGACTAACAAGGTGGTCTGCGGCAGCATCAATTCACGGAACGCATCGAGGTAGCTGTCGATTTCACTTTCATCCCACCACGACAGGTTGGGCATGTAGGCAATAAGCGGTACCTCCGAATAGTCGGAAGCGATTTGCGCAATCGTGCTGATGTTCTCGGGACTGCCGACAAAGCCGACCTTGATGGAGGCCACTGGCATGTCTTCCAGCGCCGAACGCGCCTGGTCCGTTACCGCCTCTTCATCGAAGGCAAAATGGTCAAAAATTTCGGCGGTGTCACGCACGTAGGCGCCTGTCACGATGGCCAGTGCATGAGCGCCGGCCGATGCAATGGCTGCGATGTCTGCAGTCAAGCCGCCCGCACCGCTAGGGTCGTTGGCGTTGAATGTCATCACGCAAGCAGGCGATACTTCGTCTTCCTCAGCCTGAAGTTGCCGGCTTTCAAGTTGAGGGAGTTTGGGATTTGACATGACTGCGATTTTTGCTAAATACGAGACTTTGTACGCGATTTAGCAACGCGGCGTCGATACAATTGTTGCATTCTATTCGAAGGCAACTTAAGCTGTGACTCAATCAAAAACCTGGATGTGTTTAATTTGTGGATGGATCTATGACGAGGCCACAGGCGCCCCCGAGCATGGTCTCGAGGCGGGCACCACCTGGGATAAAGTTCCGATGAACTGGACCTGTCCGGAATGCGGAGCGCGCAAAGAAGACTTTGAGATGGTTGAAATTTAACGGTGCTTGTTGCTGCTTTTTGCGGCTGGGGCTGAAAAAGGAGCAAAGGCAGTGAGTATTCCAAGTTCCGGGTTGAAGGTTCTGGTGATCGACGACAGCAACACCATCAGGCGCAGTGCCGAGATATTCCTGAAGCAGGGCGGGCACGAGGTTCTTCTGGCTGACGATGGGTTTGACGCCCTCGCGAAAGTCAATGATTTTGAGCCGCACCTTATTTTTTGCGATATTTTGATGCCCCGGCTGGATGGGTATCAGACCTGCGCAATCATCAAGCGCAATGTGAGATTTTCCGCTGTTCCCATCGTGATGCTGTCCTCCAAGGATGGCGTTTTTGACAAGGCGCGGGGACGGATGGTTGGATCGCAAGATTACCTCACCAAACCTTTCACCAAAGATCAGTTGCTGCAAACCGTTCGTGAGTTTGGCGGCACAAAACAAGGATTGGCTTAATGGCTATTAATAAAGTACTGGTGGTTGATGACTCCAAGACGGAACTGATGTTCCTGACTGATTTGCTCGTCAAGAATGGCTTCACGGTCAAGACTGCAGAAAATGCTGAGGATGCCTTTCGCCGGCTCGCTGAAGACAAGCCCGAACTGATCCTGATGGATGTCGTGATGCCTGGTCAGAACGGCTTTCAGCTGACGCGCGCCATTTCCCGCGATCCGCTTTACGCCGATGTTCCCATCATCATGTGCACCAGCAAAAACCAGGAAACAGACCGTGTATGGGGCATGCGTCAGGGTGCGCGCGACTACATCACCAAGCCGGTTGATTCTGCCGAACTGATGGCAAAAATCAAAGCGCTCGGTTGATCCGGCGATCCGAATAAAGCATGGCGAACAGACAAGCCCTTCGAGATCTACAGACCCGCCTGGCCGACAAGCTTCAGATCGCCCGCACCCAAGGTGTTGCTGCATCATGGCTTGCTGTCGAGGCTGGCGGCCAGAAGTATCTGTTTCCGCTGAGCCAGTCCGGCGAGATTTTCCCCTGGGTTTCGACGCAGCCTGTTCCTTATACCCAGCAATGGTTTTCCGGGGTTGCCAATTTGCGTGGCGGTCTTTTCGGGGTGGTTGATCTCGCAAGTTTCGTCAGTGGGCAGCCGCCGCCGCCGAAAAGCGATTTGGCGCGCTCGGATTCCAGGCTTGTTGCGCTCAATGCCGCCCTTGAGATCAACTGTGCCTTGTTGATTGACAAGCTTTCCGGACTTCGCAATCAGGAAGCCTTCGTCGATTTTTCTCCCCGAAAGTCTGATGCACCTGAATTTTTTGGCAACGACTACGTTGATATCCACGGCGCATCGTGGCAAGAAATCAACCTTCAACTGCTTGCCCAGCAAGCGCATTTTTTGACAATTGGCGCCTAGCGCGTTTTGTTTCTCCGGAAGGCTATTCATGTCTGTTTTTGAAAATATCCAGAAGTTGTTCAAACCCAAGGATGCCCAGCTCGAGGACAGCATGGATCTTGCCTCGGTAGGGGCCCCGGTTGACGTGCTTGCCAGTGCTGCGCGGGAAGAAGCGGCCATGCGGGTTGCTGCCACCCGCGTGGTCGACGGCGGCGACGATCTATTCGGGTCGAGTCGTCTTGCGCCTGCGGAGGAGGAGGTGCTGCCCATACGCGGTGATTTGCTGTCGCTGCCGTTGCTGGGTCGGCGTACCATCGATCAGCACCAGAAAATTCTGGCGGTCTTGCTGGTGCTGGCGCTGATTGTGTTGGGCGTGGTGACTTTCCTTGCGCTCAATCAGGCTGACAAGGTGGCTCAACAGGTGTCCGCAACAGGGCAGTCGCTGATGCAGTCGCAGCGATTGGCGAAATCGGTATCGCAAGCATTGGTGGGCAGTGCGCAGGCCTTTCCGGACGTGCGCGAAAGCTCCGATGTATTGGCTAAAACCGTACGTGGCCTGAAGTCCGGCGAGGAGAGCTTGCGCTTGAGCGCCATTGATGGTTCGCTTCAGGAAGATCTTGACAAGGTCACGCCCTTGATGGAGCGAGCCGAGAAAAATGCAGCCACCGTCATGGGCCAGCAAGCCATCTTGACGCAGGTTGGAAGCGCATTGCGCACCATCAATCGTCAGTCTTCAGACCTGCTCGAAATCGCAGAAACCGTGTCTTCTCTCAAGCTTCAACAGAACGCTGCGCCGGCCGAGATTTCAGCGGCCGGACAGCTGGTGATGTTGACCCAGCGGATCGGCAAGTCAGCCAACGAATTTCTGACCATGGAGGGCGTCAGCCCAGAGGCCGTTTTTCTGCTCGGTAAAGACCTGAATTCTTTCAAGGAGATTGCCCAGGGCCTGCAGGACGGCAGCGCCGAGTTGCGACTTGGTGCCTCGAAAGACCCGCAAACACGAGAGCGTCTGCAAGCCCTGCTAGCTCTGTACGAGCAAACCCGGGTTCAGGCGGGTGCGATTCTAGGCAACCTCCAGGGCCTGGTGTCCGCCCGCGAAGCCCAGTCTTCCATCATTCTGGACAGTGAACCCATCCGTCGCAGTCTTGAAGACCTGCAGGGTAAGCTCTCGTCGCAAACCGGTTTGGGCGCAGGTTCATTGACCGCCCTGATTATTGCGGCGGCAATCGCGCTTATCTCTGCGGCAGGGTTGGCTCGACTGCAGGTGCAAGACAGCCAGCAACGCCAGAATGTCGCTGAAGGGCAGCGTCAGGAAGCGAAAAGCCAGGAGCAGGATGCCAAGCGTGTTAACGACGCCAACCAGGCAGCCATTTTGAGGCTGATGAATGAGTTGCAGACCGTCGCCGAAGGCGATTTGACTCAGGAAGCCACGGTGACGGAGGACATCACCGGCGCCATTGCTGACTCGGTGAACTACACGGTGGAAGAATTGCGGCAGCTGGTAGGTAACGTGCAAAGTACGGTGACGCGCGTGGCGCAGACGACGGCGCAGGTCGACAGTACCTCGACCGAGCTGCTGGCCGCCTCGACGGAACAGCTGCGGGAAATTCGCGAAACTGGTCAATCGGTGCTCGACATGGCGTCCCGAATCAATGAGGTTTCGGCGCAGGCGCAGGAATCGTCCCAAGTGGCGCGCCAGTCACTGACCGCCGCGGAATCCGGCTTGAAGGCCGTGCAAAACGCCATCGGCGGTATGAACTCCATTCGCGACCAGATTCAGGAAACTTCCAAGCGAATCAAACGATTGGGTGAATCTTCGCAAGAGATTGGCGAGATTACCGAGCTGATCTCGGACATTACCGAACAGACCAACGTGCTGGCGCTGAATGCTGCAATTCAGGCGGCGTCAGCCGGTGAGGCAGGACGAGGCTTCTCCGTGGTGGCAGAAGAGGTACAGCGGCTGGCTGAGCGGTCTGCAGATGCAACCCGCCAGATTTCTGCGCTGGTGAAAGCGATTCAAACCGATACGCAAGATGCCGTGGCCGCCATGGAGCGCTCAACCCAGGGTGTGGTGGAAGGTGCCAAACTGTCCGACAACGCAGGTACTGCGCTGACAGAAATTGACCAGGTGTCTCGCCGGCTCGCAGATCTGATTGAGCAGATTTCCAGTTCTGCGTCACGGGAAGCTGCTTCGGCAAACGTGGTGGCTGGCAACATTCAGCACATTTTTGCGGTGACCGAGCAGACCGGAGAGGGAACCCGATCTACGGCTCAGCAGGTGCGAGACCTTTCCCGTATGGCCGAGGAATTGCGCCAGTCGGTATCGCGATTCAAGATCGCCTGATCCGCGTATCCTTTGCACCGAGCGCGAAACCTGATTTTTGAACGGTCAGTCATCTATGCAATCCACCGCCCAGAATTCCAAGGCTGCCGAACTGGAGCCTACCGTCAACGATCTCGGGCCGCTCGCCTGGGTACTCGACGAGCTCCGCAAGTCGCTGGAAGGCGCCAACAAGGCGCTCAAGCGTTTCGTAAGGGACGCCGAGGCGGCACGCGGTTCTGATTTGGCAGCGCTTGATTCGAGTCAGCTGCGTATTGCTCGACAGCAGTTGCATCAGGCAGTAGGCGCCCTCGAAATGGTCGGCTTGCCCGGTCCTGCGCTTGTTCTGCGCGCGATGGAGGCGGCAGTTCAAAAGTTTGTACAGCAGCCTGAACATTGCAGCGTGGAGGCCGCCGCAAAAATTGAGCGCGCCAGCTTCGCGCTGACCGAGTATTTACAGGGTGTGCTGTCCGACCGGCCTGTGTCCCCGGTGTCACTTTTCCCCCAGTATCGCGAGGTACAGGAACTGGTACGCGCTGACCGGATTCATCCTGCCGATCTGTGGCCCCTCGAATGGCGCTGGCTCGAGCCTGATCTTTCCCTCAGTTCCCCGCCGCATGAATATGGCAGCCACGCACGGTCCCGTCTGGACCAGGCGGTGCTTAAGTTGATGAAAGGCAAGGCTGCCCAGCCCGCAGCCGATCTGCGGGATCTCTGCCTCGGTTTTTCTTCCGCCCAGACAAGTCGCCAACCCCGCATATTCTGGAAAATTGCGTCCGCTTACTTTGAAGCACTCGCGCACGATCTGCTCGAACCCGATTTGTACGTGCGACGGGCCACGTCAAGAATCTTGCTTCAGTACGCGTCTTTGGCTAAGGGCGAAGCATCCATTTCAGAGCGTCTGGCTCATGATCTGATCTTTTTCTGTGCGCAGGCTTCGACCTCGCCGGCCGCGGCGACGCCAGTACTGGCTTCTCTGCGTGGGGTGTATGGATTGGAGCGATTCCAGCCTGTCAACTACGAGTTGGTGCAGTTCGGTCGATTTGATCCAGCTTTGCTGGCGCAGGCACGCAAGCGTATTACTTCGGCCAAAGAGAATTGGTCCTCGCTGTGCGCCGGAGATCTCAACAAATTCAAATCGGTGGTCGACCAGTTCAGCCTGGTGACCGACTCGTTGGTCAAGCTCCACCCGCCGAGCGAGCCGTTGGCCCAAGCTCTCACCGGGGCAGTCGACACGACCGTACGTTTTGCCCAGCCTCCCAGGATCGAGCTGGCCATGGAAGTGGCTACCTCGCTGCTCTATCTGGAAGCAGCATTCGATGATCTTGATCCCAATGATCCGCTGCTCACAGTCCGCACTCTGAATTTGGCAGCGCGGCTCGAAGGCGTTCGTTCCGGCGGCGAGCCTCAGCCGCTGGAGAGCTGGATGGAAGATCTGTACAGCCGCGTCAGCGACAAGCAGACTATGGGCAGCGTGGTTGGCGAACTGCGCCTATCACTGGGCGAGTTGGAGAAGGCGCTGGATGTTTTCTTTCGGGATCCTTCCGACAAGGCGTCTTTGCAGGTGGTACCAGGACAGCTCTCGCAAATGCGTGGCGTTCTCTCGGTGCTTGGGCTTGATCAGGCTTCGCAAGCAGTTGCGCGCATGCGCGATAGCGTAGAGCAAATGCTGGTCACAGAGGTCGACGAAGAGCGCGCTAGAGCCGCAGGTACCTTTGATCAACTAGGCAACAACGTCGGTGCGCTCAGCTTTCTGATTGACATGCTGAACTATCAGCCGGTTCTGGCAAAAAAGCTGTTTGTTTTTGATGAAGAAAAAGGTGAGCTCAGGCCCCTGATGGGGCGTGCTTCAAACCTTACCAAGCCAGTTCAACCCGAGGTCCCAACGGCCGATGCGCTGGCACGGGAGGTGGTTTCAGTGGTGCATGCTGCGGGAGGTGCGCAGGCGGACGAAAATATCAGTGAACGACTGATTGCGCTGGCTAACCAGGCGGCTATGGCAGAACAGCCGGCGCTTGCCAAGACGGCCCGGGAAGCCTCCCTGGCGTTTTCTGCGAACGATGCAGGCGCAGCTTCACAGGCTGTTTCCGCACTGGCAGCGAGCGAGTCTTCGTTAGCAGACGAGGTTTCGCGCGCACCCGCGCCGGTAGATTTTGAAGAGGATGACCTGCGCGGCATTTTCCTGGAAGAAGCCAATGAAGTCATTGCCAATGGTCGTGAGGCAACGAGGGCGCTAGCGGCTGATACTCACAGCGTTGACGAACTGACCGTATTGCGAAGGGCATTCCATACACTCAAGGGCAGCTCCCGCATGGTTGGACTGAACGAGTTTGGCGAAGCCGCCTGGTCGCTCGAGCAACTGCTTAATAGCTGGCTGGCTGATCAGAAATCAGCCAACGAAGTGTTCAGAAGTTTTTGCGATGAAGTTTTTTCAGGTTTTGAGAGCTGGATTGGTGACATCGCAGTCAACCGCGATGGCGCATGGCTGGCTGAGCCTTTTTGCAAGGCTGCGGACTCCATGCGGGACGAGGGCAAATACAGCCCGCTGATTCTTCCTTGCCTCACTAGTGAAATGACTTCGGTCGCCCCCGCGAGCCTCGCCGATGTTTACGATTTGCCTGATCTAGACCTGGATCTGGCCCCGGATTTAGAGCTCGATACCGACAAAAAAGCACCAGCACAAGACCTCCCGTTGCCGGCAGCTTTCGAGGAATTTACGCTAGCGCCTGAACAGATCGTGGCACTGGGTATTTCTGCCGTCACGCCAGCTGGAACGCAAGCGCCAGCGTCACAACTTGCTGATACCGAAATCAGAGACTTTGATTTCGATAGTTTGTCTGCCCTGTCAGACGGTGCTGCTTCATCAAGGGCGCCCCATCCTGCTGAGCCTGATCAAGCCCTCGCTGCCGGTGCAGTAGCTTCGGAGGATGTTTTTGAATGGTCTGCGGCTGATTTCGATCAGCATTTTGCTGCCCCGCAGATCGAGGAGCGCGGCACCGGGGTTTCGTCGGAGCCTGTCTCTTCCCCACTGGCGCCGCTGGTTTCCATCTCAGTCGATGAGCTCGCCGCGGCGGTGCCATCAACGCTGTCTGAACCCGAGATTCAACTCAAACACGCTGAAGCTGCCGAAAAGTCTGCTCCTGAGATGCCGTCTTCTGGCAGTGATGACGAAGAACAGGTTCGGGTCATCGATGGATTGCGCATAGGCATTCCGCTTTACAACGTTTACCTGAACGAGGCCGACGAGTGGTCGCGCAGGCTTGTCACTGAAGTGGCCGAATGGTCAATGGAAGCCCATCAGCCGGTCAGCGACTCCACGATTGCGCTGGCCCATTCACTGGCAGGTAGTTCCGCGACCGTGGGTTTCCGCGCCTTGTCGGAAATTGCGCGTGCGCTGGAGGGTGCGTTGCAGCAATCGCAGGCGCATCACATACATGGCGCTGCGCAATACGGACAACTGTTTGTCGACGCATCGGAAGACATCCGCCGCCTGCTGCACCAGTTTGCCGCGGGATTTCTCAAGGAACCCGACCCTCGCGTGCTTGGCGAGTTGAAAGCGATGGAGTTCAATGATTCGGTCCTCCCACCGGCCAATGACTTCCCTGATTTCGACAACCAGCCTGATCCCGTTAAAATCGAGGTCATCAGCGAACAGCCTGTCGTGATTCTTGAGCCTGAAGATATATGGCACAAAAAACCTGACACCGAGGTTGAGGCGCCCGTCTCAAAATATCAGCCGAGCCAGTTAGTACCTGCTGCTGTTCCTCCTCCAGCTCGCCTGTTACCCGTTGCAGCAGCGGTCAGCCGCAGCTCCTTTGTGGCCACTAATTCTGCCGAAGAGGGTGAAGAAGACATCGATGCGACGGATGCGATTGATTCCGATCTATTTCCGATCTTTGAAGAAGAGGCGGCTGAACTGATGCCGCAACTGGGCGGCGCGCTCAGGCAGTGGTCTGCGCGGCCGGACAACAGCAGCGCACGCATGGAAGTGCTTCGTGCACTGCATACGCTCAAGGGCAGCGCGCGTCTCGCCGGCGCCATGCGGCTGGGTGAGATGGCTCACAAGATTGAGTCAGAAATCGAGAGCATGGGCTCGGAGGCTGCAGCGTCGCAGGATTTTGAGTCGCTGCTCTCGCGCTTTGACGCGATGCAGGCCAATTTTGAAGCATTGCGAAGGGCCGATGCAATCGGGTCTGACGAAGTATCCGTATCTGCCCCCGTTGTGATTGATCCGGCCAGCAGGGCCGAACCCGACACTGAAGCTGAAAGCCGGATGGCAGAAGTTCCTTTGCTGCCTGCCGAACAACCAGTAGCCACTGCCAGTGGCGGAAAAGTTGCCATTCCGGCGCCCCAGGGCATGGTGATGAAGCCGCTACGACAGGCGGCTGCCGCGTCGGTGCGGGTTCGGTCACAGTTACTTGATCGAATGGTCAACCAGGCGGGTGAAGTGATGATCACCCGGTCCCGTCTTGAAGCCGAGCTCGGCCAGCTGCGCGGGTCGCTGACGGACATGAGCGGTAACTTGAACCGCTTGCGGCAACAGCTTCGCGACATCGAGTTGCAGGCGGAAACGCAGATGCAGTCGCGCCTCGCCCAGGCCAAGGAAGCGCAGGCCGGCTTTGATCCGCTTGAATTTGACCGCTTCACACGGGTGCAGGAACTCACCCGCATGATGGCCGAGTCTGTCAACGACGTCGCGACTGTGCAGCGAACGCTTCAGCGTACCGTTGAAGCGACCGAAGACGACCTGATTGCGCAAGCCCGTCAGACGCGTGAACTTCAGCGCGACCTGCTCCGTACGCGCATGGTCGAGTTCGAAGGAATATCAGACCGCTTGTACCGCGTGATCAGGCAGGCCTCCAAAGACACAGGCAAACAGGTGCGACTTGACCTGTTGGGCGGAACCATCGAGATGGATCGCGGCATGCTGGACCGCATGACGCCTGCTTTTGAGCATCTTCTCCGCAACTGCGTCGCTCACGGTATCGAAGAACCGCATGACCGGATCAAAGCCGGCAAGGAGCCGGTGGGGCTGATCACGGTGCATCTGCGTCACGAGGGAAATGACGTCTCGGTGGACTTTAGCGATGATGGTGCCGGTCTTGATTTGCAGCGCATTCGCGACAAGGCCCTGAGCCTCGGGCTGGTGACGTCTGACCAAAATCTGGCGGACAACGAAGTTTCCGAATTGATTTTCATGCCGGGCTTTACAACAGCAGCGCAGGTGACCGAGCTGTCCGGTCGTGGCATTGGCATGGACGTCGTTCGTTCAGAGGTCAATTCGCTGGGTGGCCGGATCGAAACGACAACCGTCGCCGGTCAGGGCACACACTTCAAACTGATACTGCCGCTGACGACCGCTGTGACCCAAGTGGTCATGATTCGTTCAGGTACTCTGTCCGTCGGTGTTCCGGCCAACGTCGTTGAAACGGTTCGCCGCACTACCGCGCAGGAACTTCAGCAGGCCTATCAGACAGGCGTCATGGATGTGGCCGGCGAGGCCGTGCCGTTTTTCTGGTCCGGTGCGTTGTTGCAGGCGTCCCGCCAGACCGTGGAGCCACCGGCAAAGACGGCTTCAGTCGTGATCTTCCGCAGTGCGGCCCAGCGCATTGCGCTGCACGTTGACGAGGTGCTGGGAAACCGGGAGGTGGTGGTGAAGAACCTCGGCCCCCAGTTGTCCAGACTCCCCGGTCTGGCTGGCATGTCGGTGCTGGCTTCTGGCGCGGTGGTGCTGATTTACAACCCGGTCGCGCTGGCATCAACCTACGGAAAACAAGCGCTCGCTTGGGGCACCGATCAGACGGAGACGCAGGCTGCCCATGCAAACGGCGGCGATGCGGCAAGCCCGGCGCCCATGTCTGCAGCACCGCAGCTGCCGCTGATCCTGGTGGTCGACGATTCCATCACCGTCAGGCGGGTCACGCAGCGCTTGCTGCAACGCGAAGGCTTCCGGGTCTCGATGGCGGCTGATGGTATGCAGGCACTCGAGCGGCTGCAGGAAGAGGTGCCGGCCGTGGTGTTGTCATATATCGAAATGCCCCGCATGGACGGCTTCGACCTGGCGCGCAACATACGGGCCGACGCGCGGCTGAAAGGCATGCCGATCATCATGATCACCTCGCGCATCGCCGAAAAGCATCGCGAACACGCGATGGAGCTGGGCGTAGACCACTATCTCGGCAAACCGTACTCGGAAGACGAGCTGATCAGCCTGGTCAGGCATTATTGCGCCGCAGACGCGGTAGTTTGAGGCCAAATATGCCTCTAGCCTAGGTAAAACCTGCGCAAGCAGCTATTAAAATAATAGCGAGCGAGCGCTATGTCTTTTTGACTACCGCATAGCGCTGCAAGGTTGTCGCCCGCGCCTGATCGTGCTGCACGATCGGCTCGGGATAGTTTTCCCCCAAGGTCACACCGGCTGCCGACAGCGCGATGGGCTTGGCCAGCCACGGGCTGTGCAGGTCCCGGGTGGGTAGTTTCTCAAGAACCGGCAGGTATTTGCGAATGAACTTGCCGTCCGCGTCGAATTTTTCACTCTGACTGACCGGGTTGAAAATGCGGAAATAGGGCTGTGCATCGCAGCCGGTGCTGGCAGCCCATTGCCAGCCGCCATTGTTGGACGCGAGGTCAAAGTCGTTGAGATGTTTGGCGAAGTAGGCCTCACCCCGTCGCCAGTCGATGCCCAGGTCTTTCACCAAAAAACTGGCGGTCACCATGCGCAACCGGTTGTGCATGTAGCCGGTGCGGTTGATCTGCGCCATCGCCGCGTCGACCAGCGGATAGCCGGTCCGCCCGTCGCACCACGCCTTGAACAGCGCCTCGGCTTGGTCTCCAGTTTCCCAGGCAATCGCTTCGTACTCCGGCTTGAATGCCCGGTCGGCGACATGCGGGAAATTGCTCAAAATCTGGCCATAGAAATCCCGCCATATCAACTCGCTCAGCCAGGTGGCGGCGCCGGCGCTGCCCTTGCTTTGCGCATTTAAGGCCACCGCCGCCATCTGCCTGATAGAGACGGTGCCGAATCGCAGGTGGATTCCCAGATAGCTGGGCCCTTTGACCGCCGGAAAGTTTCGGGCCTCCTCATACTGGTCCATACGCCCCTGGAAATCCTGGAAAAGCTGCCGTCCGCCCCGAGCGCCCACCGGAATTTTCAGCGTTGCAAGATTCGTTTTTTCAAATCCCAGGGCGTTTAGCGCTGGAACACCTTCGGGTTTTCCTGTGGGGCGCGGTGCAAGCGCTCCAGCGTACTTTTCAGTCGGATAGGGTTTCAGGTAGAAGTCATCTATTTTCTTCAGCCATGCATTTTTGTAAGGCGTGAACACGCTGTAGGGCTTGCCCGCCAGTGTCAGTACTTCGGTCCGTTCAAAAATCAGATGGTCCTTGAAGCTGTGAAAGGCAACACCGCGAGACTGCATCAAGGTCTGGACGGCCGCATCGCGGGTGAGCGATTGCGGCTCGTCGTCGTGGTTGAGGAAGACCGCATTGATGGACAACTCGCCGGCGACCTCCGCAAGGCATTCGGCGGCTTCACCGTGCCGCACGATCAATCCCGCACCCGCCACGCCGTGCTGTTGTGCCGCTTCCCCCAGCTGCCCGTCCAGGTCAACCAGCGATTCCCGGAGGAACTCGACCCGGCGGTCCGCACGCGGCAAGGCATCCAGAATGCCCCGGTCGAAGACAAACAGGCAAAAGACTTTGGCGCACGATTTCAGTGCGTGGTGCAGCGCGGCGTTGTCTTCGACGCGCAAGTCCCGGCGAAACCACATCAGGCCGATTTTGTATTTTTGAGGCATGAGGTCATGGTAGCAACCCCCGGGGCTGACCGTTTGGACCGCAGGCGAGCCTGTTTTCCCCCAAGGTGCTTTTTTGGAACCCGCCGTCAGATGACTGCGCGTAAAATCGGGCCATGCCGACGGATACACCCTCGATCAATCTCACCCACCATTTCCTGATCGCCATGCCGGGACTGGACGACGCTGCGTTCGCCAAAAGTGTCATCTACATGTGCGAGCACACTGACCGGGGTGCTTTGGGGTTGATCATCAACAAGCCCAGCGACATCAATTTGAAGGGTTTGTTCGACAAGGTGGAACTGCCCCTGCGGCGGGAAGACCTGACCGACGCGCTGGTATTTCACGGCGGCCCGGTACAAACCGAGCGCGGTTTCGTACTTCACGAATCCATGATGCCCGGTAAAGAGTCCGTTTACGCATCGACCATGACCATTCCAGGCGGGCTGGAAATGACGACGTCCAAAGACGTTCTTGAAGCGTTGTCTACCGGCGCCGGGCCCCGCCGGGTGTTTGTCTCGCTGGGTTACTCGGCTTGGGGCGAAGGCCAGCTGGAATCGGAAATTTCGGACAACAGCTGGCTCACGGTTCCAGCCGACATGAGCGTTATTTTCGACACGCCGGCCGACGAGCGCTACGAAAAAGCCATGCTGCTGCTGGGTTTGCAAAGCTGGATGCTGTCGCCCGAGGCTGGGCACGCATGAGCCTGGCGATCGCGCCTTCCGTGTCAGCTGGTCTTCAAACATTTTTGGCTTTCGACTTTGGCGTGAAACGCACTGGTGTTGCTTCCGGCAACAGCCTGACGCGTACCGCCTCGCCACAGGCCAGCATCGCAGCCGCAGGCGATGCGCGGCTGAAGGCCATCGCGCAGCGGATTGAAGAGTGGCAGCCTGATGCGCTGGTCGTCGGCATTCCTTTTCATCCAGATGGCGCCAGCCACGAGAACACCGCACGCGCGCAGAAGTTTGCGCGCCAGCTGCGCAGTCGCCATCGCCTTCAGGTGTTTGAAGTTGACGAGCGCTACAGCACCACCGAGGCACTGGCCAGCGGCGCTGTCGATGCGGACGCGGCCTCCGCCTGCATCATCCTTGAGCAATTTTTAAGAGGACTTCCATGAGCAGTTTGATGCTTGACGCCGAGGCGCTGTATAGCGATTTGCGGCTAGCGATGCCCGCGCTGCTGACGGCCTTTCCCGAGCCGCCGCGGCTGGTCGGCGTTGCGTCCGGTGGCGCCTGGCTGGCCCAGCGCCTGCAAAAAGACCTCGGACTGGCTGGCGAAGCTGGCGTGTTGTCGTCGTCTATGCACCGGGATGATTTTTCGCAGCGCGGTCTGGCGTCCAGCACGCAGACCCTGCTGCCCTTTGATGTCAACGGCGCTCATCTGATCGTGGTCGACGACGTGCTCTATACCGGCCGCACCATCCGCGCCGTCATCAACGAGCTCTTTGACTATGGCCGGCCCGCCAGCGTCAGGTTGGTGGTGCTGGTTGACCGCGGCGGGCGGCAATTGCCGGTGCAGCCCGACCTGGCTGTTGCTCGTGTCAGCCTGCCAGCATCGCAGACTTTGGCCCTGGCGCAGGCCGAAGAAGGCAAATTCACTTTTCAGGTTCAGAGCCATTCGCCCGGTGGAATATCAAAGTAGATCAAAGTAGATCCAACTAGACGCTCGCCGAAACTGAAGACCGTCACAACAAGACATCCGCAGAAAAAATCAGAAGCTGAACAGGAGCCCCACGCGTGCTGTACCGACGAAACCCGCAACTCAATAAAAATGGCGAGCTTCTCCATCTGCTTTCCATCGAAGGCCTTCCGAAATCCATACTGACGCACATACTGGATACAGCGGCCAACTTTGTCAGCGTGAACGACCGCGAGGTGAAAAAGGTGCCTCTGCTTCGCGGTAAAAGTGTCTTCAACCTTTTCTTTGAAAACTCCACCCGCACCCGCACCACTTTTGAAATTGCAGCCACCCGCCTGTCGGCCGACGTCATCAACCTCGATATCGCGCGTTCTTCCGCATCCAAGGGCGAGTCGCTGCTCGACACCATCGCCAACCTGAGCGCGATGGCCGCCGATATTTTCGTGGTGCGTCACAGCGAATCAGGCGCCCCTTACCTGATTGCCCAGCACGTCGCGCCGCATGTGCACGTGATTAACGCCGGCGACGGCCGGCATGCGCACCCCACGCAAGGTTTGCTGGACATGTACACCATCCGGCATTTCAAGAAGGACTTCAGCAACCTCACCGTCGCCATCGTCGGCGACGTACTGCATTCGCGCGTGGCACGCTCTGACATTCACGCGCTGACTACACTCGGCTGCCCTGAAGTGCGCGTGGTCGGCCCCAAGACCCTGGTGCCCGCCGACATGGCGCAAATGGGGGTGCGGGTTTGCAATACGCTGGAAGAAGGCATCAAGGGGGCCGACGTGATCATCATGCTGCGCCTGCAGAACGAACGCATGTCGGGCGCCCTGCTTCCCAGCAGCCAGGAATTTTCCAAAAGTTTTGGATTAACCAACGAAAAGTTGCGGTTGGCCAAACCGGATGCGATCGTCATGCATCCCGGGCCCATCAACCGCGGCGTGGAAATCGATTCGGCGGTGGTCGATGGCGCGCAGAGTGTCATCTTGCCGCAGGTTACCTTCGGAATCGCCGTACGGATGGCGGTCATGAGCATTGTGGCCGGCACCGTGCGGCACGCGCAGGACGATCGGGAGGCCGCATGAAACTCCTCATCAAAAACGGCCGGGTGATCGATCCGGCCACCGGCTTCGACGAAGTTTGCGACGTGGCGATTGCGGCGGGCCGCATTGTTGCTCTGAAAAACGCTGCAACTGATTTCACGCCCAACAGAACCATCGACGCCGCCGGCTGCATCGTGGCGCCGGGTTTGATCGATCTGTCAGCGCGCCTGCGCGAACCGGGACACGAGCATGAAGGCATGCTTGAAAGTGAACTGGCCGCAGCAGTGGCCGGCGGCGTCACCAGCGTCGTCTGCCCGCCCGACACCGACCCGGTACTTGATGAGTCCGGGTTGGTGGAAATGCTCAAGTTTCGGGCCGAGAAGTTGCATCAGTCGCGCGTGTTTCCGCTCGGCGCGCTCACGCGTGACTTGAAAGGCGAAGCATTGGTCGAGATGGTGCAGTTGACCGAGGCGGGGTGCGTGGGGTTCAGTCAGGCTGAGGTGCCATTGGCCAACACCCAGGTGTTGATGCGCGCCCTGCAGTACGCAGCCACGTTCGGCTACACCGTTTATTTGCGCCCACAAGAAATTCATCTGGGGCAGGGCGTTGCCGCCAGTGGCGCGCTGGCGACGCGCATGGGTTTGAGCGGCGTGCCAGTAGCGGCCGAGACGATTGCGCTGCACACCATTTTCGAGTTGGTCCGCGCCACCGGCGCGCGGGTACACCTGTGCCGCATCAGCAGTGCGCAGGGTGTGGCGTTGGTGGCTGTGGCCAAGGCCGAAGGCCTGGGCATTACCTGCGACGTGAGCATCAACAGCCTGCATTTGACAGATGTCGATATCGGCTACTTCGACAGCCGCATGCGGCTGGCCCCGCCGCTGCGCCAGCAGCGCGACCGAGATGCGATTCAGCGCGGTCTGGCTGATGGCACCATTGATGCACTTGTGTCTGACCACACGCCGGTGGACGAAGACGCCAAAACCCTTCCGTTTGCCGAAGCCGAGCCAGGCGCTACCGGACTCGAATTGCTGCTCGGTCTGGCCTGCAAGTGGGGCACTGACAGCCAGGCGGGCCTGATGCGCGCGCTGGCCGTGGTCACCAGCGAACCTGCGCGCGTGCTGGGCTCCTCACTCGGCACACTCGAAGCCAGCGTGGGCCGGCTGGTCAAAGGCGGCGTGGCTGACCTGTGCATATTTGATCCGGCCAGTGAGTGGATTGTGCAACCGGCAGCGCTGCGAAGCCAGGGCAAGCACACGCCGTTTTCCGGGCATTCACTTCCCCTACGCGTGCGCTGGACACTCGTTGGTGGCCAGATTGCCTACGAAGCACTGCCGTAAAAGCGGGCTCCGTGATGAAACTGCCGGGCGTTTTATGGAAGTTGTCGCGCGCGATGGTTCATGCCGCGCAAGGGTTCTGGACGATCAAAACCGTTTTCCCAAAGATTGACCAGGACGACCGCCACGCACGCGTCAATGTTTGGGCGGGGCAGATGCTGCAGATCGTTGGCATTGAGTTGGTAGTCAACGGCACACCGCCCGCTGAAGGGCCTGTGTTGCTGGTGGCCAACCATATTTCGTGGCTCGATATTCTGGTGATGCATGCATCGCGCCACTGCCGTTTTGTTTCCAAATCCGACATCAAAAAATGGCCGTTTGTCGCCACGCTGGCTGACGGCGGCGGCACCATGTACCTGGAGCGCGAATCCCGTCGGGATGCGCATCGCGTGGTCTCGCAAATGGCTGAACGATTGCGTGCGGGGGATATTCTCGCGGTGTTTCCTGAAGGAACGACGGGCGACGGCATCACGCTGAAACCGTTTCACGCCAATCTGATTCAGGCGGCCATCGAGGCCCAGGTGCCCGCGCAGCCAGTTGCCCTCAAATTCATCGACGCGGCCAGCGGCGAGCCGAGCTTTGCGCCCAGCTATGTTGATGATGAAACATTGGTCGGCTCCATCTGGCGAACCCTGACGGCGCCGCCGCTGGTGGCTGTTGTCACGTTTGGGTCAGCGCACTCGCATGAAGGCCAAACCCGGCGCGTGTGGGCTCAGGCGCTGCGGGAAGATATCGAGCAGTTAAGGCGTCTTTAACCGCCGGCTCAAACCAGCGCAGGAGCTGCGCTGGCAGGCGCATCCGCAGCGTCAGGCTCTCGCGGAAAAGTCACCACATGGTCCAATGCGGCGCGTATGCCGATCCATTCGCCCAGCGCGTGATCATGGTGCGACGGCACATGGGCCACCAGCGTTTCGCCGGTTTTCAATTGCAGGGTGTATAAAAATTCTGACCCGCGAAACGCCTTGCGCAAAATCTGCGCCTTCACCGGCGCGTCGTCGTCATGCACGATGTCGTCGGCTCGCAGCAGCACATCGCACAAGCCGCCGGGATAGGCGTCGGGCAGCGGGCATTCCTGCACGTCGGTGAAATCACCCAGCGCGGTGTGCACCACGACATCGCCGCCGTGCTGCTGAATGCGCGCTTTCGCGAACACGCCATGACCGATGAAGTCAGCGACAAAGCGCGTGGCCGGCCGGTGGTAGAGCGCATAGGCGTCTTCCCACTGGTGCAGGTGGCCCTGGTGCATCACGCCAATGCGGTCGCCGATGGCGAAAGCCTCCAGTTGGTCGTGCGTCACAAACAGCGCGGTGGCCCCTGCCGCTTTCAAAATGCCGCGCACTTCATGCGCCAGGCGTTCCCGCAGGTCCACATCCAGACTGGAAAAAGGCTCGTCCAGCAACAGCAGACGCGGTTTAGGCGCCAGCGCCCGGGCCAGCGCCACACGCTGCTGCTGGCCGCCCGAGAGTTCGTGCGGAAAGCGTTTGCGCGACGTGTCCAGGCCGACAAGATCCAGCACTTCGCCGACCCGGTTGTCGCGCTGGCTGGCGCTAAGGTGGGACAAGCCAAACGCCACGTTATTGGCCACATTCAGGTGCGGAAAAAGCGCGAAGTCCTGGAACACCATGCCGATGCGGCGCGACTCTGGTGGGACATGCTGGGTCGGGCTGCTGACAATCTGTTTGGCCAGGCTGATGGTTCCCGACTGGGCGCGCTCCAAGCCGGCAACCGCACGCAGCAGCGTGGTTTTGCCGCAGCCGGAAGGGCCGATGAAGACGCCGATTTCCCCAGGCTGCAGCGTAAAAGAAACACCATCGACGGCCGGTTTTG
The DNA here is from genome assembly GCA_031396485.1 of Polaromonas sp. Taxonomy (GTDB): domain Bacteria; phylum Pseudomonadota; class Gammaproteobacteria; order Burkholderiales; family Burkholderiaceae_C; genus Polaromonas. The sequence goes on along the minus strand of JANNKV010000384.1, from coordinate 10,001 downwards.
ACCGACCCGCGTAGTGAACACCCAACGAAGCGACATCCAGGAACATGCTTTTGATTGTAGATGCTTACAATTCTCATTTGCAACACGGCGCTGTAAGGCCCCACCCGCCGCTCCAATTCGCAGTTTCAAAGGTTACATGCCGCGCCGCTTATTTCATTTTTTGCTGCTTCTTCTGGTTGCGATTCTGATGCTGCCGGTGCTCGCCGTGATGCTGTCCTGGCTGCAGTTCGACAGCGAGGCGTTTTCCATCCTGCAGGAAATGCTGCAGACCGTGCTGCCCGACTACGCCTGGACCTCACTGGTGCTGTGCGTCTGCGTTGCCATCGGCGTCACGGCCATCGGCATGGCCACCGCCAGCGCGGTCACGCTGTTTGACTTCCCGGGCCGCCGCATCTTTGAATGGGCCTTGTTGCTGCCGCTGGCCATGCCGGCGTATGTGCTGGCTTATGCCTACACCGATTTTCTGCAGTACGCAGGGCCTCTGCAAAGCTGGCTGCGTGCGAGTTTTGGGCTGCAGGGACGACTTTTCCCCGAGGTGCGCAGCCTGGGCGGCGCAGTGCTGGTGTTTACGGTGGCGCTTTACCCGTACGTGTATCTGCTCGCGCGCACGGCGCTGTCTGAGCGGGCCGTGCACCTGATGGAAGCGGCGCGCCTGCTGGGTGCGCCGCTGTCCCGCCGCATCATGGAAGTGGCCCTGCCGCTGGCTCGCCCGGCAGTGGCTGCCGGTGTCGCGCTGGCGCTGATGGAAACGCTGGCTGACTTCGGCGTGTCGAGCTATTTCGGCATTCAGACCTTCACCGCTGGTATTTACAAAGCCTGGCTGTCGATGGACAACCGAGTGGCGGCAGCGCAGCTGGCCACCGTCCTGCTGGTCGTGGTGGCGGCGCTGATGCAGATCGAGCACAGCGCGCAAAAACGCATGCGGTTCTCGGCCAGTCGCGGCGGGCGATCCGGTGCAGATGCTGCGCCTGTGGCCTTGCGCGGCCGACGCGCGGCGATCGCGTGGCTGGTGTGTGCGCTTCCGATTCTGCTCGGCTTTGCGCTGCCGGTGCTGTTCATGCTGCGGCCACTAATACAAGGCTGGGACCAGTTGCTGTGGAGCAAGTTTTTGGGCTGGGCTTTCAACAGCATCTGGCTCGCCAGCGTCAGTGCCTTGCTCGCCACGGCGCTGGCGTTCGGGCTTGCGTTTGCGGTGAGGCGGCAGCCGTCGACCCTGACGCGCGGCGCCGTACGCGTGGCCAGCCTCGGCTATGCCATTCCGGGTGCGGTGATCGTGGTGGGTCTGCTGCTGCCGGTCGGCTGGCTGCAGGCGTATGCGCCGCAGTCAGGCGCGGGGCTCTGGGTCACCGCAACCGCGCTCGGGCTCATCTGGGCGTACCTGGTGCGCTTCAGTGCCGTGGCCTTGCAGAGCGTGCAAAGCGGCTACTCACGCATACCCACCAGCTTTGACGACAGCGCCCGCATGCTCGGCATCATCGGTGTCAAGTTGATGGCCAAAGTGCATTGGCCGCTGCTCAAACGCTCGGTGGCCGCCGCCGGCCTGCTGGTGTTTGTCGACGTGATGAAAGAGCTGCCGGCCACGCTGGTGCTGCGGCCCTTCAACAGCGACACGCTGGCCGTCATCACCTACCAGCTGGCGCGCGACGAACGCCTGGGCGAGGCCGCCTTGCCCGCGCTCGCGCTGGTGCTCGTCGGCCTGCTGCCGGTGGCGCTGCTCAGCCGCGCACTGCGCACACGCTGACCCACCAGATCCCATTCGTCCCTTATTCATCCCTGTTAGCAAACGTTTGTTTGACGTTTGATTGGCAGCGTGCAGACCGCTGTCAGCTTCGACCTACGCACATCAAAAGGGTGGGACTACGGAACTCCTCCGTAACCGCGGCTAATGTTCTTCCACGCCACGGACGGGCTGCGCCAAGCGACCAGCGACAGTGCGGGTCTGCAGCCAGGCCCCAGGCGATGAAGGCCATCAAATTACAGGAGATCATGATGAATGAAGACCGCATCAAAGGGAACTGGAAGCAGTTCAAAGGCAAGGTTCAGGAGCAGTGGGGCAAGCTCACCGACGACGACCTCGACGTGATTGCCGGCAAGCGGGACCAGTTGCTGGGCCGCATCCAGGAACGCCACGGCATTACTAAAGACGAAGCCGAAAAGCAGATCAAAGACTGGGAAAAGCGCCACTCTGACAGCGTGTTCGAACGCTAAAAAGAAGCCCGTTTTTTCGGCAATTTCCGACCTTTTCCCGATCATTAATACGATTACAAACTTCCCAAAGGACTCCCCATGAAAACGAAACTCTTGATGCTCACAATGGCAGTCGCATGCACTTTTGCAGGCAACGCCATGTCGATGACGAAGGAAGAATACAAAGTCCAGAAGGACCGCGTCTCAAGCGACTACAAAGCCAATAAAGACAAGTGCTCGGCGATGAAAGCCAATGCCAAAGACATCTGCATGGCCGAAGCCAAAGGTGCCGAGAAGGTAGCCAAGGCCGAAATGGAATCTGCGTACAAGCCCGGCGCCAAAAACACGCGGGACGTAGCCATGGCCAAAGGCGATGCGATGTACAACGTGGCCAAGGAAAAGTGCGACGACATGACCGGCAACGCCAAAGACGTGTGCGTAAAAGATGCCAAGGCTGCACTGACCAAGGCCAAGGAAGACGCCAAAGTCGCCAAGGTTTCCACCGACACCACGATGGACAAATCCGGCAAAGTCGCCGAAGCCAAAAAAGACGCTGCCGAAGAAAAGACCGAAGCCAACTACAAGGCGGCCCGAGAGCGTTGCGACAGCATGACGGGCGCCGCCAAAGACACCTGCCAGAACGATGCCAAGGTTAAATTTGGCATGAAGTAAGCACGGGTTCCAGCCGGGCCGCAGCGTGCGGCTCGCTCCCCCTCGAAAATCCCGGACGCGCTTTGGTGCTCCGGGATTTTTCACGTTTGTTGATGAGGTTGCACAGAGAGGCCGACGCTATTAATTCAGTAGCTGGTGGCGCAGGCGCTACATGGGCTAGAGTGACCTTTGGTGCTTTCCCTGCGTAGGTCGGGTTAGCCGAAGGCGTAACCCGACATCTCCCGAGCGCGGCAGAAAAATGCAGATGTCGGACTACGCTGCGCTGATTCGACCTACAAAAGAACGAATGGCCCTGCTTTTGGCTTTAAAAGTGCCGCTAGCCCAGGTAAAACCTGCGCAAGCAGCTATGAAAATAATAGCGTGTTGATCGACAGCCGTTACCCGCTTTGCACGCGAACCTGGCTACCGCCGTGTGGCCGCACCGCATAATTCAGCCCACCAACGCACCGCACGGCTCACCACCCAAGCGCCCCGACTCCCACCACGCCACCGCATGCTCGACGACATCAAAAAAACACTCTGGGCCACCGCTGACAAGCTGCGCGCCAACATGGACGCCGCCGAATACAAGCATCTGGTGCTCGGCCTGATCTTCGTCAAATACATCTCTGACACCTTCGCAGCCCGTCGCGCAGAAGTCGCCACCCGTCTCGCCGACCCGAAAGACGAATACTTTTTTGACGGCGCCACGCCCGAGGCGCTGGCCACGGAACTTGAAGACCGCGACTATTACAAGTCAGTCAACGTCTTCTGGGTGCCCGAAGCCGCCCGCTGGGAAAGCCTGCGCGCTGCTGCCAAGCAGCCCGACATCGGCAAGCGTATCGATGAAGCGCTCACGCTGGTCGAGGTAGAGAACCCCAAGCTCAAAAACATTCTCGACAAACGCTACGCACGCGCCCAGCTGCCCGACGGCAAGTTGGGTGAACTGGTTGACTTGATCTCGACCATCGGCTTTGGCGACAACCCGAGCACGGCGCGCGACATTCTGGGCCAGGTGTACGAATACTTTTTAGGAATGTTCGCCAGCGCCGAAGGCAAGCGCGGCGGGCAGTTTTACACCCCGGCCAGCATTGTCAAAACCCTGGTCGCCGTGCTCAACCCGCACAGCGGCAAGGTGTATGACCCCTGCTGCGGCTCGGGCGGCATGTTTGTGCAGAGTGAAAAGTTCATTGAAGCGCATGGCGGCAAGCTGGGCGATGTGTCCATCTACGGGCAAGAGGCCAACCCCACCACCTGGCGGCTGGCCGCCATGAACCTGGCCATTCGCGGCATTGACTTCAATTTGGGTCGTGAACCCGCCGACACCTTTGTGTTGAACCAGCACAAGGATTTGCGCGCCGATTTCATCCTGGCCAACCCGCCCTTCAACATCAGCGACTGGTGGCACGCCAGCCTGACCGGCGACGCCCGCTGGCACTACGGCGACCCTCCCGCAGGCAACGCCAACTACGCCTGGCTGCAGCACATGCTGCACCACCTCAAACCCACGGGCCGCGCCGGCATCGTGCTGGCCAACGGCAGTATGAGCAGCAGCCAGAACAGCGAAGGCCAGATCCGCGCCGCCATGGTCGAGGCCGACGTGGTCGAAGTCATGATCGCGCTGCCCGGCCAGCTGTTTTTCAACACGCAGATTCCGGCGTGTTTGTGGTTTTTGGTCAAGAGGAAGACGCAACGAAAAGGCGAAGTGCTCTTCATAGACGCCCGCAAGCAAGCCAGCATGATCAGCCGCGTGCAAAGCGAATTCACTGATGAAGTCATTGCCCGCATAGCCAACACAGTTGCGCTGTGGCGTGGCGAATCCCCCGTATTACCCCCTCTCCCCCTGGGAGAGGGCAGGGGTGAGGGCTCCCCGAACCCAACCCCAACCCCAACCGAATACCAAGACATCCCCGGCTTCTGCCGAACCGTAAAACTAGCCGAAATCGCCCAGCACGGCCACGTCCTAACCCCAGGCCGCTACGTCGGCGCAGAAGCGGTTGAAGACAACGATGAAAACTTCGCCACAAAGATGCAGTAACTGACTGAAAAGCTGGGTGAGCAGATGGCGAAGGGGGCGGAGCTGGATGTGTTGATTCGGCAGAAGCTGGGAGGGTTGGGGTATGAGTTTTAAGAGGGCCGAGGTCGGAGATGTGCCTGCCTCGTGGTACGTCGAAGAATTGAGATTTTTTCTCAGCTTGATTACCTATGGATTCACGAATCCAATGCCCGACGCTGATGAAGGTCCATGGAAACTCACTGCGAAAGATGTAGTTGATGGTCGAATTAACTACGCCACTGCACGTCGTACCACGTTAGATGCTTTCACCAAAAGTTTGACCGACAAAAGCCGCCCTAAGCTCGGTGATGTTCTTCTTACAAAAGACGGCTCCATTGGAAGGGTCGCGGTAGTTGATCGAGAGGGCGTTTGCATAAATCAATCGGTTGCGCTCCTGCGTCCGAATAAATTCATTGACCCGTCATTCCTGAAATATCTTCTCTTTTCGCCCTACTACCAAGGCGTAATGGAAGGTGACTCAGATGGTTCAACCATAAAGCACATCTACATCACTCGCGTAGACAAAATGCAGGTGGCAGTACCGCCACTCGCAGAGCAAAAAGAAATATTGATGGTTGTTGGTTCAATCGACGACCGCATCACCCTCCTGCGCGAAACCAACGCCACGCTCGAAGCCATCGCCCAGGCGCTGTTCAAGTCGTGGTTTGTCGATTTCGACCCCGTGCGCGCCAAGCTGGAATGCCGCGCCCCCGAAGGTATGGACGAAGCCACAGCGGCGCTGTTTCCGGATGGGTTTAAGGAGTCGGAGTTGGGCTTGGTGCCGAGGGGGTGGCGAGTGGGGACATTGCAGGATCTGCTTTTGCTTCAGCGTGGATTTGATTTGCCCAGCGACCAGCGTATGGCTGGCGATTACCCGATCATTGCGGCCAGTGGCCCAAGCGGCACTCACAACGTTCCGATGGCGAAAGCGCCCGGTGTGGTTACTGGTCGGTCGGGGGTGCTGGGCCGTGTTTTCCTTGAGCTTGATGATTATTGGCCACTGAATACGACGCTTTGGGTCAAGGAATTCAGAGGCGCCACACCCTGCTACGCCTATGAACTGCTGTCCCTCTTGGATTTGAAGTCGTTCAATGCCGGTTCCGCTGTGCCGACACTGAACCGGAATCACGTACATGGGTTGAGGTATCTGGTTCCACCTTACGCTTGCGTAACAGCATACGAATCAATAGCGATTCAACTTCACGAGCGCGCGAGGCTCAATGATGAGCAAGCCCAAACCCTAGCCACCCTCCGCGACACCCTGCTCCCGCGCCTGATCTCGGGTGCTTTGCGGCTGCCTGAAACCTCGTAAGTTGAGGCGCTACTTATTGAATAGCTGCTCACGCATATATTCATTGGGCTAGAGCCCGATTTGATACCAAAAAAGGCCATTTTCTGACATTTTGGGTTATTTTGGATGTCGGGTGACGCTTCCCTTAACCCAACCCCTCAATTGTCCGCACAGGCAAAGTTTCTTTAACAGTGGTGTTTCCTATTAAAGAATGCTTTAATAGAATTTCTGTCTATTCAAGAACTCTTTAACACCATGCGCAACACCGGCAGCTATGTGACCACCACCACCTTGGGCGAATCCGTCCAGGCGTTTGTGCCGCATGCGCTGCCGCCGAAGAGGCCTGGGCTAGCGCCTGAATCTTTTGTTGAAGCCAATCGCGTGGCAGAACTTGCGCTGGCCCGTTTGTCGGGGGTGTCCGGGCTGGTGCCCTCGGTGGACTGGCTGCTTTACAGCGCGATTCGCAAAGAGGCGCTGCTGACCTCGCAAATCGAGGGCACACAGGCCACGCTGGTTGACCTTTTCGACAGCGAAGCCGGGTTTGTGGTGAGCAATACCGACGATGTGGAAGAGGTCACCAATTACCTGCGTGCTTTCAAGATGGTGCAAGGCAACCTGCGCGACCCGGCGGGCTTGCCCATCAGTGTGCGTTTGTTGTGTGATGCGCATCGTTTGTTAATGGACGGTGTACGCGGTTCAGGCAAGCAGCCGGGTGAATTACGGCGCTCGCAAAACTGGATAGGCGGTACCCGCCCCGGCAAGGCCGTATTTGTGCCGCCACCGCCTGAACATGTGGGCCCGCTGCTGGGCGATATGGAGCAGTTCATTCATGCCGCAACAGATTTGCCGCCGCTGGTCAACATCGCACTGGTGCATGTGCAGTTTGAAACCATTCACCCGTTTCTGGATGGCAATGGGCGTATTGGCCGCCTGCTGATTGCCGCGTTGCTGGAGCAATTTGGCTTGCTGCCCCAGCCCTTGATGTACCTGAGCGGTTATTTGAAGCAACACCAGACCGAGTATTACCGGCGCCTGTCGAATGTGCGTACTGAAGGCGATTGGGAAGGCTGGGTGGAGTTCTTTCTGGAGGGGGTTACGGTGGCTGCAGGCGATGCCGAGCGCGGCATTGTGGCGATTGCCAGCCTGGTAGCCGCAGATCGCCGCCGTCTGCTGGACGCACCCAAGGCTGGTCCGGCCAGCTACCGGTTGTTTGAAATGCTGCCGATGATGCCGCGCTTCACGATTGAGCAGGTGCGTAAAAAGCTTGACACCAGCTTTCCTACAGCCAATGCGGCGGTGACGGTGCTCGTTGGCCTGGGTATTGCGGTTGAGTTGACTGGGCAAAAGCAAAACCGCAGCTACAGCTACCAGCCGTACATCGACCTAATGACGAGCTGACTTCATCGTGCTAACAAAACCAGCTATTTTTTACATGACGCGGGGCTCATGTAAAAACCTTGGAGGTGATGAGTGACCGAAGACCAACTCGAGCGCGAAGCCTTGGGCTGGCTGGCCGATGTTGGCTACAGCGTGGTTCATGGCCCCGACCTCGCGCCCGACGGCCCGTCCCCCGAGCGCGACAACTACCGCCAGGTGATCCTGACCGGTCGGCTGCGCGCCGCGATGGACCGGCTGAACCCTAGTGTGCCGGCTGCGGCGCGGGAGGATGCCCTCAAACACGTGGTTGACTTGGGCATTCCGGCGCTGCTGCCCGCCAACCGGCGCCTTCACCAGTTGCTGGTGACTGGGGTGCCAGTTCAATATCAAAAGGATGGTGAGACGCGGGGCGACTTTGTTCGGTTGATCGACTGGGGAAACGCGGCGAACAATGACTGGCTGGCGGTTAACCAGTTCAGCATCAAGGGGCCGAACCACACGCGCCGGCCTGACATTATTTTGTTCGTCAACGGCTTGCCGATAGTTCTGCTGGAAATCAAAAACCCAGCCGATAAAAACGCCAACGTGTGGAAGGCCTACGACCAGATCCAGACCTACAAAGAGCAGATCCCGGACGTGTTCCAGACCAACGAGGTGCTGGTGATTTCTGACGGCACCGAGGCGTTGATGGGTTCGCTGTCGAGCGATGCCGAGCGCTTCATGGCCTGGCGCACGATTGATGGCAGCGTGCTGGACCCACTGGGCGAGTTCAACGAGCTGCAAACGCTGGTGCGCGGCGTGCTGGCGCCGCCGTATCTGCTGGACTATCTGCGTTACTTTGTACTGTTTGAAGATGACGGCACGCTGGTCAAAAAGATTGCGGGCTACCACCAGTTTCACGCGGTGCGTTCGGCGATTGGCAAGGTGATTGAGGCATCACGCCCCGGCGGAAATCAAAAGGGCGGCGTGGTCTGGCACACGCAGGGCAGCGGTAAAAGCATCACCATGACCTGCTTTGCCGCCCGCGTGATGCAGGAGCCCGCGATGGAGAACCCGACCATCGTGGTGATCACCGACCGCAATGACCTGGACGGGCAACTCTTCGGCGTGTTCAGCCTGGCGCAGGACTTGTTGCGCGAGCAGCCGGTGCAGGCGCGCACGCGGCAAGAGCTGCGCACGCTGCTGGCGAATCGGCCGTCAGGCGGGATTGTGTTTGCGACGATCCAGAAGTTCATGCCGGGCGAGGACGAAGACGCTTTTCCCGTGCTTTCGGAGCGCCACAACATCGTCGTGATTGCTGACGAGGCGCACCGCACGCAGTATGGCTTTGAGGCTAAATTGAAGGCGAAAAAAGTATCGAACAGGCCTGTAGCCCAGGTAATTCCTACGCAAGCAGCTATCAATGTTGTAGCGACTGGCGACGGCGTCGTGACGCCGCACCGGGCCGAATTTGAACCACCGGTGTATGCCGTGGACCGCTACCAGGTCGGATACGCGCAGCACCTGCGTGATGCGCTGCCTAAGGCCACCTTCGTCGCCTTCACCGGCACGCCCGTCAGTAGCACCGACCGCGACACGCGCGCCGTCTTCGGCGACTACATCCATGTGTACGACATGCAGCAATCGAAAGAAGACGGTGCGACGGTGGCTATTTATTACGAGTCGCGTCTGGCCAAGCTCAGTTTGAAAGCTGCTGACCTGCAGCAGCTTGACGACGAGGTGGACGAGCTGGCGGAAGATGATGAAGAAAGCCAGCAGGCGGCGTTAAAAAGCCGCTGGGCTGCGCTGGAAAAAGTGGTCGGCGCCGAGCCGCGCATTGCCAGCGTGGCGCAAGACCTGGTGGCGCATTTTGAAGAGCGCAACAAGGCGCAAACGGGTAAGGCCATGGTCGTGGCGATGAGCCGCGACATTTGCGCGCACCTGTACAACGAGATTGTTCGCCTGCGCCCAGACTGGCATGACCCCGATACCGAAAAAGGCGCGATCAAGATCGTCATGACAGGTTCAACCAGCGACAAGGCCTTGCTGCGCCCGCATATCTACAGCCCGCAGGTCAAGAAGCGGCTTGAGAAGCGCCTCAAAGATCCGACTGACCCGCTGCGCATCGTCATCGTGCGCGACATGTGGCTGACCGGCTTTGACGCGCCGTGCGTACACACGCTGTATGTGGACAAGCCCATGAAGGGCCACAACCTGATGCAGGCGATTGCGCGGGTGAACCGCGTCTTCAAGGACAAGCAGGGCGGCCTGGTGGTGGACTACATCGGCATCGGCAACGAGCTGAAACTGGCGATGAAGGAATACACCGCCAGCCAGGGGCGCGGCAGGCCGACGGTGGACGCGCATGAAGCTTTCAGCGTGCTGGCAGAAAAAATGGATGTGCTTCGTGCCATGCTGCATGGTTTTGACTACAGCGGCTTTTTGACCGGCGGGCACAAG
>JANNKV010000356.1:0-7226 GCA_031396485.1 Polaromonas sp. | reverse complement strand
GCGTCCAACACCAAGCTGTTCACCGCCGTGGCGGCCGGTCTGCTGGTGGAAGAAGGGAAACTGAGCTGGGACAGGCCGATCCGCGAAGCGGTTCCTTCGATCCGGTTCGCCACCGACGCGCTCGATGCCAACGTCAGGCTGCGCGACATGCTCGCGCACCGCACCGGGATCCATCGCCACGACAAGGCGCAGGCCTCCACGGTGCAGCAGATCACCGGCCCGGAAGGCGTCTACCTGCTCACGCGGGTATAGCGCCGGTCAGAGCTTCACGTACTCGTATTCGACGGCATTCGCGTTGATGCCGCGGTCTGGCGGCGCGATCCAGCCGGCCATTTTCCCGGGTTCGGTCACCCGGTGCATCAGGCTCTTGACGAAGGCGATGTCTGCCGGCGTTGGCAACCACTGGTCTTTTTTGGCTTCGAATTCGGCGGCACTGATCGGCACGCCTTCAGGGTTGGTGTGCACGCCCGCCCATGAACCGACACTGCGGCGGAAACGGGTTGACGGCAAGGCCAGCGCAAAATCAACGCCGGCCCGCTTGATGCCCATGTTCCAGCGCGTCACGCCGATGTTGCAGTCCTTGACGTATTCCAGGCGAGTCACTTCGTTCATGCCATTGCGGGTCGAAATCGTGTCGCTCGTCATGCCGCCTTTGCCATCGGGAACTTGAATGGTCATCCCGGTATCCAGCTCGACGTGGTCGGCAAACTTGGCCTCGTCCGGCCGGCCCTTGATGCCGTTGCTGAAGTAGTTGGCGGCGTTGCTCGATGCCTCTGAGCCAAACAGGTCGAGCGACGACGTGAACCAGAAGTTCATGAACTTCTGGATCGTCGGCAGGTCAATCACACCCGCATTGCGCAGCGTAGCCTGGTCGTTGGTGTCGAGCTCTTTCATCACCTCCAGCGTGCGCTTGATGACGCGGCCGATGCCCGTTTCGCCGACGAACATGTGATGCGCTTCCTCCGTCAGCATGAAGCGCGTGGTGCGCGCCAGCGGGTCGAAGGCGCTTTCGGCGAAGCTCTTCAACTGAAACTTGCCGTCACGGTCGGTGAAGTAGGTGAACATGAAAAAGCTGAGCCAGTTGTCCATCGGCTCGTTGAAGGTGCCCAAAATGCGCGGCTTGTCAGCATCGCCACTGTGCCGCATCAAGAGCTCTTCGGCTTCCTCGCGACCGTCACGGCCGAAGTGCGCATGCAGCAGGTAGACCATGGCCCACAGGTGGCGGCCTTCTTCCACGTTGACCTGAAACAGGTTGCGCAGGTCATAGAGCGAAGGTGCCGTGTGGCCGAGCAGGCGCTGCTGCTCGACCGACGCGGGCTCGGTGTCGCCCTGCGTGACGATCAGGCGGCGGAAGGTGCTGCGGTATTCGCCCGGCACTTCCTGCCACACGTCTTGTCCCATGTGGTCCCCAAACCCGATCTTGCGGCCAGGCTCCTGGTCGGCCATGAAAATGCCCCAGCGGTAGTCAGGCATGGGCGTGTAGCCATAGCTGGCCCAGCCCGATGCGTCCACACCCACGGCAGTGCGCAGATAGACGTCATTGGCTTTGAAGTCGCTCGGACCCATTTCGTCCCACCAGTTCATGAATGCGGGTTGCCAGTGCTCAAGTGCGCGCTGCAACTGACGGTTCTCGCCGAGCTGGACGTTGTTGGGGATCAGGGCTTGAAGATCGATGGTGCTCATGATGTACCTCTACAAAGTTACGTACAAAAATGTGTACAAATCAAAAATCAGAAATAAAACAAGAATTTATGATCGCTATTCAATTGATAGCTGCTCGCGCAAATAAATAGTGCGCTACATCCTTATTTATATTCTTTTCCAATCGAATTTCGCCTTCTTGCCGGTGCCGAAAAGCTTCAACGCGCCCTCTTCTCCCACCGCATTCGGCCGAATGAAAATCCAGTTTTGCCAGGCCGACAAACGACCGAAGATGCGCGTTTCCATCGTCTCTTTGCCCGGGAAGCGCAGCGACGCTTCCAGCCCGGTCATCGCGTCAGGTGACATCGACGCGCGCTCTTCCAGCATGATGCGAATCTCGTCCTCCCAATCAATGTCGTCGGGTGTCAACGTAACCAGCCCGAGTGCCAGCGCCTGGTCGGCACGCAACGCGCTGTCACCCAGGTTTTTCAGTTCAGTGATCGTTGCGTCATCTTCACAAAACCGCGTCTGCAGCCGCGTCAGGCCATTCACTGCAGGAAACCAGCCGAAGTTGGCCGGGCTCAGTTGCAGCGAAGGCGCGGCATCGGGCGAATCAGGCAGATCCAGCATGTAGATCCGGTCGCAGGCCAGAGCCAGTTCATAAAACGTTCCGGCAAAGCACGAACCCGAATCAACCAGCGCAATCAGCGAGCGGCTGGTCACGTCCAACCGCGCCAGCGTGCGGCGCAGCGCGCCTGTGGTTTCTTTCACCAGCCAGTGGTCTTTCAGCGTGCTTAGCAGCTGATCCATCTTGATGACTTGTCCGGCGTTGCCCTCCGTCTTGATGACCCAGGTGCCGACTTCGAGTTCGTTGGTACGCAGATTGAGGATCGCGTCGTCCAGCTCGCGCTGCATCCGCAGCGGGTACCAGTTCGCACCAGCTGCTTCGATGGCCGCAGGGGTTGATTCAATAGCCGCCACCGGCGCCTTGACTGTCAGCGTCGCGATGCGGCTGGCGCGATCGACCTGCGCATCGATGGTGCTGTAGTGGTAGCCGGTATCGTCGATAAGAGGCTTCAAAGCCGTAAATTCAATGCCTTTCGATGCTGTAGCCCTTGTAGATCGTGCGCGGAGTGCTTCTATTTCTGTAGCAAGCAGCGCGCCGAACTGCTGCGGCTTGGCATGCTCGTCAATCAGTTTCCAGTCTTTGGCGCGGTCGGCGCGCACGCCTTCGCTGGTGGTGCAGAAAATGTCGGCCAGGTCGCGGCGCACCTTGCGTTTATCGGTCACGCGGGTCAGGCCGCCGGTGCCGGGCAGCACGCCGAGCAGCGGCACTTCGGGCAGGCTCACCGTCGATGAACGGTCGTCCACCATCACGATGCGGTCACAGGCCAGAGCCAGCTCATAACCGCCGCCTGCGCACGCGCCGGTGACCGAGGCAATCGACATCAGGCCGTCATGGCGCGAAGAATCTTCCAGCCCGTTGCGCGTTTCGTTGGTGAATTTGCAGAAGTTGACCTTCCAGCCATGGGTTGACAGGCCCAGCATGTAGATGTTCGCGCCCGAGCACCATATCTTTTCCTTGCCACTTTCAAACACCACCACCTTGACGGCCGGGTGCTCGAAACGAATGCGGTTGATCGCATCATGCAGTTCAATGTCGACACCCAGGTCGTAGCTGTTGAGCTTGAGCTTGTAGCCCGGCTTGATGCCGCCGTCTTCGTTGATGTCGAGCTTGAGCCGCGCCACGTCGGGCTCGCTAGAGTCGACGTTCAGGGTCCAGTGCTGGTATTTGGTCGGGTGCGTGGCAAAGCTCACCAGTTCGCGCTCCTGGCCTTCAATGGTTTGCTTGAACAGCAGGGGTTCGGTCATGGCATTCATGTGGTCTCCTTCGTTTTGGTAAGTGCCGGTACGGCGCGTTCGAGGTCTTTCAGGCTCTGCTTGAGCGTGCGTGCAGAGGTGTCGACGACCGCATCAGCGCGGGCATACAGCGCCTCACGGCTGGCCAGAATGCGGCGGATGTCATCCATGGCTTCATGCGTCGCGCCACGCGCCGCCACGCTGTCCCCGCCCGTGTCGGCCGAGGTGAAAGGACGCATGTCGCCCTGGGCAACCACGCGGGCCATGTGTTCTTCGGGACTGGTCTTGAGCCAGACGCAGTGGAAGCGGCTTTGCAGCAGGTCAAAAGTTTCGCGCTCGCTGACGATGCTGCCGCCGGTCGTCATCACCACGCCGTCGGGGTTTTCTTCGGCGATGCGCAGCAGCGCACGGCGTTCGTAACGGCGGTAACCGCCCTGCCCGTGCAGCAACAAAATTTCGTTCATGCTGGTGCCCGCTTCGCGTTCGATCTCGCGGTCGAGTTCGATAAAGGGCACACCACGCGCTGTGGCCAGTTGCGCACCCAGTGTTGACTTGCCGGCGCCGCGCAAGCCGATCAGCGCCACGCGCCGCTCACGTCCCTGCGAATCATGCAGGCCAAAGGTGTTTGCCAGGATTTCACGCGCCTGATCCAGCTGCGCGTCGTCCAGACTCGACAGCAGACTCTGGATTTGGGCCAGCGCGGGGCGCGGGGCGTCTTGCAGTAATTCGAGAATCGAGATGTTCAGCGCGCGGGCAATGCTTTCCAGCGAGTTGATCGACACATTGCCCTTGCCCGATTCGACATCAGCCAGAAAGCGCTCGCTCAGGCCCGAATCGGCCGCCAGCACCCGCCGCGTCATGCCGCGCCGGGCCCGCCAGGCGCGCACACGGCCACCCAGTTCGGCCAGCGTGGCGTTCGCTACAGGTTCAGTCGTCACTTCCAAGGAACATCCCTTCGGGCAATTGGGTGTTGAAGCCGGATTCGCAGGCTTGCGTTTTCTTAAAATTGCAGTATACTTCACAACAACGAACTGTCAAGCAGTTTAGTTCATCTTATTTTCGCTGTCTTCTTCAACCTTTCCCGGAGCCTTTTGAATGAAACTCAAAATCCTCGTCGGCACCATGACCAGCACGGCAGACTATGTGGCGCAAGCCATCCAGATGGACTGCGCCGACCTGATCGATGATATTGAAGTGCACTTGATGGACACGCTCGACATCAGCGTATTCAATGAAGCCAACGCCAAAGATGCAATATATCTCATCTGCAGCTCGACCTATGGCCAGGGCGATGTGCCCGATAACGCGCGTGCGCTGTACGACTCGATGGACGCCCAACCGCAGTTTTTAGGCCACGTGCGCTACGGCGTCATCGCGCTGGGCGACCGCACCTATCTGCAAACCTTCTGCTTCGGCGGCAAGAAGTTCGACGAGCGGCTGCAGGACCTGGGCGCACAGCGCATTGGTGACGTCTGGTGCCACGACGCCAGCAGCGGCACCATGCCTGAATCGGAAGGTGCCGAATGGTGCCGGCAGTGGCTGACGCTGGCCCTGCAGGCTGAAACCGCGAGTGAGGCGTAGTTTTCAGACGAAACAAGGCTGCAGCCCATGCATTACCTGCGCCGACAGCTATAAAAACAAGAGCAACCAGCGAGACAACGCATGCAGTCAAGCCACGCCGACCATTCGATCCGACCCCCGCTGGTGACCATTCCGCAGCTCTACAACGCCGCGTACGATCTGCTGGCGCGCCATACCGGGCGGGCTGACAAGGCTGCATTCATCGATGCCGGCAGCGGCGAGCAACTGAGCTACGGTGCGCTGGAGGACCAGTCGCACCGCTTTGCCAACGCGCTGCGCGGTGCAGGCTTTGCACCCGAGAGCCGCATCGTCGTGGCGATGCTCGACACCCCGCAGTGGCCGGTCGTGTTTCTGGGCTGCATTCTGGCTGGCGTCGTGCCGGTCGCCGTCAACACCCTGCTCACCACCGCTGACTTCGACTTCATGTTGCGCGATTCACGGGCGCAGGGCCTGGTGGTTTCCAAAGCACTGCTGCCAGCATTCGAGCCCTTGCTGGGCCACATCGACACGCTGCGTACCGTCATCGTCGATGGGGATGAGAATTCCGAATCAAATCGGTCGCTAGCCCAGATGATACGTGCGCAGACAGCTACCAAAAAGATAGCGAATACCTGCGCCGACGATGTCTGCTTCTGGCTCTATTCCAGCGGCTCCACCGGCGCGCCCAAGGGCACAGTGCATCTGCACAGCCACCTGATTCAAACCGCAGAGCTGTATGGCCGCGGCGTGCTGGGCATCAAAGAGTCCGATGTGGTGTATTCAGCCGCCAAACTGTTTTTTGCCTACGGCCTGGGCAATGCGCTGACGTTCCCGATGTGCGTGGGGGCGACTACGGTGTTGCTGCCGAAGCGCCCCACGCCAGCCGATGTTTTCAACGTGCTGCAAAAGTACAAGCCGACGATTTTTTACGGCGTGCCTACCCTCTACGCCGCGATGCTTTCGCACCCTGACCGGCCGGCGCGATCTGAACTGAAACTGCGTGTCTGCACCAGCGCAGGAGAGGCGCTGCCAGCCGAGATCGGCCGGCGCTGGACGGCTGAGTACGGCTGCGAAATTCTCGACGGCATCGGCTCCACCGAAATGCTGCACATCTTTTTAAGCAACCGGCCCGGCCAGGTGCGCTACGGCACCACCGGCCAGGCCGTGCCGGGCTACGGGCTGCGCATCGTCGGTGATGACGGCAACGTGTGCGGCGCAGGTGAAATCGGCGAACTGCAGATCAGCGGCCCGAGCGCCGCCCTCATGTACTGGAACAACCGCGCCAAAACCAAGGCCACCTTTGCCGGCGAATGGACCAAAAGCGGCGACAAATACACCATGGATGCCGACGGCTTCTACACCTACGGCGGCCGCAGTGACGACATGCTGAAGGTCGGCGGCATCTACGTCTCGCCATTCGAGGTCGAAGCCTGTCTGATGACCCACGCTGCCGTGCTGGAGGCCGCGGTCATCGGTGTGATGGATGCCGAGGAACTCGTCAAGCCGAAAGCCTATGTGGTACTGAAAGCTGGCGAATCCGCAACCGAGGCCGACCTGCAGGCGCACGTCAAGCAGGCGCTGGCACCTTACAAGTACCCGCGCTGGATCGAGTTTGTCGGCGAGCTGCCGAAAACCGCCACCGGCAAAATCCAGCGCTTCAAGCTGCGCAGTCGCTGATCAGCAGGAATGAGGCGCACGGTGCTGATTGCTGAAACTCAACGCCACGGTCAGTAGACAATTTTTTTCACCCTGCGCATACTGCCAGCCATGAATGCTTCCATTCCGATTGAAGACCTGAGCCGCCCGGCGAAAGCCTGGGGCGACGAGCCGACCAGCCGCGCACCGGGCTGGGTCTACACCGACGCCGACATTTACCGCCGTGAACTGGACCGGTTTTTCTACCGCGGTCACTGGTGCTACGTCGGGCTTGAATGCGAGATACCCGCACCCGGCAACTACAAGCGCAGCAGCATCGGCGAGCGCAGCGTGGTGATGGTGCGCGATGCGACAGGCGCCGTGCGCGTGGTGGAAAACCGCTGCGCGCACCGCGGCGTGCAGTTCGTGCGCGAGCGCTGCGGCACGGTCAAGGAATTCGTCTGCCCCTATCACCAGTGGACCTATAACCTGCAGGGCAATCTGATTGGCCTGCCGTTTCGGCGCGGCGT
>JANNKV010000325.1:0-2648 GCA_031396485.1 Polaromonas sp. | reverse complement strand
GCAAAAACACCAGTCAACACAAATCAACACCATTAAGAACACTGTTCAGCCGACGCTCCGGCTGCTCGCCATCAACGCCGGCACGCCCGGCAAGGCCGCCTCCCCCGCAGATGTGAAGGGCGTTATCTTGCTATGTAATTAATAGCTGCTGGCGCAGGTATTTCATGGGCTAGAGCCTGAATCGGCTCTGAAATCGCCGTGTTTGAACGGAAATCAGCTGCCAGCCACCTTCATGCGGTTGACCAGAATCGAGCCGACCGTCTTAGCACCATAGTTGTACGCATCGGCGCCCACGGCCTCAATGCCCATCAGCATCGTCTTCAGGTTGCCGGCAATCGTGATTTCCTCGACCGGGAAGGCGATACGGCCGTTTTCGACCCAGAAGCCCGACGCGCCGCGCGAATAGTCGCCCGTCACGTAATTGACGCCCTGCCCCATCAGCTCGGTCACGAACAGGCCGCGGCCCAGTTTGCGCAGCATCGCGTCCAGGTCGTCGTCGGCGCGCGTGCGGCGGCTGGTCATCACCAGGTTGTGCGAGCCGCCGGCGTTGCCGGTGGTGCGCATGCCCAGTTTGCGGGCCGAATAGGTGCTCAAAAAGTAGCCTTCGACGCGTCCGCCGCTGACGACTTGCCGCGCGCTGGTTTTCACGCCTTCTTCATCAAACGGCGCACTGCCCTTGCCTTTGCGCAGGTGAGGGTCTTCGGACACGTCAATGTGCTTGGGAAAGGCCGGTTTGCCCAGGCTGTCGAGCAAAAAGGTACTTTTGCGGTACAGCGCGCCGCCACTGACGGCTTGCACGAAGCCGCCCAGCAACCCAGCGGCCAGCGGGGACTCGAACAACACCGGGCACTGCGTGGTCGGAATCTTGCGGCTCCTCAGGCGGGCCAGCGCACGCTCGGCAGCGTAACGGCCGACCGCTTCGGGCCGGGCCAGGTCATTCGCGTCGCGCATCGAGCTGTACCACGCATCGCGCTGCATGTGGTTGCCTTTGCCGGCGATCGGCGCCACCGAAATGCTGTGGCGCGAACTGGCGTAGCCGCCGCGAAAACCCTTGCTGTGCGCGCTGAAAAAATGGCTTTGCTGGGCTGACACGCCGGCGCCTTCGCTGTTGGTGATCAGCCGGCTGGTGCCCAGGGCGGCGGCTTCGCATTGCAGCGCCAGCTGGGCCGCTTCGGCCGAGGTGATGGCCCACGGGTGAAACAGGTCAAGCGCCGGATGATCGCGCGAAATGTCCTGGTCGTCGGGCAGGCCGGAGGTTTCGTCGTCCGCGGTGAAGCGGGCGATGTCGTAGGCCGCCTGCACGGTTTGCTGGATCGCGGCGATCGAAAAATCGCTGGTGGCGGCGTTGCCGCGTTTTTTGCCGATATAAACCGTGATGCCGAGCGACTTGTCGCGGTTGCGCTCGACGTTTTCCAGCTCGCCCTTGCGCACGCTGACCGACAGGCCGCAGCCTTCAGAGGCTTCGGCGGCGGCGTCACTGGCGCCCAGCTTTTTGGCATGCGCCAACGCCGTGTCAACCAGATCTTCGAAAAAATCGCGGTGGTAGCTGAAGCCCGAGTCAGCAGGCCGCGACTGTTGCGCTTTTTGTGGGCCTGATCGGCTGGAATGGGTCTGGGAAGTCTTGGTCGTGTCGGTCATATGGGTAGCTATGATACTGACTGCTATGAACATCAAGACTATCAAGGGCAAAATCGCCAAGCCCGCGCCCGTCAAGGGCTATTGGTCTAACGGCCGCTTCGTCAAACCCGAAGAAATCGCGCTGGAAGAAGTTGGCCCGCCCAGCAAGACCCAACTCAAGGCCGAAGCCGACGAAAAACAGGCCCTCGGCGAGTCGCTTTTGACGCTGCGTGCCGACCTGATGGCACGCCTGGACCTGCCCGACAAGCTGCTGCAGGCAATCGCCGATGCCAAAAAGATCAGCAGCTTCGAAGGCAAGCGCCGCCAGATCCAGTTCATCGGCAAGCTGATGCGCCCGCTCGACGCCGAACCGATCCGTGACGCCATCAACGAACAGGCCAACGGTTCGGCGCAGCTGACACTGCAGCTGCACCTGGCCGAGCAGTGGCGCGACAAGTTGATCGAATCCGACGACGCGCTGGGCAAATGGCTCACCACTTATCCGTTCACGGACGCGCAGCAGTTGCGGGCGCTGATTCGCCAGGCGCGCAAGGATGTGGTGCCCGAAAAACCGGGCGCAGCACCGCGCCACGGCAAGTCGTACCGCGAGATTTTTCAGCTCGTCAGGCAGGCCATGGCAGCCGTTGCTGATGAAGCCCCAGCGTCTGATGAGCCCCACGCATGAGCGAGTCTGCCAACCCCTACGAACCTGTCAGGATCGGCATCGTCTCGGTCAGTGACCGTGCGTCGGCAGGCGTCTACGTTGACAAAGGCCTGCCTGCGCTGAAGGACTGGCTGACCCGCGCGCTGCACAACCCCATCACGTTTGAAGAGCGCCTGATTCCCGACGAGCAAGCGCGCATCAGCGCCGCATTGATCGAACTGGTCGATGCCGGCTGCTCACTGGTGCTGACCACCGGCGGCACCGGCCCTGCCCTGCGCGATGTGACGCCCGAGGCCACGCTGGCGGTCGCGCACAAGGAAATGCCCGGCTTTGGCGAGCAGATGCGGCAGATCAGCCTGAAATTCGT
>JANNKV010000310.1:0-3435 GCA_031396485.1 Polaromonas sp. | reverse complement strand
CAGCGGTGCGGTGGCAAAGCCGAATTCGTCAGCGCCGAGCAGCGCGCCAATCACCACATCGCGTCCGGTTTTCATCTGGCCATCAGCCTGCACGCGAATGCGGCCACGCAGGCGGTTGAGCACCAGCGTCTGCTGCGTTTCGGCCAGACCGATTTCCCACGGCGATCCCGCGTGTTTGATGGATGACCACGGCGATGCGCCCGTGCCGCCGTCATGCCCGGCAATCACCACATGGTCTGCCTTGGCCTTGGCCACGCCAGCCGCGATCGTGCCCACACCAACTTCACTGACCAGCTTGACGCTGACGCTGGCGCGCGGGTTGACATTTTTCAGATCATGAATCAGCTGCGCCAGATCTTCAATCGAATAAATGTCGTGGTGCGGCGGCGGTGAAATCAAACCGACGCCGGGCACCGAGTAACGCAGCGCGCCGATGTACTCGCTGACCTTGCCGCCGGGCAACTGGCCGCCTTCGCCGGGCTTGGCACCCTGCGCCATCTTGATCTGGATCTGGTCGGCCGACACCAGGTATTCCGCCGTGACACCGAAGCGGCCGGACGCGACCTGCTTGATTTTGGAACGCAGCGAATCGCCGTCTTGCAACGGCAGATCGACTTCCACGACTTTTTCGCCGATGACGCTTTTCAGCGTTTCACCCTTGCGGATCGGAATGCCCTTCAACTCTTGCCGATAGCGCGCCGGGTCTTCACCGCCCTCACCGGTGTTGCTCTTGCCGCCGATGCGGTTCATGGCCACGGCGAGCGTGGCGTGCGCTTCGGTGCTGATGGAGCCGAGCGACATGGCGCCGGTGGCGAAGCGCTTGACGATTTCTTTCGCCGACTCGACCTCGTCGATTGGAATCGCCTTGGCTTGATCGATTTTGAATTCGAACAACCCGCGCAGTGTCATGTGACGACGGTTCTGGTCGTTGATGAGCTGCGCGTATTCCTTGTACGTGTTCCAGTTGTTCGAGCGTGTCGAGTGCTGGAGTTTGGCAATGGCGTCGGGCGTCCACATGTGGTCTTCGCCGCGCACGCGCCATGCGTATTCGCCGCCGGCATCGAGCATGTTGGCGAGCACCGGGTCATCACTGAACGCAGCGCGGTGCATGCGCAGTGCTTCTTCAGCAATCTCGAACACGCCCATGCCTTCGACCTGGCTGGCGGTGCCGGTGAAGAACTTGGCAATCGTGTCGCGGCTGAGGCCAATCGCCTCGAACAACTGCGCGCCGCAGTAGCTCATGTAGGTGGACACGCCCATCTTGGACATGATTTTCGACAGGCCCTTGCCGATGGCCTTGGTGTAGTTGTAGACCGCTTTTTCGGTGCTCAAGTCGCCCGGCAAACCTTTGGACAATTCGGCCAGCGTTTCCATCGCGAGGTAGGGGTGAACCGCCTCGGCGCCGTAGCCGGCCAGCACAGCGAAGTGGTGCACTTCGCGCGCGGAACCGGTCTCAACGACCAGGCCGGCGGTGGTGCGCAGCCCTTCTTTCACCAGATGCTGGTGAACGGCGGACAGTGCCAGCAAAGCCGGGATCGCCACCTGCGTGGCCGTGATGGCGCGGTCGCTGACGATCAGAATATTCTTGCCGCTCTTGATGGCGTCAACTGCTTCGGCGCACAGCGATGCCAGCTTGGCTTCAACACCCTCATGGCCCCACGCGAGCGGGTAGGTGATGTCGAGCGTGTAGCTTTTGAACTTGCCCTGCGTGTGCGCTTCAATGTCGCGCAGCTTCTGCATGTCTGCCACGTTCAGCACGGGCTGGTTGACTTCCAGCCGCATCGGCGGGTTGACCTGGTTGATGTCCAGCAAGTTGGGCTTGGGGCCGATGAAGGACACCAGCGACATCACGATCGCTTCGCGAATCGGGTCGATCGGCGGGTTGGTCACCTGCGCGAAGAGTTGCTTGAAGTAGTTGTAAAGCGGCTTGTTTTTATTCGACAGCACGGCGAGCGGTGAGTCGTTGCCCATCGAGCCGGTGGCTTCTTCGCCGTTGGCGGCCATCGGGGACATCAGGAATTTGATGTCTTCCTGGGTGTAGCCGAAGGCTTGCTGTCTATCCAGCAAAGACGTTTGTGATGCCGTCCCCTCTTGCTCCCTCTCCCCCTGGGAGAGGGCTGGGGTGAGGGCGGCCACCGCTTTCACATCATCCAGCTTGATCCGCAAATTCTCGATCCACTGCTTGTACGGCTTGCTGTGCGCCAGCGTGGCCTTGATCTCTTCGTCATCGACCATGCGGCCTTGCTCGAGGTCGATCAAAAACATCTTGCCGGGCTGTAGCCGCCATTTGCGCACGATCTTGTGCTCTGGAATCGGTAGCACGCCGGATTCGGACGCCATGATGTCCAGATCGTCATCCGTCACGCAATAGCGCGACGGGCGCAGGCCGTTGCGGTCCAGCGTGGCGCCGATCTGGCGGCCATCGGTAAATACGATCGACGCTGGGCCGTCCCATGGCTCCAGCATGGCGGCGTGGTATTCGTAGAACGCCTTGCGTCGCTCGTCCATCGTGGTGTGTTGCTCCCACGGCTCGGGAATCATCATCATCACGGCCTGGCTGATCGGGTAGCCGGCCATCGTCAGCAACTCCAGGCAGTTGTCGAAGGTGGCGGTGTCGGACTGGTCGGCAAAGCTGATCGGGTACAGCTTCTGCAGATCGGCGCCCAATACCGGTGAAGACATCACGCCTTCGCGTGCCTTCATCCAGTTGTAGTTGCCCTTGACGGTGTTGATCTCGCCGTTGTGCGCGACATAGCGATAGGGGTGCGCCAGCGGCCACTCGGGGAAGGTGTTGGTGCTGAAACGCTGATGCACCAGGCCCAGCGCCGAGACGCAGCGGGTATCAGTCAAATCAAGGTAATAAGTGCCGACCTGATCGGCCAGCAGCAGGCCTTTGTAGACCACCGTGCGGCTGGACATGCTAGGCACGTAATACTCTTTGCTGTGCGTCAGCCGCAGGTTTTGGATCGCCGCGCTGGCGGTCTTGCGAATCACGTACAGCTTGCGCTCCAGCGCGTCCTGCACGATGACGTCGTTGCCGCGGCCGATGAATATCTGGCGCAGGATAGGCTCTTTGGCGCGCACCGTCGGCGACATCGGCATGTCGCGGTTCACCGGCACATCGCGCCAGCCGAGCAGCACCTGGCCTTCGGCCTTGACGGCGCGCTCAAGCGCCTGCTCGCACGCCAGGCGTGATGCATGCTCTTTCGGCAAAAACACCATGCCGACGCCGTATTCGCCCGGTGGCGGCAGTTGCACGCCCAATTTCAACATTTCTTCTCGGTACAGCGCGTCTGGCAATTGAATCAGGATGCCCGCGCCGTCACCCATCAACTTGTCCGCGCCGACGGCGCCCCGATGGTCCAGGTTTTCAAGAATCTTCAAACCCTGCTGCACGATGGCGTGCGATTTGTGACCCTTGATATGCGCCACAAA
>JANNKV010000239.1:0-8206 GCA_031396485.1 Polaromonas sp. | reverse complement strand
GGCGAAGGCCCGCGCTTTGCGCGCCCGCTGCGCGACGAGGCCGCGGTGGCAGCGCTGCAAAACCCCGACCTGAACAAACTGCGCTACGTCTTCGACGCCGTCAGCTCGATCCGCAAGGCACTGCAAGGCCGGGTGCCGCTGATCGGCTTTTCAGGCAGCCCCTGGACGCTGGCCTGCTACATGGTCGAAGGCGCAGGTTCAGACGACTACCGGCTCGTCAAGACGATGCTCTACGGCCGCCCCGACTTGATGCAGCGCATTCTGGAGGTCAATGCGCTGGCCGTCACCGCCTACCTCAACGCGCAGATCGACGCCGGCGCGCAGGCCGTGATGATTTTTGACAGCTGGGGCGGCGTGCTGGCCGACGCGGCATTTCACACCTTCAGCCTGGCCTACACGGCGCGCGTGCTGGCGCAGCTCAAGCGCACGCATGAGGGCGTGATTATTCCGCGGCTGGTCTTTACCAAGGGTGGTGGCCAGTGGCTGGAGGCCATGAAAGCGCTGGACTGCGAGGTGCTGGGCCTGGACTGGACGGTGAACCTGGCGCAGGCGCGTGCCCGCGTGGGTGACCGCATGGCACTGCAGGGCAATCTGGACCCAAACGTGCTGTTTGCCAGCCAAGCGCAGATCGAGGCTGAAGTGAAACACGTGCTGGACAGCTTCGGCGCGCCGCATCTGGATACGAAAAAATCCGGACCGACGCATATTTTCAATCTCGGCCACGGCATCAGCCAGCACACGCCGCCTGAAAGCGTCGACTACCTCGTGCAGGCAGTGCATGCTCACTCTCGCGCCATGCGCAAGGTTTCGGCCTGACCTTGCACAGGATCTTATCCTACAGCATGGTTTATGGCCATGCTTCAAGCGCCACTAGCATAAAAAAGGCCATGCACTAAAGACTTATGCACAAATTCTGTGCTGTATTGCGGCATCGAAGGCCATTGAAAGCAAGCTCCGCTATCAAACCAATAGCGATCGTAAGTCGTTGATTTATATAGAAACTTTGGGCTGCTTGATTTCCGGGCAATCTAGGAAAATCCTTGATATACAAGGCGTCTGGGGGCGTGGCTGACAATCTATCAACAAAGTTATCCACAGAAATTCTGGAAATCTTTAAAGCAGTGAAAAATCAACGACTTAGCGCTTCTTTCGTATGTTGTGGGCAAGAAAAGCGCAGTAAAGGATACCCCGCGTGACGTTTTGGTTGCAGGTGGTGGTGGCCACGCCCGCCCATGCGCAGATCAGCGGATTGCTCACCTACCGGAGTGAGGTGCTACTCGTCGCCGGAACGCTGGTGCGCGTGCCGCTGGGGCAGCGGGAGGTGCTGGGCGTGGTGTGGGGCCAGCTGTACGACAGCGGCGATCTGCCGGCGTCGCAGGCGCGCAACATTGCCGGCGTGCTCGACGGTCTGGCCCCGCTGACCGCGACCTGGCGCGCACTGGTGGCATTCACCGCCGGCTATTACCAGCGATCGCTCGGCGAAGTCGCGCTGGCCGCACTGCCGCCGCAGCTGCGCGAATTGAGCGCGGTGCAGCTGGCGCGCCGTCTGAAGCGTCCGGTCGCGGACACCAGTCACTTTGAAGTCGCTACAAATTTAGTAGCACTCAGCGCAGAGCAAGCGTCGGCTCTGGCCGAATTCGATGCCGATACCCGGCCTGCACTGCTGTTTGGCGCCACCGGCAGCGGCAAAACCGAGGTCTACCTGCGCGCCGCCGCCCGCGTGCTGGCCGAAGACCCGGCCGCCCAGGTGCTGGTGATGGTGCCCGAAATCAACCTGACGCCACAGCTGGAAGCGCGGTTTCAGGCGCGGTTTGCGCACCTGGGCCGGGAACGCGTCGTGGCGCTGCACAGCGGGCTGACCCCCGCCCAGCGCCTGAAAAGCTGGCTCGCGGCCCACGCCGGCCACGCCCGCCTGGTGCTCGGCACGCGCATGGCGGTGCTGGCGTCAATGCCGAACCTGCGGCTGCTGATCGTCGATGAAGAACACGACCCCAGCTACAAGCAGCAGGAAGGCGCACGGTATTCGGCGCGTGACCTGGCCGTGTACCGGGCGATGGTGGAGACGGATGCCAGTGCAAACGGCCCGTGCCGCGTTTTGTTGGGCTCGGCCACGCCGTCCCTAGAAAGCTGGCAGGCGACCCTGACTGGAAAATACCAGCGGCTGACGATGGGCGAGCGTATCGGGTCGGCGCCGGATACGCCACCTGAATCTGCGACCGGTCTGCTGAATGCCAACGAAGCGTGCGTTCCCGTATTGCCAGCCGGGGCCGTGGAACCGGCTTTGCCGGGCCACAGGCGCAGCGCCCCCCCGGGGGGCAGCGCATTACACGAAGTGACAAGCGTGGGGGCCATATCTTTACCAGCCGGGGCCGCGGAACCGGCTTCGCCGGGCCGCAGGCGCAGCGCCCCCTCGGGGGGCAGAGAGCTACGCGAAGCGAGCGAACGTGGGGGCTTACCGTCGGTGCGCCGCGTGGACATGAACCACCAGCCCAAGCACTGCATCATCGCGCCGCCGGTGCTGGACGCGATTACCCAGCGCGTGGCGCGCGGCGAACAATCGCTGATTTTTTTGAACCGGCGCGGCTACGCCCCGGTGCTGGCCTGCCACGACTGCGGCTGGAAAAGCGAATGCCCGCACTGCAGCGCCTACCGCGTGTTTCACAAGATCGACCGCACATTGCGCTGCCACCACTGCGGCTTCACTGACCGCGTGCCGCGCGCCTGCCCGGCCTGCGGCAACATCGACATCGCGCCGGTCGGCCGCGGCACGGAGCAACTGGAAGAACACCTCACCGAGCTGCTTTCATCGGTAAAACGGCCCGACGGCAGCGCGGTGCGCGTGGCCCGCATCGACGCCGACAGCACGCGGCTGAAAGGCGCGCTCGAATCGCAACTGGCCAGCGTGCACGCCGGCGAAGTCGATGTGCTGGTCGGCACGCAGATGATTGCCAAGGGCCACGACTTTCGCCACATCACGCTGGTAGCCGCCATCAACCCAGACAGCGCGCTATTTTCCAGCGACTTCCGCGCGCCGGAGCGCTTGTTCAGCCTCTTGATGCAAGCCGCAGGCCGCGCCGGACGTGACGCCAAACACAGCGCCGCCAGCGAGATGTGGGTGCAGACCCATCACCCGACGCACCCGCTGTTCGCCGCACTGCGCCAGCACGACTACCCAGCGTTTGCCGCCCAGCAACTCGCCGAACGCCAGGCCGCCGGCATGTCACCCTTCGGTTTTTCGGCGCTGGTGCGGGCCGAGGCACGCACGCAAGAAGTAGCGCAGGGCTTTCTGAACGCCGCCATGGCCGCCGCCGAAGCGCAGCAAGTCACCGCGCACGAGGCAGTGACCCGCTACCCGGCGGTGCCGATGACCATCCAGCGCGTCGCCAACATCGAACGCGCCCAGGCGCTGGTCGAAAGCCCCAATCGCGCCGCCCTGCAGCGGTTTTTGGCGGCGTGGCAGCCGGTGCTGTTTGAAACCCGCAAGCAGGCAGAATTCAAAAGCCTGGTGCGCTGGGCGATTGATGTGGATCCGCTGGCGATTTGAAGATTTGGCACCCAAGGGCGATCTTTCTTTATAAAAAGTTTACTGATATTATGTATTTTTTATAAACTTTATAAAGTAGCTATAAATTGGATGCCATTACCAATCCCTACACCCCAGGCGCAGGCACGCCACCTCGGGAACTGGCCGGCCGGGATGAGTTGCGCAACAAAGTGCGGGTGTGTCTGGAGCGACTCAGAATTGGCAACTCTGCCAAAAGCGTGATCATGGTCGGCCTGCGCGGGGTTGGAAAAACCGTTCTGCTGGACAAGATGCGATTGGATGCCGAGGCCAGCGGCATACAGACGGTTCGCATCGAAGTCCCTGAGAATCGATCTTTGCCCGCTGTCATTGCGCCGGCCTTGCGAATCGCATTGCTCCGACTAAGCAAAGTCGAGGCTGCAAAAGTATTCGCCCAAAGAGCGCTGAGAGCGCTGACTGGTCTGGCAAAGTCGCTCAAGGTGAAGTACCAGGACATTGAAGTGGGGCTTGATTTCGAGGCCGAGCCTGGGTTGGCAGACAACGGCGACCTGGAAGTTGATCTGGCCGCCTTGTTCGTGGAATCGGGGATTGCGGCCCGCAACGCGGGCACAGTCCTGGCTCTGTTCATCGACGAGCTTCAATACATCAAGCAAGATCAATTCGCGGCACTTATTTCGGCCTTGCACCGCTGCGCTCAACAAAACCTGCCGATTGCCGTCGTTGGGGCCGGTCTGCCACAACTGCTGAGCATCGCCGGCGAGGCGAAGTCATACTCGGAACGTCTGTTTGACTACCCCATCGTTGACAAGTTAGCGCGTAGCCCAGCCACTGACGTGATCCGCAAGCCAGCATTGGCGCTGGGTGTTGCGTTTGAAGATGAAGCAGTGGAAGAAATTATCAGAAAAACCGACGGTTATCCGTATTTTCTGCAGGAGTGGGGCAAACACGCCTGGGATTGGGCGCAAGCCACACCCATCACTAAAAATGACGTTTTGGAGGCATCGCAACTCACTATTGCGACGCTCGACGAGAGTTTTTTTAAAGTGCGCCTGGAACGCACAACCCCGTCGGAGCGCCGGTATCTCAAGGCCATGGCGGAGTTAGGCGCCGGCCCGCACCGATCTGGCGACATCGCCCAAAAGCTGAACAAGGCAGCGACTTCGCTTGGCCCGGTTCGCGCCAGCTTGATTGCCAAAGGGATTGTCTGGAGTCCCAGCCACGGCGATACAGCTTTTACCGTGCCTCTTTTTCATTTGTATCTTCTTCGGACGTTAAAGGGTTGACATGGGAATTTCAATAAGCGGTAAAACCCACACCATTTCAGACCACAACAGCACCATCAGCATCTCAAGTGCTATTAGCGACAGCGGCGCATCTCACCTAATGATTCACTCAACTGATGATAGGGATCGTCGTCGGGCAAGCGTCATAACCAGCGTCCACGGGGATGACCCATGGCGAGTTTTAAGACAAATAGTGGAAGCAGGAACCACCGAACATGAAGCCATGAAGGCCAAATGGCAACGCATCAAAGATGCATGAATTGCAATTGCCTCAGAGTGAACTCCAGTGTCAGCCAGGCCCGTCGATGGATGAACAAAGTGTCCTTAAATCAACGGCCATCGGTCAATCCCAAGGATTCATCAACCCAACGCCAGCACCCCTGAAATCCCGAACATTTCGCGTTGCCAATGCAAAACCTTGAGCAGCCGCAATCGCGGCAATAGCGCCATCAGCAACTGGCCGGGCAGCTAGCCCCACAAAAACCGACCCCGAACCGACCCGCGAAACTTGACGTTTACCAAACCCATTTTTAATCGCGCCGCCCTGGCAAGCTGCGCACTGGCCGGCGCCTTGCTGGCCGGATGCGGCGGTGGTGGAGGTGACAGCGGCAGTCCGGCGGCGACCATGACGTCATCCAGCCAAGCCGCCCCCGGCCAGGCGGTCAGCACGATGCCTGGCGCCAGGTTGTGCGGCGTGGACGTGGGCGCAAAACTGCTGGAAGGCCTGGTCACCGCCGTGCACGACGGCGACACGATGACGCTCAGCAGCGGCGGCACCGCCTACAAGATCAGGCTGGACAGCATCGACGCGCCCGAACTGGCGCAGCCCTTCGGCAACACGTCGCAAATGGCGCTGTCTGGCTCAGTGCTCGGCCAGCCGGTGAAGGTGGCCTACACCAAGACCGACCAGTACGACCGGATCGTGGGCGCAGTGTTCACCGACAGCTGTCAATATGTCAACCTGAACCAGGTTTCAAAGGGCATGGCCTGGTTCTACAAGGCTTACCAGTGCGAAATCAGCGCGGCCGTGCGCTTGCAGTTTTCGCAGGCGCAAGACCGCGCGGCCGGGGCCGATCTCGGGCTGTGGGCGCAGGTGGACCCTGAAGCGCCCTGGTTTTACCGAAACGGGGCTGAACCGGTGACGCCGGTTTGCCAGAGCGATGCGGCGCTGCCGTCTGCCAGCGCGGCACTGACCGCCGCCGGCCTTACGACGCCGGCCAATAGTTCTACCCCGGTGACGGTGATGACGGCCGCGACAACATCGACTGTGATCTGCTACACCGGCCCGCGTGGCGGCACCTACACGCTGAACGCCAACGGCACCAGGAACTACGGCGGTTGTTGAACGGGGGCTTTCAATTCCCGGAAGTCGCTGCAGCCAGACATCGCGAGGGGAGAGTTACAGCGAGTTACAGGGAGCTTTCCCGGCTTTCCTGCACACTGTGAAGTTGCGTCAGTCAGAAAAGTACCAGTTCCGCTTGCGGAGTACAACTGGTCGAGTCGCACTGTGAAGCCCTTTGTAGGGACTTTTTGTTTTGCCGATCAAACTCTTTTCACTGCTTGTCGAGGCCCTGGTCCTCACGGCCATGGCCCTGCTGCTGCCGTTGGCGCCGTTGACCTGTGCATTGCTGTCTGGCCGCTGGCACTACGTTCGGCAGTACCGTGTGACGGTCGCACGATCAGCGCACTACTTGCGCGCTCTGGGCCAGTCGCGCGTGGTGTCGCGCAATCTGCGCCGCAAGCTCGCGCCGCATGTCCCGGCTGCTGAATCGATAGAAGGAAGCTGCACGCACTGTGGCCGCTGCTGCGTCAATCGCAGTTGCGTGTTTCTGGGCTGGCATGAGGACGGTGGCTCGCATTGCACGATCTACAACAACTGGTTCTGGAAGTTGACCAGCTGCGGCAGCTACCCGGTGGATGCGCAAAGCATAGAGACCTACGGCTGCCCCTCGTTCAGGGCGGTGCCGATCAAGGTGAAGGTCGTTGCGCGTCTGAAAATTGCCAGCCGACCTTGAAGATACAGGCGCTATGTTTTTAATAGCTGCTTACGCAATATTTACATGGGCTGAAGGCACTTTTCATTCTTTTTTCTGAATAAAATGCCTCAAATCATCAGCGTCACGAACCCCGAAAACGAAAAGAATGCCAGCACCGTCGACAGCAAGATAATCCGCGCGATGCGCCCGTTGTCGGCGCCGAAGCGCTCGGCCAGCAGCGCCACGTTGCTGGCGCTCGGCAGGGCGGCGACCAGCACCACGACGGTCAGCGCAAAGGTGTCCAGCGGCAGGCCAAGCGCAATGGCGCTGAGGCCTATCAAGCCGACAAGGATCGGATGCACCAGCAGCTTGATGAGCGTGACGGGCAGATAGTCCATCAACGGCGTGCGTGACGCGCTATTGATTTGAGAGCGCGCCAGCACCGCACCGATGGTGAACAGCGCGACCGGTGAAGCGGCGTCAGCGAGCAAGCCGAGGGTTTGCATGACGGGTGCGGGCAGGCTGAGCTGCAGCGCCGACGACACGGCGCCCAGCACAATCGCCCACGGCATCGGGTTGAGTGCCACGCCCTGCAACGCCTTTTTGGCGGCAACTTCAGCGCCATGAACGTCGGCTGAATCGAGCCGCGACAGCGCGATGCATAGCGATGACGTCACCAACAGATCGACCACGATGGTGACGATCGCGGGGCCGGCGGCCCGTGCGCCGAGCAGCGCCACCAGCAGCGGCACGCCCATGAAGCCGGTGTTGGGAAATGCCCCGACCAGCGCACCGAATGACGCGTCGTTCCAGCCGATGCGGCCTTTGTCGTTGCCCTTGTCTCTGCCCTTGTCTCTGCCCTTGTCACGGCCCAGCGTGACCGCAATCGTGAACGCCACCATGATGACCGCGCACAGAAAATACACGCCCATCAGCGTGCCATCGAGCAGCTGCGCAATCGGCGTGCTGGCGCCGAAACGGTACAGCATGCAGGGCAGCGCGAAATACAGTACGAAGGTGTTGAGCCCCGGAATGGCGGCCTGCGGCAACAAGGCGCGCCGGGCGGCCACATAGCCGCAAAGCACGAGGGCAAAAAAGGGGAAGGTGACGAGAAGAATACTTAGCACAAAACCGATTGTCGCCGCCAAAATTGGCGCACTGCTGACTGGCTATGATTCTGATGCGTCTGTTGCGGCTGCCGCTTTTACGGCGAGCCGCTTTCTTTTTTCTCCCCCGGTCTATCGGTACGTCTGCCCGCCTGTCTGCATGTCTTCCACCCCCTCTCCTTCCGCTGCCACCGCCGTGGTCAACGCGGGCCTGAACCTGGCCCAGCAGGAAGCCGTCAACTACCTGCACGGCCCCTGCCTGGTGCTGGCCGGTGCCGGTTCGGGCAAGACGCGGGTGATCACGCACAAGATTGGGCG
>JANNKV010000219.1:0-1662 GCA_031396485.1 Polaromonas sp. | reverse complement strand
GAACGCATCGCTTCCGCCCAGCTCCATCGTCGATTTCTTCAGCTGCTTGCCGGCCTGCGCGGCGACCACCGCACCGGCGGCTTCACTGCCGGTCAGTGCCACGGCGCGAATCCGCGGGTCTTCGATGATTTTGGCGATCTGGTCTTTGGAAACAAACAGGTTGGTGTAGGCACCGTCCGGCGCGCCGGCGTCATGTATCAACTGCTCAAAAGCCAGCGCGCACTGCGGCACGCTAGACGCGTGCTTGACCATCACCACGTTGCCCGCCATCAGGTTCGGCGCGGCGAAGCGGGCGATCTGGTAGTAGGGGTAGTTCCAGGGTTCCACGCCGAACAGTACGCCGATGGGGCTGCTTTCGACCATCGCCTCGCCCTTGGGCGTTGTCAGCTTTTCGGGCGCCAGAAATGCCTCGGCATGCTCGGCGTAATAGTCGAGAATCGCTGCGCTCAGCGCCACTTCACCCAGGCTCTGCGGGATCAGCTTGCCCATCTCGAGTGTGATCAGTTCAGCCAGCGCCTGCGAGCGTTCGCGCATCAGGGCAGCTGCCCTGGCAACCACTGCCTTGCGCTCGGCAAAGCTCTTGTGCCGCCAGTCGTTTTCAAAGCAGTGCGATGCGGTTTTCAGCTTGTCTTCGAGTTGCGCGTCGGTGGCTTCGTCGAAGGATTTGACGATTTTGCCGTCATAGGGGTTGGTGGTTTGATAGGCCATGGTTTTTCAGTTGATGTCGATGAGGAATGAAGCGTCTGACAAGCCGCGCGGCGTCGTTGCAGGCGCGAAAGATTTACTTCGTTTTGAGTTGGGCGAGTACAGCCATCGCCGCAGGTGCTGACGACGCCGGGTTCTGCCCGGTGATCAGCTTGCCGTCGGCGACGACATACGGCTGGAAGTCAGCGCCCTTGCTGTAGATGCCGCCGTTTTTGACCAGCATGTCCTCGACCAGAAACGGCACCACGTCGGTCAGCTGCACGGCGGCTTCTTCGGTGTTGGTGAAGCCCGTGACTTTTTTGCCTTTCACCAGCGGTGAGCCATCAGCGCCCTTGACGTGCCTGAGCACGCCCGGTGCGTGGCAGACGACGGACACCGGCTTGCCGGCCGCGGCCATGGTCTCGATCAGCTTGATCGAGTTGGCGTCTTCGGCCAGGTCCCACAACGGGCCGTGGCCGCCCGGGTAAAACACGGCATCGAATGTGTACCCGGACACCTCTGAAAGTTTGCCGGTATGCGCCAGCGCGGCCTGTGCGGCGGTGTCGCCTTTGAACCGGCGGGTCGCTTCGGTCTGTGCGTCGGGCTCGTCGCTTTTCGGGTCCAGCGGGGGCTGGCCACCTTTCGGTGACACCAGCGTGATGTCGGCGCCAGCGTCTTTGAACGCGTAGTAGGGCGCGGCAAATTCTTCCAGCCAGAAACCGGTTTTCTTGCCAGTGCTGCCGAGCTGGTCGTGCGAGGTTAAAACCATCAAAATGTTCATGTGATCTCCATGGGATGTTGTTCCGGGCAAGGGCGCGGAAGAGGTTGCAAAAAAGAGGTCGGGAAAGCGGAAGCGAGCCCTGTTCGGCTCGTATGTAACTGCCAAAACACAGGCTACGCGCCTCAACAAATCCCCGAAAGAACCAGCGGGCTCGCTTCGCTGTAAGAAAACCAGCCGCCTGAACCGGGCGGCGACGC
>JANNKV010000204.1:0-7599 GCA_031396485.1 Polaromonas sp. | reverse complement strand
CGGCCGCGACCTGCTGGCGCAATTGATTTACGGCTTTCGCGTCAGCGTGTTGTTTGCGCTGGCGCTAACGGCCACTGGCACCGTATTGGGCGTCATCACCGGGGCGATTCAAGGTTTTTTTGGCGGCAAGGTCGATCTGGCGTTCCAGCGTTTCATGGAAATCTGGGGCTCGATGCCCGAGCTGTATTTGCTGATTATTTTCAGCGCCGTATTCGCGCCCAGCATTTCGCTGCTGCTGGTGTTGCTGAGCCTGTTCGGCTGGCTGGGCTTGTCTGACTATGTGCGGGCCGAATTTCTGCGTAACCGCCAACTTGACTACGTGCGGGCGGCGAGGGCGCTGGGCCTGTCGAACTGGCAAATCATCGTTCGCCATGTGCTGCCCAACAGCATGACGCCGGTGGTGACTTTTCTGCCGTTTCGCATGAGCTCCGCGATCCTGGCGCTGACCTCGCTGGACTTTCTGGGCCTGGGCGTACCGCCGGGAACACCATCACTGGGCGAGCTGCTGTCGCAGGGCAAAAACAGCATTGATGCCTGGTGGATTTCGCTGTCGACTTTTGGCGTGCTGGTGGTGACGCTGCTGCTGCTCACGCTGATGGGCGATGCCTTGCGGGATGCGCTGGACCCTCGCAAGGCGGACAAATAATGGTTATGGATCCGCGTTCAAATAACCCGCTGCTTGACGTCAAAAACCTGCGCGTGTCTTTCGGCGGCAAGGAAGTCGTTCACGGCATTGATTTTTCCATCGCGCCGGGTGAAAAACTCGCGCTGGTGGGGGAATCGGGCTCCGGCAAGACGGTCACGGCGCTCAGCCTGTTGCGGCTGGTGCAAAACGCCGACATCAGCGGCAGCGCGCTTTTCGAGGGCCGCGAAAATACACCCGGTCCCGTCGACCTGCTGGCGCTGCCCGAGCAGCAGCTACGCGGCATTCGCGGCCGTGACATCGCGATGATTTTTCAGGAGCCGATGACCGCCTTGAACCCGCTGTTCAGTGTGGGCGACCAGATTGCCGAAGTTTTACAGCTAAAACAGGCTCTAGCCCAGTCGGAATCTGCGCGGGCAGCTATTAAATTGCTAGCGGATACCGGAATTCAGGAACCGGAGCGGCGGGCGCGGGCGTTCCCGCACCAGCTCTCGGGCGGGCAGCGCCAGCGCGCGATGATTGCGATGGCTCTGGCCTGCCAGCCGAAGTTGTTGTTGGCCGACGAACCGACCACAGCGCTTGACGTGACGCTGCGCAGCCAGATCCTCGATTTGCTGGCCGACCTGCAAAAGCGCAACGGCATGGCGGTGCTGATGATCACGCATGACCTCAATTTAGTGCGCCGCTTTGCCGACCGGGTGGCCGTGATGGAAAACGGCTTCATCGTCGAACACGGCCCGGTAAGCGAGGTATTTGCGCGGCCGCTGCATGCTTACACCCGCAAATTGATCGACAGCAAGCCGGTTCGCGATGTGGCCGAAGGCTGGAGCACACCTTCCGGCAAGCTGCCAGCCGGGTTGACCATGCAGGCCGGTCATCTGCGCGTGGGTTATCGGGTCGGCATTCCGGGCATCCGCGGCTGGTTCAAGAGCGCCGAATTTGTGGCTGTGAAAGACGCCTCTTTTGAGATTCCTGCGGGTAAAACGCTGGGCGTGGTGGGCGAATCGGGGTCGGGCAAATCGACGCTCGCGCTGGCCGCGCTGGGCTTGTTGCCGTCGTCGGGTCAACTGGAGGTGTCGGGCCACGCCTGGAGCCGTCAGGCTGCGCGCAACAAGGCGATGCGCCGCACGGTGCAGGTCGTGTTTCAGGACCCTTTTTCCTCGCTGTCGCCGCGGATGACGGTGGGTGCGATTGTGGAGGAGGGCCTGCTGGTGCACGAACCGGCTTTGGGCGCAGCCGAGAGGCGACAGCGCGCCATTCGGGCACTGGCTGACGTCGGCATGAGCGAAGACCAGTTTCCCGGCCTGCTGGATCGCTATCCGCATGAATTTTCAGGTGGGCAGCGACAGCGGCTGGCCATAGCACGGGCCTTGATCATCGACCCGGCGCTATTGGTGCTTGACGAGCCCACCAGCGCGCTGGACGTGACGATTCAAAAACAGGTGCTTGGGCTGCTGCAGCGGCTGCAGCGGGAGCGCGGCCTGAGTTACTTGCTGATCACCCACGACGTCGATGTGATCCGCGCCATGGCGCATGAAGTCATCGTGATGAAAGACGGCGACGTGGTGGAGGCCGGCCATGTCATGGACGTTCTGGACCGACCGCAACACGCCTACACCCAGGTACTGGTGGCGCAGACGACCATGGAAGTTAATAAATAACTTTAATAAGACCAAAAAGTTTATTGATATAAAACAATATTTTTAAAAATTACCGCCTCCAGAATTTAGCTGCACGATAACAGCCTTCGGGTGGCGAAGGCGGCAGCCGAAGCGCCTTTTCCGGGTTCTCTCCCGCTTCGCCCGCATCGCTTTGCCCAAGTTGCAGGTCAACGGCTTTCGTCCCTTGAATTTTTAGGGTTCCAGGACGGGTTCCAGGACTATTGCCGATGATGACCATGCGTTGACAACCACACGCAACAGCCACACGACATGCCAAGTGTTCAGGCCGGCTGTTGCCGCAACGCAGCTCAGTTTCTCACGCATTTCCGTCTGTCGGCGTTTGCATCAGCACGTCAGAGACGCTACAATACGCACTTCACGACCAAATGGGCGGGTTTTCACCGCCCATTTTTTTTGGGCGTTTGTTTTTAACAAACTGATCAATTTAGTGTTAAGTCAGATCAATTTAAGTTGAAGAAGCAGCAAGACTGAATGGCGTTACAAGAGACGATTGAGCAAACCGTTACCGGGCTGGGCTACGAGCTGGTAGACATCGAACGCAGCGGCGGTGGGTTGCTGCGCGTCACGATGGATTTGCCTTACGTGCCCGGCCTCGAGCAGTTCATCAACGCCGAAGATTGCGAAAAAGTTACGCGGCAGCTGCAATTCGTGCTGGAAGTCGAAGGCGCCGAGTATTCCCGCCTTGAAGTGTCTTCCCCCGGCATTGATCGGCCCCTGAAAAGTGAAAAAGATTTTGAGCGTTTTGCCGGCGAATTGGTCGACATTACCCTGAAAGCGCCGATTGGCAGTGTGGCCAGTGCCGGGTCAACCGTATCGGCCAGCCGGAAAAAATTCCGGGGCACGCTGGAGCGGGCAGAGTCGAAAGCTGGCGACGTCGCCGGCTGGCAAATCGTCTGGAGCGACGAGCCTCCGGTCAAACCTGGCCAGAAAGTCAGTAAAAACAGGGTTCCGGCACCGCTGCAGGCGCTTGGCTTCACGCTGGACGAAATTGTGCAGGCTCGCCTGGCGCCAGTGGTTGATTTCAAGGGCCGTCGCACCAAACTTGGTTCAGGTTTAGATCAATCTGCAGACACCTCTGCCGCGATTGATCCGGAAAATTCTTCAGAAATTACTCAGAATATTCAGAAAGGCAGGCTTGTGAAATGAATCGCGAACTGTTGATGTTGGTTGATGCCATCTCGCGTGAGAAAAATGTCGAGCGCGACGTCGTTTTTGGCGCTGTTGAACTGGCGCTCGCTTCCGCCACCAAAAAGGTGTACGCGGAAGGCGTTGACATTCGCGTGGTGGTTGACCGCGACAGCGGCAATTACGAAACCTTTCGCCGCTGGTTGGTCGTGCCCGATGAGGCCGGCCTGCAAAACCCCGAAGCTGAAGAGCTTGTGACCGATGCGCGCGACGAGATCGCCGATATTGAAGAGGGCGACTTCATTGAAAAACCGGTGGAAAGCTTGCCGATCGGCCGTATTGGGGCGCAAGCTGCCAAGCAGGTCATCCTGCAGAAAATCCGTGATGCCGAGCGCGAAATGCTGCTGACCGACTTCATGTCGCGCGGCGACAAGATTTTTGTCGGTACCGTCAAGCGCATGGACAAGGGTGACATCATTGTCGAATCGGGCCGCGTCGAAGGCCGGTTGCGCCGCGGCGACATGATCCCGAAGGAAAACCTGCGCTCGGGGGATCGCGTCCGCGCGATGATCATGGAAGTCGACACCACACTGCGTGGCGCGCCGATTATTCTGTCGCGTACGTCACCGGAATACATGATCGAGCTCTTCCGCCAGGAAGTGCCCGAGATCGAGCAGGGCCTGCTGGAGATCAAATCCTGCGCCCGTGACCCCGGTTCACGCGCCAAGATGGCCGTACTGTCCCACGACAAGCGCGTCGACCCGATCGGCACCTGCGTCGGCGTTCGTGGCACCCGCGTCAACGGCGTGACCAACGAGTTGGCCGGCGAACGCGTCGATATTGTGCTGTGGAGCGAAGACCCGGCGCAATTCGTGATTGGCGCGCTGGCTCCGGCCAACGTGTCTTCCATCGTGGTCGATGAAGAGCGTCACGCCATGGACGTGGTCGTTGACGAGGAAAACCTCGCCATTTCCATCGGCCGCGGCGGCCAGAACGTGCGGCTTGCCGCTGAGCTGACGGGCTGGAAGATCAACATCATGACGGCGGACGAGTCGCTTGAGAAGCAGTCGCTGGAGACCGATACCAGCCGCAAGCTTTTCATGGAAAAGCTCGACGTGGACGAGGAAATCGCCGACATCCTGATTTCCGAAGGTTTTACCAGCCTGGAAGAGGTGGCTTACGTGCCGCTGCAGGAAATGCTGGAAATCGAATCCTTCGACGAAGATACCGTCAATGAGCTGCGCACGCGCGCCAAAGACGCGTTATTGACGATGGAAATCGCCAAAGAAGAAAATGCCGAAGGCGTCTCGCAGAAGCTGCGCGACGTGCAAGGCCTCACACCCGAACTGATCGAAAAGCTGGTTGCCGCGGGTGTCAACACCCGCGACGATCTGGCCGATCTGGCCGTGGATGAACTTACCGATATCACCGGCCAGTCTGCGGACGAAGCCAAGGCCCTGATCATGACGGCGCGCGCGCATTGGTTTACCGATGACGCCGCCGCCAAAGATGCCGCTGTTGATCCCGCTGCTTCTGCAGCGGCCCAAGAGCAATGATCACGGAGGCCAGTCAGGAAAAATATATATGTCCAGTACCACTACCGTCGCTGAATTCGCAGCTGAGTTGAATAAATCCCCCGCTACCCTGATCGAGCAATTGACCAGTGCCGGGGTTGCCAAAGCCCAGGCCAACGATCCGCTGTCCGAGGCGGACAAGCAGAAATTGCTGGGTTACCTCCAGGCCAGCCATGGCACGGCTTCGGCCGAGCGCAAAAAGATCACGCTGGTGAAGAAATCCACCACCGAAATCAAGCAGGCCGACTCGACCGGCCGTGCGCGCACCATTCAGGTCGAAGTCCGCAAGAAGCGTACGTTCGTCAAGCGCGAAGATGGCTCTGATCTGCCGGCTGAAGAGCCGCACGTCGAAGTCGCCGCTGCGCCCGCCGCGCCGATGGTTGACGACGCCGAACTGATCAAGCGGGAGGAAGAAGCCAGTCGTCACGCCGAATTGCTGCGCCGCCAGGAAGAAGATCTGGCCGAAAAGCGGCGCCTGCGTGAGGAACAGAACGCCAGCGAGGCGTTGCTCGAAGTCCAGCGCCAGGCTCAAGCCGATGCAGAAGCCGCTGAAGCGTCTGCCAAACTTGCTGAGCTAGCCAAAAAGGGGCGACCCTCTACATCAAAAGCCAAAGCGTCGACTCCCGCAGCCGAAGTGCAAACGCCGCAAGCCGCTGAAGCAGTAGCTGCCGAACATGCCGCCAAAACGGTTGAAGCTGCCGCCGTCCAGGCTGCTGCGAAGGCCAAGGCCACGGCCGAATTCCAGGCCGATGCCGTCAAAGCGCAGGACCTGCAGGATCGCCGCCGCAAGGCCGAAGCTGAGGCTGCCGGCATTCGCGCCATGATGTCCGCGCCCAAGCGCGTTCTGGTGCCCCATGTCGACCCTAAAACCGTCATCAAAGGCACGCTACACAAGCCTGCCGTAGTGCCTGGCGCTGTCAGGCCGGGTGCCGCAGGGGCTGCTGCACCAGCCGGTGCAGGCGGCAAGAAAGAAGTCAAGTCGGAGAACCTGTCTTCGACCTGGAAAGATGACGCAGCCAAGAAAAAAGGCCTGCCAAGTCGCGGTGCGCCGACCTTGCCGGGTCGCGGCAACTTCCGCGGTGGCCCGCGTGGGCGCCGCAATGACCGCGAAGCACGTCCCGAGTCGAATTTTGTTGCTCCGACCGAGTTCAAGGTGATCGAGGTCCATGTACCTGAGACGATTACCGTGGCGGAACTGGCGCACAAGATGAGCGTCAAGTCGTCCGAGGTGATCAAGCACCTGATGAAGCTGGGCCAGATGGTCACGATCAACCAGCCGCTGGACCAGGACACCGCCATGATCACGGTGGAAGAAATGGGCCACAAGGCCGTGACCGCCGCGCTGGACGATCCAGAAGCATTTACCGATGACGACGAGCAGGGTCAGCAGGCCGAGTCGTTGCCGCGCGCGCCGGTGGTTACTGTCATGGGTCACGTTGACCACGGTAAAACCTCGCTGCTCGACTACATTCGCCGCGCCAAGGTGGCTGCGGGCGAGGCCGGTGGCATTACCCAGCATATTGGCGCCTACCACGTGGAAACCCCGCGCGGCATGGTGTCCTTCCTGGATACGCCGGGTCACGAGGCTTTCACCGCCATGCGTGCGCGTGGCGCCCAGGCGACTGACATCGTGATCCTGGTGGTTGCTGCGGATGACGGCGTGATGCCGCAGACCAAGGAAGCCATCAAACACGCCAAGGCGGCCGGTGTACCCATCGTGGTGGCGATCAACAAGATCGACAAGCCGGGCATCAACCTCGAACGTGTCAAGGGCGAGCTCGTCACCGAAGAGGTGATCCCTGAGGAATTCGGCGGCGACGTGCCGTTTGTCGGTGTCTCGGCCCATACCGGCGCCGGGGTGGATGCCTTGCTTGAGCAGGTGCTGCTGCAGGCCGAAGTGCTTGAACTCAAGGCACCGGTCGATGCGCTGGCCAAAGGCCTGGTGATTGAAGCCCGGCTGGACAAGGGCCGTGGCCCGGTGGCCACCGTGCTGGTTCAGTCAGGCACGCTGAAGGCGGGTGACGTGGTGCTGGCAGGATCGACCTTCGGCCGCGTGCGTGCCATGCTGGACGAAAACGGCAAGCCGATCAAGACCGCGGGTCCGTCGATTCCTGTCGAAATCCAGGGTTTGACCGACGTGCCGCAGGCGGGCGACGATTTCATGGTGATGACCGACGAGCGGCGTGCCCGCGAGATCGCCACGTATCGGGCTGGCAAATTCCGCAACACCAAGCTGGCCAAGCAGCAGGCGTCCAAGCTCGAGAACATGTTCTCGGACATCGGCGCCGGCGAGGTCAAAATGCTGCCGATCATCATTAAGGCCGACGTACAGGGCTCACAAGAGGCCTTGGCGCAGTCGCTGCTCAAGCTGTCGACCGACGAGGTCAAGGTGCAGCTGGTGTACTCGGGTGTCGGTGGTATCTCCGAATCCGACGTCAACCTGGCAATCGCTTCGAAGGCTGTCCTGATCGGCTTCAACACCCGCGCAGATGCCCAGGCGCGCAAACAGGCTGAGAACAACGGCGTCGAGATTCGTTACTACCAGATCATTTATGACGCTGTGGACGAGCTTCGC
>JANNKV010000190.1:0-2296 GCA_031396485.1 Polaromonas sp. | reverse complement strand
AAGCATCGAAAGACCTGCCGCGCTGCTGATTTTCATGGGTTCTCCTGGCAAATTGTTCCGGCTGACCGATCACTGACCTTCTACTGACCGATCAATAACACGCGCCGGGGATTTCATCCTGCCAGAAGTATCGGACACTTTGCAGCCCCACGGCAATCGGGCATTCCATCACCCGGATGATGTGGCGATGCAAGCCCAGCCGGGCCTTGCCGTGTCAAAAAATTGCGCTGGGCCGCGTCACCGCTTCGTCATCGGTATTCGGCGACAGCGAGGTCATGGACCGTCCGTAGATGCGCCGGATGCGCTCGGCCAGCGGCGGATGGCTGGCAAACCAGCGGGAATCAGGCGCGGCATTGACCAGCAACATATGGTGCACCGTCGGGTGCGGGCTGCGCTGGCTCGTGATGCCTTCGGCTTGCTGCCCGGCCACCTTGCGCAGCACGCCACCCAGCCCGTCCCGGCTGCGGGTGAACTGCACCGCGCGCGCATCGGCAAGAAACTCGCGCTGCCGCGACACCGCTGCCTTCAGGGCCCGGCCGGCCAGCCAGCCGAGCGAGCCCGTGGCCATGATGGCAAAGCCGGGCAGCGCCAGGAAAGAACGGTTGCCGTCCTCATCCTTCTCACACATGCTGCTGCCCATGTTGAAGATCATCTCCAGCCCAAACACCATGCCGGCCAGCCGCATGTTGAGGCGGGTATCGCCTTCACGCAAATGGCTGAACTCATGCGCCACCAGGCCCATCAGTTCGTCGCGGGTGAGGCTATCGAGCGCGCCTTCCGTTACCGCCACCACGGCGTCATCGTCGTCCCAGCCGGCGGCGAACGCGTTGATACTTTCGACCCGCGGTAGCACCATGGCTTGCGGTGCTTTCATGCTGGCGGCAATCGCCAGTTCACTCACGATGTTGACAAACTTCTGCTCGGCTTCGCGGCTGCCGGGCCAGGCCTCGCGCGCACCGGCGCGGCGCGCCAGCTTTTCACCCCCGCCTTGCAGCGCTGACGTTTCCAGCCACCAGCCACCGAGCACAAAGAGCAGAGTGACGGCGGTGTTGACGGTGAAAAAGTAGGCCGGGTAACCACTGAAGCCTGGCGTCACCACGCGCCACGTCATGGCCAGCCCGGCATTGACGGCGAGAACCAGTGCCAGCACGGTCAGGCCAAAAAGCACCAGCAGCCGCACCGTCTGGGCACGGGCTGTTTCCTGCCGTTCGAAAAAACGCATCGGGCGGTTAGCGGCGCGAAATCAGAGCTGGATGCGCACCGTGTCGCGTTCGGCGTCGCTCTGCGTCGCGCGCAGCATGGCCGACGGCGCAAAACTGAACGCGCTGGCAATCAGCATCGCCGGAAACTGACCCTGCGCATTGTTGTAGTCGAGCACCGCGTCGTTGTAAGCCTGGCGCGAAAAAGCCACCTTGTTTTCAGTGCTGGTGAGCTCTTCGCTCAGATCGCGAATGGTCTCGTCGGCCTTCAGGTCGGGGTAGGCTTCGGCCAGCGCAAAAAATCGCCCGAGGCTGCCTTCGAGCGCCTGCTCGGCCGTGGCCAGCGCCGTCACCGCCGTTGCATCAGCGGGCTTGCTTCGCACGGCATCGCTCGCGGTTTTGGCCTGGTTGCGCGCGAGCGTGACGGCTTCCAGCGTGGCCCTTTCATGCTGCAAATACTTCTTGGCGGCCTCCACCAGATTGGGAATCAGGTCATAGCGACGCTTGAGTTGCACATCGATTTGCCCAAAGGCGTTGGCAATGGTGTTTTTCAGACGAACCAGCCGGTTGTACGCACCGACGGCCCAGAAGACGAGCAGTGCCAGCACGGCGATCAGCACAAAAGTAGTAGCGGTCATGCGGTTTCCTTCAAGCTTTTTTGTTGTAGTTACCAGCGCGGAGCCTGCCCGGCTCAAACTCCTCCACCGGCTCACGGCTGGCTGGCTGGCGGCTGGAGCGGCGAGGTTAACCGCTTTCCGGCCAAACCGGCAAGTCGATGTTCGGCAGTCACAACGCTATTACTTTGATAGCTGCTGGCGCAGGCATCTCCTGGGCTAGAGGCCTATTTCCTTATAAATTACGGGCTTTCGGGCGATTTCAGCCACCGCAGGGGCGAAAAAAAGCCCTGCATCTTCAAAAGATGCAGGGCTTTTCGTGACTTTTTACCGGGAGCCCAGACACCTTTCAAAAGGGCTGGGGTTGGTGGACATTACTCCGTGGCGGGACTGTCGCCAGCCTCAACACTGGCAGGCATCGCTTCCAGCTCGGCCGCTTCGGCTTCGGCGATGGCGCGGCGCTCGGCGTCGTCCATCTGGTCC
>JANNKV010000181.1:0-4743 GCA_031396485.1 Polaromonas sp. | reverse complement strand
GCGCCGCTACCTGATCATTCCGGGCATTCGCTCGTCGCGTATCTACATCGTCGATACGCAGCCCGACCCGGCGCACCCCAAACTGATCAAGACCATCGAGCCAGAAGAAATCTTTCGCAAGACCGGTTATTCGCGACCGCACACCGTGCACTGTGGGCCGGAAGGCATTTACATCAGCACACTGGGCGGTGGCGGAAAAGACGGTACTGACGGGCCGCCGGGCGTGTTCATCATGGACTGCGAAACGTTTGAGATTCGCGGGCGCTGGGAGATTGACCGCGGCCCGCAAAAAATGCATTACGACTTCTGGTGGAACCTGCCGCGCGACTACATGGTGTCGAGTGAATGGGGTTTGCCGCCGCAGTTTGAAAACGGCATCGTTGCCGAAGATTTGCTGGCCAACAAATACGGTCACTCGGTGCATTTCTGGGACCTGCGCGCCCGCAAGCATGTGCAGACGATTGACCTGGGCGCGAACCACCAGATGGCGCTTGAGATTCGTCCAGCGCATGACCCGACGCGTGAATATGGTTTTCTGGGTGTGGTGGTCGACACGACGAATCTGGAAGGATCGATCTGGACCTGGTACCGCGAAAAGGGCAAGTTCCACATCAAAAAAACCGCGACGATTCCGCCCGAGCCGGCTGATGCCGCATTGCTGCCTGCGCTGCTGAAAGGCTTCGGCGCGGTGCCGCCGCTGATCAGCGACATCGACCTGTCGCTGGACGACAAATTCCTCTACGTCGCGTGCTGGGGCACGGGTGAGCTGCGGCAATACGACGTGACCGACCCGATGAAGCCGACGCTCGCTGGCAGCGTGCGCATAGGCGGCATCGTGCAGCATGCCAAACACCCGAGCGGCAAGCCCTTCGGCGGTGGCCCGCAGATGACCGAGATCAGCCGCGACGGCAAGCGCGTGTACTTCACCAATTCGCTGTACAGCACCTGGGACGCGCAGTTCTACCCCGACGGCGTGCCCGGCGTGCAGGTGATGTGCAATGTGGGCGGCAGCAATGGAAGTAGTGGTGGCATCACGCTCGATCCGAACTTTTATGTCGACTTCGGGGCTGGCTACGCCGCGCACCAGATTCGTTTGCAGGGCGGTGACTGCTCGACCGATTCTTACTGCTACCCTTCTGCATGACCGCCCACGTGACGACGAATTGAACGCCACCGCAGCCATCTGGCTGACGGTCATCGCGGTCGGTATTTATCACGGCCTGAACCCTGCGATGGGCTGGCCGCTGGCGGTCGCCAACGGCCTGACCGAGCGGCGCGCGGGCGCTGTGCTCGCCACGCTGCTGCCCCTGGGCGCGGGGCATTTCGCAGCGATGGCGGTTGTGCTGGTGCCGTTTGCGTGGCTCAGCCTGTACGTGCAGTGGAGCCGCGAAATCCGACTGGGCGCTGGAGCGCTGGTGCTGCTGTTCGGCGTC
Source organism: Polaromonas sp. (assembly GCA_031396485.1). Classification (GTDB taxonomy): domain Bacteria; phylum Pseudomonadota; class Gammaproteobacteria; order Burkholderiales; family Burkholderiaceae_C; genus Polaromonas. The sequence continues at coordinate 3,310 of JANNKV010000181.1, read as the reverse complement.
TACAAACTGGTGCAGCGGCGCCACCCGCAAGCGCTGGCGCGCATTCGTCCGATGCAGCTCGCCTGGTGGTCGTTTTTGATGGCGACCGCGCATGGGGCGGGGCTGATGCTGGTGCCCTTCATGCTGGGCCTGTGCGCGCCGGGCGATGCAGGGATGGCCGCGCCCGACAGCGGTCACGCCACCGTAATGAACTACCTCGCGCGATCAAACGTGGCGATCGCCCTTACAGTAGCGGGCATTCACACGCTGGCGATGATGCTCGCCGGGCTGACTGCAGCGTGGGCCGTGTACCGTTACCTCGGGCTGCAGTTTTTGCGCCGCGCGTGGGTCAATCTGGATGTGGTGTGGGGCGTGAGTCTGGTGATTGCCGGTGCAGCGGGTATTGCATTGGCGAATTAAATAGCACGATCAGGCGCTATAAAAAGAATAGCTGCTTGCGCATGTTTTACCTGGGCTGGGGGCGTAAAACAGTATTAAAACGCCACTTATTTCTCAGACACGGCGAGGTTCATGCCGAGGCCGGCGAAGGCTGCCGCAAAACTTCGGCGCAGCCACGACTGGACGCGTGGCGACTCGATGACGGCCTGGCGAAATCCGTGCGCAAGAAAGCCGTAGACCACGAAAACGGCGAAGGTCATGGCCATGAAAATGCCGCTCAAAACCAGCAGCTGCGCCAGCGGCGATGTCGCATTCGGCTGCACGAACTGCGGCAGGAATGCGAGAAAGAAGATGGTTAATTTGGGGTTGAGGATGTTGAGCAAAAATGCTTTGACCACCAGCCGAAAGGAATTGCTGGCCGGTGCTGTTTCATCGATGGCGAACGCGGTCTTGTCTTTCCAGGTCGCCCAGGCCAGGTAAAACAGGTAAGCGACGCCGGCGTATTTGAGGGTCTGGAAGGCCAGGGCACTGGCATGAAGAATCGCTGCGAGCCCGAGCACGGTGGCGAGAAGATGCGGAAGAATGCCGGCGGTGCAGCCCAGGGCGGCAAACAAACTGGCCCGGCGCCCCTGCATGATGCCGGTCGATACCGTGAACACGACACCCGTGCCCGGGATCAAGACAACGATCAATGATGTCAAAAGAAATTCAAAAGTGATCATGCGGTGCTTTCGTGAATGCGTTGCGTGCAACAGTTGCCAATCAACATAGCATTTTGAATGCATCGTAACCGAGCAGTCAACCAATGAAACCCACCATTGCGCTACAAAAATAATAGCTGTTGGCGCCGGTAATATGCGGGCGGGCGGCCTAAAACACTATTTACCATCATCCTTCGCAGCGTGCGTTGGCACTTGCATTTGCATTTGATGGGCACATCCAGCTACACGCCATTTGTTCAGGAGCGCTTCATGCCAGACAGCAAAAATGTTACCCGCGAGCGCACTCAGCTTCTTTTCAGAGCGCCTTCCAGGTGGGACAACGAAGGCGGCGCGGGACCCGCCCACCAGAGCCTGGCACCAGGCGCAGCACCCACCGATGTTCCGCCGCTGACCAATGCCGAACTGGTTCAGCTTCAGACGCGCGTCATTGCGCTGGAGAATCTGGTGATCGCGCTGCTAGCCGATGCGTCGGATTGGCAGCTCGACCTGGCGCGCGAAGGGGCGGCCTACATTCGCCCCGGGCCCGGCCATACGCCCCATCCCCTGACGATCAACGCCGCAGACCAGATGAATCATCTCGTTCAGCGCAGCGCGATTTTCCGCTCGCCGGTGTAAGCCGACTTGCCGCGTGACGGGTGTTTGAACCCGGCAAGATGCTATAAAAATAATAGCTGCTTGCGCAAGTTCTGCCTGGGCTGGCGGCCTAAAACGCTATAAAAACACCATCAAAACATCGTCCGGCATTACATCTTCGACTGAAACACCAGCCCGGCGTGCTCGCGCAGCGCATGGAACTTGATCTTCGGCCACTGCTGCTCCACGGCGCGCAGCGTCGCGCTGTGGTCAACCAACAAGGTCGGCGCATCAACCGCATCGAGTGCGACGCGGTGCGCGTTGGCGTCCATGAATTTTTTCAGCTCGTGCGGGTCATCACACGTCACCCAGCGTGCGAGGTTGAAGTTGCTCTGCATGATGCGCGCTTTCACGCCGTATTCATGTTCCAGCCGGTGCGCAACGACTTCGAACTGTAGCTGACCGACGGCGCCGAGCAGCAGCAGCGAACCGGCAATCGGCCGGAAAACCTGAATCGCGCCTTCTTCACCGAGTTGCGTCAGGCCGGCGCGCAGCTGCTGCTTGCTGCGCAGCGGGTCGGCGACTTCGACGGCGCGGAACATTTCCGGCGCGAAGAAAGGCAGACCGGTGAACTGCAGCGCCTCGCCTTCGGTCAACGTGTCGCCCAATTGCAGCACGCCGTGGTTCGGAATGCCGATGATGTCGCCGGCGAAAGCGGTGTCGAGCAGCTCGCGGCGCTGGCTCATGAAGCTCACCACCGTGTTGGGCCGCAGCTCTTTGCCGCTGCGCACCACCTTAAGCCGCATGCCGCGCGTGAATTCGCCGCTGGCCACACGCAAAAATGCGATGCGGTCGCGGTGCGCCGGGTCCATGTTGGCCTGGATCTTGAAGACGACGCCGGAGAACTTTTTCTCTTCCGGGTGTACCACGCGCTGCATGGCGGTGCGGTCGCCAGGCGCGGGTGCCAGATCGACCAGCGCGTCGAGCACTTCCTGTACACCAAAGTTGTTGATGGCCGAGCCGAAGAACATCGGCGTTTGCTTGCCGGCGAGGAACAGCGCACGGTCAAATTCGGGCGTGGCACCGGCAACCAGTTCAATCTCGCCCTGTGCCTGTTCGTATTCGGCGCCGAAGCGTTTGGCTGCCTCGGCATTGTCAAGACCGGCCAGGATTTCGTCGTCGCCGCCGGCTTTTTCTTCGCCGGGGCTGAAGACGCGCATGCGGTCTTCGCGCCTGTCGTACACGCCGTGAAACAGCTTGCCCATGCCGACCGGCCAGGTGAAGGGCACCACGGCCATACCGAGTTCGCGCTCAATCTCGTCCATCACCGTCATCGGGTCTTGCACCTCGCGGTCCATCTTGTTGACGAAGGTCAGGATGGGCGTGCCGCGCGCGCGGCAGACTTGCAGCAGGCGGCGGGTTTGCGGCTCGACGCCGTTGGCCGCGTCGATCACCATCAGCGCGGCGTCCACGGCGGTCAACACCCGGTAAGTGTCTTCTGAAAAGTCCTGGTGGCCGGGCGTGTCGAGCAGATTGATGACGCAGTCGCGGTATTCCATCTGCATGACCGAGCTGGCGACTGAAATGCCGCGCTGCTTTTCAATTTCCATCCAGTCGCTGGTGGCATGGCGCGCGGC
>JANNKV010000155.1:0-2807 GCA_031396485.1 Polaromonas sp. | reverse complement strand
TTCAACATGCTGGACCCGATCAAGTCCACCATCGTGACGCCCGGGCTGGACCTCAATGGCAAGTTTGCCAAAACCGGTATTCCAGCCAGTATCGTGACCAAATTTCTGGCCGAGCACGGCGTGATCGTCGAAAAAACCGGGCTCTACAGTTTCTTCATCATGTTCACCATCGGCATCACCAAGGGCCGCTGGAACACGCTGCTCACGGCGCTGCAGCAGTTCAAGGACGACTACGCCAAGAACCAGCCGATGTGGCGCATCCTGCCCGAGTTTTGCCAGAAGTTTCCGAAGTACGAGCGTATGGGCCTGGCCGATTTGTGCCAGCACATTCACGCCTTGTACGCCAAGTACGACATCGCCCGTCTGACCACCGAGGTTTATCAGAGCGACTTGCTGGCGTCAATGAAACCCAGCGACGCCTACGCGCACATTGCCCACCGCACCACAGAACGCGTGGAAATCGATCATCTGGAAGGGCGCATCACCGTTGGGCTGGTCACGCCATACCCGCCGGGCATTCCCCTGCTGATTCCGGGCGAGGTGTTCAACAAGAAAATTGTGGATTACCTGAAGTTCGCCCGCGAATTCAACGCGCAGTGCCCGGGTTTTGAAACCGATATTCACGGTCTGGTCGAGCAGGTCGACGCCAAAGGCAAGACCCGCTATTACGCCGACTGCGTGAAGAAGTAAACCGGACTGCCTGATTGAGCCGCAAGTGGGCTCAGTCTTGTTAGTTGGGCCCGTCTTCGCGTACCCGCATAAAGCTGGCAAAGCGCGGAATGCCGCTGTCATTCAAGCCGCGAAACCGATAGGTCACCAGGCTGCCGACCGCTGGCGGTCGCTGGCGGTCAGCGTTAGAAAACCCAGTGCCCAGTTTGAAGCGCTGGGCCGGCTTGCTGTTCAAGGCCGGCATTTCGACCATCAGCGCGCCCAGCTTGCCGGCGTATTTGCCTTTGCCCGGAATATGCGCGACTACACGGGCTTCCGTATCTTCATGCGTTTTTACTTTGAGCAGATCATCGGAGCGCAGCCCCTTGTACAGCGACGCACCCCGGTGCAGCATCAGTCCTTCGCCGCCGCCTTTCACGGTTTTGGCCAGCAGGCGCTGCAGAGCGGGGTGGTCCGCCAGTTTGAGCTGCGCGACGGCTTTCACCCACGGTTGATTGATCTGACCCACCACATTGTCGAGCGGCGGTATGCGTTCTGTGAACGTGCCGCCCTGCGCTGGCAGGTCAAACACCATGAAACGCATGCCGCGCCAGGCCGCGTCGTCAGGAGTCTTCTGGCGCACCGTTGAAACGGCCTTTGAAAACTGGCCGCGACCGGCCCAGAGTTCCCCGTCCATCGGCACCGCCGGCCAGCCTGCGGTAAACCACGCGGGCGCAGCCACGGGCTCGCCGCCGCGCGTCATCAGTTGCGCGCCGTCCCAGTAACCGCGAACACCATCGTATTTTTCACTGACCCAGTAGTCCGCCAACACCACGCCCGGGTGATAGACATTGGCAAGCATCAGCGGAGGAGCCGCGTTGGCTGCATGCACCGCCTCGATCGATATCGCACCTGCCAGACATAGCGCCAGACTCAACGCGGTCGCGCGAAATGACTGGCGCAGTGAACTTGAAAATATCGACATGAAAAGCTCCCTGTTATTTTTTATGAGGTCCGATTGGTACCGACCACCGATTGTGGCCAGACCGGAGCAAGGCGCCACTCGGTACTTGCACTAGCGGCGAATGCACTCATCCATTCGAAAAAATTGACTGCGTCCGGCAAGGGCCACGCGCCCTTGTTAACCTCGCGTGCATGCAAGCTCTTCGAATCTACGCCGGCCCCAAGGCGCTTTCACACATTCGTAACCACGGCCTTCAGCCGCGCGATGTCGCCGTCGTGCCCGGCGCCGCGGGTGGCCCGAAGGGCCTGATCCTCGGTACGCTGGACCGATTTCTGTTCGGCCACTGGCTGGCGCTAACCGCGCATCCGGTGCATCTGGTAGGTGCGTCAATAGGCGCGTGGCGCCTGGCGACGGCCTGCCTGAACGATCCGGTAGAAGCATTCAAGCGGCTGGAGCATGACTACATTCATCAGCACTACGAACTGCAGCCCGGTCAAAAGCGGCCAACGGCTGATTTCGTCAGCGAGCAGTTCGGCCAGAGCCTGAAAAGCTTCTACGGCGGCCGGGTGCAAGAGGTACTTGGCCACCCGCGCTATCGGCTGCACATCGTCACCTCGCGCGGCCGACATGTGCTGGGACGCGAGCACAAGTGGGGCACACCGCTGGGCTATCTGGGCGCGTTTCTAACCAACAGCGTCCGCCGCAAAGCGATGGGCGCCTGGCTGGAGCGCGTGGTGTTTTCAAGCGGCGTGCCGGCAGGCGAGGGATGCACGCCCCTGCCGTTTGCCACCGACGACTACCGCACGCGCCAGGTGCTGCTCACCGAAGCCAATTTCAGCCCGGCGCTGCAGGCGAGTTGCTCGATCCCGTTCATGCTGCGTTCCGTGCACAACATTCCCGGTGCGCCACCCGGCGCGTACTGGGACGGCGGCATCACCGACTACCATCTGCATCTCAACTACGCTACTGATTTAATAGCTGCCTGCGCAGGTATTACCTGGGCTGGAGGCCGAAATGATACTGAAAACAGGCCCCGTGACGCGTCGCGGGCAACTTTGGTGCTCTACCCGCACTTCCAGAAGGCCGTGGTTCCCGGCTGGCTCGATAAAAATCTGAAATGGCGCCACAAGCCGACGCACTTCCTGGACAACATGGTGCTGCTCGCACCCGATGCGGAATGGGTCAAAAAGCTGCC
>JANNKV010000139.1:0-3752 GCA_031396485.1 Polaromonas sp. | reverse complement strand
GGCGGGTTGAGCCGTTCTGTTTCTCCTCGCAGAGCTTGTCAAGCCTGTTTTTTAAGCGTTTTTTGCCTCTAGCCTAGGCCTTCTGTGCGCGAGCAGCTATGAAATACATAGCGTAGTACAGCACATGCTCTGCCGAAGTCCAGCTCATTCAGTAAGAAATCGGCGTTAACTTCGACCAACCTGAATCGTCAAATCAGCCAAGGAGCCCTTCATGACTGCCCTGCGTTCACTGCTTGCTGCGTTGCTTGTCCTTGTGGGTTCGCGAGTTACAGCGGCCGAGGGGCTGACAGCGTTGAAGAGCCCCTACGACGCCAGGGAAACCATGAACCGTTTTGAAGACCTGGCCAAACAGCGCGGCCTGATGGTCTTCGCCCGTATCGACCACGCGGCTGGCGCCGCCAAAGTCGGCAAGACGCTGCGGCCTACGGAAGTGCTGATCTTCGGCAACCCGCAGGGTGGTACGCCGCTGATGGAATGCGCGCAGACGGCGGGCATCGATCTGCCGCTGAAGGCGCTGGTGTGGGAAGACGAGGCCAGGCAGGTCTGGCTCGGCTACAACGAGGCGGCTTATGTCGCGCAGCGGCACGGCGCGGCGCCGTGCCCGGCGGCCGGGAATATTGACAAGGCCTTGTCGACTCTGGCGGCGGCGGTGGTCGCGCGATAACCGACGGCCAGGCAGAAGTGGTTGCCCCGAGGGCGGCCCTTGATCTTCATGGATGAATTCCCAGTCGGGAAAGTACGTAAATCGTTCGGGTGCGCCCGGCGCAGACTGCGGCTGTCACATGTCGTGACAGGGACCGCCACTCCCCTGGCGGAGGGAAAATAAAAATGATTGCATTCAATCGCGTGGCGTCAGTCGCGCCCGGAAAAACAGCCGCGGCCATCGCCTTCGGCAAAGAAATTTCGGCGTACATGAAAGACGCCTACAAAGTGGATCTGGAAATGATGGTGCCGGTCGGCGGCAACCCGCAGCGTCTCGCGTGGTCAGCGCGTTACGCCGACCTGGCCGCACTTGACGCCGTCAATGGCAAGGTTCTGATGGACAAAAAATACTGGGAGATCATCAACAAAAACAGCGATCTGTTTTTGGCCGGGTCCATCCACGACTCAATCTGGCGAACGGTTTGAGAATGTTTTGAGAACGTCTTGAGATGACCAGCAGGCGGTGTTCACCAACATCGCCTGCACTTGCAAGATCATCGAAAACGCTACATATTTCATAGCTGCTTGCGCAGGAATTACCTGGGTTAGCAGCTGATTTTTCTTAAAAATAGCGGGTGACAGCACTTAAAAGCCGCCTGTACCAACCCCGCAGAAAGTCCCAATGTCCGCTTATGTGATTGCAGATGTCGAAGTGATCGACGCCGCCGGCTACGAAGAATATCGGCGGCAGGTTCCTGCCACCATCGCTGCGCATGGTGGCCGCTATCTGGCGCGCGGCGGTGCTACCGAAAAGCTCGAAGGCAGCTGGTTGCCGAAACGCTGCGTGATTCTGGAGTTCCCCGACATGGCGACCTTCAGGGGCTGGTGGGATTCACCCGAGTACCAGGCGCTGCGGGCGATTCGGGAGCGGACGACGAAGTCACATCTGGTGGTGACCGAGGGAGTCTGACGAGCTGGGTTTGGGCTCTATTCCATTTCTAAATCATTTGTGAACGCGAAGGCGAAGCGACGACAGTACAGACGTACGGCTAGCGAAGCCGACAAAGTGCACGGATGATTTAGAAATGGGATTAGATTTCGCGTGTCATGAAGACGCTGTATGGGTCCGGCAGGTAATCCGCAAACGGCTCGCAGAACCTGAAGCCAGACACCGCATACAAACGGCGCGCCGGCTCGAACGCATCGGCCGATCCTGTTTCCAGACTCAGCCGCTGGTAGCCGCGCTGATTCGCTTGCTCGATGATGTGAGTCAACATCGCGTTCGCCACGCCTTTTCTGAGATGGCTTGAGGCCGTTCGCATCGATTTGATTTCGGCGTGCCGGGCATCGAGTTCTTTCAACGCACCGCAGCCCAGCAGTTCACCGTTGTCCCATGCCGTCCAAAACGTGATCTCCGGTTGACGCAACGCATCAATGTCCAGCGCATGAATGCTCTCTAGCGGCGAGTGCAGCGCCATGCCTTGTAGGTGTTGCTGCAGCAGTTGATGGATCTCCGGGCCGGTCAGGTCATCAAGCTGGATGTTCATGCGTGAGTCAAAATTTCAGGCCGATCTGTTTTTGGCCAGCCACGCATCGACCCGGCGAACCGTTTGATCGACTGCGACGTGGTGCATGCCCAGCTGCGCGGCCAGTGTCTGCACGACGACGTCAACCCGCTCGATATGCGTCGCACCAGCCACCAGCGCCCGCGCGGCGGACGACGGTTTCATCAGGCCTTCGGCAGCCGCGGCGTACTTGTCAAAGCTCACCAGATCATCCGGCGACGCGCCCAGCGCCACGCACAGATCGGCCACCCAGTCATAGACGGCGCGTGATTCATCGCGGTTGCCCAGGACAGCCTCCTGAATCGGGCGCACCGCGCCATCCTCAATGCAGCGGTAGTTGCCGGTCATCAGCATGCTCCATTTGGCCAGCGGCACAAAGAGCGAATCAAAAACCTTGAGCTTCACCGGCAATTCGATCGCCTCGCCTTGCACGTCCAGCCGGATCGCCTCGATATCCGCATCCAGTTGTCGCAAGACCTGCGTGTGCGCGTCAGAGTCAAAGCGCGCCACCTTGAAGTTGGTCGGCAATGACACCTGCAGCACATTGACCGGCTCATCGACCGGGCGAAAGGCCTGCGGGTCGGGGCTGGACAGCGTCATCAGCGCCGGATCGAAATCGGCCCAGACCTCGGGGTCGGCATAGGCTGCACGGCAGGCAGACGCATCGAGGCGTGCGTTGCCGGCCTGGAGCCGCTTCAAATAAGGCAGCGGCGGCATGTTCATGATGGGCATGCAGGGGAGGCCGGCCTGGGCGATGCGTGTCATCAGCTGCCGGATGCCGTCCTGGCTGTATTGGGGTTCCTGCATCGCCAGAACGACGAGGTCGAACCCGGACAGATCGCCGAGCTGCTGCGGAGTGCAGGCGTGCAATTGGCCAGGCAGTTGGCGCGAATTCACCTCCAGCAAGCCCTTGCTGCCGACGTCTGGACGGCCCTTGATGGGCAGTCGCACCCGAATGCCTTGTTCGTTGATCAACGCCGATGTCGCGGTGCGGCAGGTCATCGTGACGTGATGACCGGCTGCCAGGAACTTGATCGCCAGCAGGGAACCGTAGGAGGCCCCGAGGATGAGAATGTTGAAGTTGTGATGGGGCATGCTGAGTTAATACCGGGTTGGCGGCAGGTTGGCCACAGGTCGCAGGAAAAAAACGAGATGTCTTCGGGCAGCCAGCACTCGAAGCACTGGCGCTACCAGGCGGGCTTGGGGCGCTGCAGGGCGATTTTGGAGAGTCTGACCTGATCCTGTCAATCGGAGAGCGGGCCGTTTGCGGCGCTGCCTTCAGGAAGGCCCCAGGTTTCCCCTGCGGCTGCCGCGCAAGACAAACGTCCGCATCACCCTACGCGGCGACGCCATAGAAACTTTCGCGACTGTGCCTGGCATCGTTGGCGACTTGCATCATGCGGTTACCCCGCGCGACGTAGCCCGGTGCCAGATCAAAACACCGCGCCTTCTCGGCTTCAATGGCGTTGACGAGGAAGTCGGCGTCATAGGCGCGCAGCAGGTGGGTTTGCTCCGTTTCCAGGTAGGCGCGAACCAGATCGCATC
>JANNKV010000096.1:0-28681 GCA_031396485.1 Polaromonas sp. | reverse complement strand
ACCGATTCGCCCGGGCGGCTCGCTGCTGGCCTTGAAGGTGCTGCCGCTGTGCTTGCCGCTGGCCGGTGTTCTGAAGAACCGCATGTACACCTACCGCTGGCTGAGCCTGCTGGTGTGGTTGTACTTCACCGAAGGCGTGGTGCGCGCCTGGGGCGACAAACCCCCCGGTAATTACCTGGCGATGGTCGAGGTGCTGCTGTGCCTGATGCTGTTTATTGCTTGCGCGCTGCATGTGCGGGTACGGCTGAAAAATTCTGCAGCTGCCCAACCGATTGCTCCCGTTGCCACACACGAATCCACATGAATAAAGATGCGCTGCTTGAAAGCCTGCGGCAGATCACCGGCCCTGCCCACATTCTGTCGACGGGCGACTTGACCGCCTGGGAGCAGGACTGGCGCAAGCGGTCGCGCGGCAAGGCGGTGGCGGTGGCGCGGCCCGGCAATACCGCCGAAGTTGCAGCCATCGTGAAGGCTTGCGCAGCGGCTGGCGTCAGCATCGTCACCCAGGGCGGCAACACCGGCCTCGTGGTGGGCTCTATCCCCGATGATTCGGGCCAGCAGCTGGTGCTGAGCCTGCAGCGCATGAACGCCGTGCGCCACACCGATCCGGCGAACATGACGATCACCGCCGAGGCGGGTTGCATCCTGCAGAACCTGCAGGATGCTGCCGAGCAGGCGGGCTTTCTTTTCCCCCTCAGTCTGGCGGCCGAGGGCAGCTGCACCATTGGGGGCAATTTGGCGACGAACGCCGGCGGCACGCAGGTGGTGCGCTACGGCAATGCGCGCGACCTGTGCCTGGGGCTTGAAGTGGTGACGGCGCAGGGCGACATTTGGGAGGGGCTGACCGGCCTGCGCAAAGACAATACCGGCTACGACCTGCGCGACCTGTTCATTGGCAGCGAAGGCACGCTGGGCATCATCACCGCCGCGACACTGAAGCTTTACCCGCAGCCGGTGGCGCGTCTGACGGCCTGGGCGGCGGTGCCGTCAATGCAGCATGCGGTGACGCTGCTGGGCCTGGCGCACCAGCATCTGGGTGCTGGCCTGACCGGGTTTGAAGTCATGGGGCAGTTTGCCTTGAGCCTGGTGGCTAAAAACTTCAAGCAGCAACGGGTACCGCTGCACGAAAGCGCAGCGTTCTGCGTGCTTTTGGAAAATTCAGACCAGGAATCAGAGGGCCACGCCCGCGAACAATTCGAGCGCCTGCTGGAAACTGCCATGAGCGAAGGCTGCGTGCTTGACGCGGTAGTCGCCGAAAACATCGCCCAGGCGAATCAGCTCTGGCACATTCGCGAAAGCATTCCGCTGGCGCAGGCTGAAGAGGGGCTGAACATCAAGCACGATATTTCGGTGGCGGTGTCGCGCATTCCGGAGTTTGTCGAAGCCACCGATGCATTGCTGGTCGCCGCATTGCCTGGCATCCGGCTGGTCAATTTCGGCCACCTGGGCGACGGCAACCTGCATTACAACGTGCAAGCCCCCTCAGGTGCAGACGGCGCAGCTTTCCTGCGCGACCACGAAGAGCAGGTTAACGCGCTGGTGTATGACTCGGTGATGCAGTTTGGCGGATCGATTTCTGCCGAGCATGGTGTCGGCAGCCTGAAACTCGACAAGCTGGAGCAGCACAAATCACCAGTGGCCCTCGGCATGATGCGGGCCATCAAGCAGGCGCTGGACCCGCAGAACTTGATGAATCCGGGGCGAGTTCTGCGGGCTTACCCTTCGGAAGAAAAAAATGCAACAAGCTAACTCAGAGTGCAGAACCATCATCACCGTTGAGCTCAATGTAAACACCATAGTGAAAGCTGAATTGCTGGGGCTGGATCTCTCGGAAATTGCAAATAAACTGCTACTTGAAGAAATACAAAGGCTTCAACAGCAGCCTGGAAATCACGCATCCCAAATCGCGCCGCGCCCATGAACATGTCCCCGAGTACCCCACCCATCCGTTCCCAATACGAAGACTTCATGCGCCACGTCGACACGCACGGCGTGTTCAAGGCTGACCGCACCGGCACTGGTACCAAAAGCGTATTCGGCTATCAGATGCGATTCGATTTGAACGAAGGCTTTCCGCTCGTCACGACCAAGAAGGTGCACCTCAAATCCATCGTGCATGAACTGCTGTGGTTTTTGCAGGGCTCAAGCGATAACAACTGGCTCAAGGAACGCGGCGTCAGTATCTGGGACGAATGGGCGCGCGAAGACGGCGACCTGGGCCCGGTCTATGGCGTGCAGTGGCGCAGCTGGCCGACGCCGGACGGGGGACACATCGACCAGATCGCTGATGTCATCAAGACCCTCAAGACCAACCCGGATTCGCGCCGCATCATCGTCAGCGCCTGGAACGTAGCCGATCTGGGCAAAATGGCGCTGATGCCATGCCACGCCTTCTTCCAGTTCTACGTCGCGCCTGCCACCGAGCCGGGGGGCAAAGGCCAACTCAGCTGCCAGCTCTACCAGCGCAGCGCCGACATTTTTCTCGGCGTGCCCTTCAACATCGCCAGCTACGCGCTGCTCACGCACATGGTCGCGCAGCAGTGTGATCTGGACGTCGGCGACTTCATCTGGACCGGCGGCGATTGCCATATCTACAGCAACCACGCCGAGCAGGTCGCGCTGCAACTGAGCCGCGACCCGCTGCCCTACCCCACGCTGCAGATCAAACGCCAACCCGCTTCCATCTTCGACTACAAGTTTGAAGATTTCGAGTTTGCCAACTATCAGCATCACGCGGCTCTCAAGGCGCCGGTGGCGGTTTAAAGTTGCCGTGAACATCAACATGATCTTCGCCCGCGCGGCCAACGGCGTGATCGGCAAAGACGGCGTCATGCCCTGGCATCTGCCCGAAGACCTGGCGCACTTCAAGCGGCTCACGCAGGGCTGGCCGGTCATCATGGGGCGCAAGACCTGGGATTCGCTGCCGCCGCGGTTTCGACCGCTGCCGGGCCGCACCAACATCGTCATCACGCGGCAAACTGGCTGGCAGGAAACCGGCGCGCAGGCAGTGGCCAGCCTGGCCAGCGCGCTCGAACTCTGCAAGGCATCAGCGGAAGTCTGGATCATCGGTGGGGCGCAAATCTACGCCCAGGCAGAACCTCTGGCTGAGCACATTGAAGTGACCGAGATCGCGCAAGACTTTGACGGCGATGCCTTTGCGCCGACGCTGGGCGCTGCCTGGGTTGAGACCGCACGCGACAATCAGGTGTCTTCAACCGGGCTGAAATTCAGCTTTGTCACTTACAAAAAGAACCAGGAAAAATAACATGTCAGCAGGCGGATTTCACGTACACGGCCCCCACGACCACGAACTGGAGCACGCGGCGCAAGGCGCGCACGGCGCCAGCCACGAAAGCAGCAGCGGCATGATCGCGCAGATTGCGGTAATCACCGCCATCATTGCCACGGTCGGGGCGCTTTTCTCGTACCTGGGTGGCGCGACGCAGGCCAATGCCGGGCTCTATAAAAACAACGCGGCGATCAAGAAAACCGAAGCCTCCAACCAGTGGAATTTCTTCCAGGCCAAAAGCACCAAGCAGTCTTTGGCCGAACTGGCTCGCGACTTGGCACCCGATGACAAGAAATCGGTCTATCAGGGCAAGATTGACCGCTACGAAAAGGAAAAAACCGAGATCAAACTCGGCGCCGAAAAGCTGGAAACAGAAGCAACCACCTGGGACAAATCGTCTGACGAACAAATGCACCAGCACCACCGCTGGGCACAGGCCACCACGGTGCTGCAGGTGTCGATTGCGCTGGCGGCCATTGCGCTGCTCACGCGCAAGCGCTGGCTGGAGTACGGCATGTTCGCGCTGGCTGGCGTGGGGCTGGTCATCGGCGCCCTGGCGATGCTACATATTTAATAGCTGCTGGCGCATGTTTTACTTGGGCTACAGCCCTAAATGATGAGTATTTCATGAAAATATCGACCTGGAACGTCAATTCGCTCGCCGTGCGGCTGCCGCAGGTACTTGACTGGCTGGCAGCCAATCCGGTCGATGTGCTGTGCCTGCAGGAATTGAAATTAAGCGATGACAAGTTTCCGCTGGAAGCGTTGCAGGCAGCGGGTTACCACAGCGCGGTATTCGGTCAGAAAACCTACAACGGCGTCGCCATTTTGAGCCGCACGCCGGCGCGTAGCGTGGTTAAAAACATCGTTGGTTTTACCGATGAACAGTCGCGCGTTATTGCGGCCACGCTCGATCTGCCAGCGGGCGAGGTTCGCGTTGTCAACGGCTACTTCGTCAACGGGCAAGCGCCGGGGACCGAGAAGTTTGAATACAAGATGAAATGGCTGACTGGCCTGCGTAATTGGCTGGCCGGTGAAATGCTGGCGCACCCTAACCTCGTGCTGCTCGGCGACTTCAACATCACCGTGGACGACCGCGATACCTATGACGCCGAAGGCCTGCGCGAAACCATTCACCACACGACAGAAGAGCGCGAGCAGTTCAAGGCCTTGATTGATCTGGGCCTGACTGATGCTTTCCGCATGTTCGAGCAGCCCGAAAAAAGCTACTCATGGTGGGACTACCGCAAGATGGCGTTCCGCCGCAACCGTGGCCTGCGCATCGACCATATTCTGGTCAGCGAGGCACTCAAGCCCCTAGTAGCAAGCTGTACCATCGACAAGCTGCCGCGCAAAAACGAGCGCCCCAGCGACCATGCGCCGGTGACGATCACCCTCGGGTCGCTATAAATTTAATAGCTGCCTGCGCAGGTATTACCTTGGCTAGAGGCCTATTTCATCTGAAAACAGAGTGGATAGACCACGGCCGCAGCGCCCGGCATCCCAACCCTTAATTATCTTTGTAGTCAGCCACGTCATGGTTGAGGCCATAGGCGATGACATGATGGCGCAAGCCTTTGCGTACTATTTTTTACGAGTCCTGCGTGCTCCAAATGGGGAAGGAAACCGTCAGGTTGGCCCTGGCAGCAACAAAGCTGCGCTTGGTGCATGCAGATTAAGAGGTGTGCATCGGCATTGCCGCCTCGGCAAGCAAGGTAAGACCTTCTATGGCTTTTGCCCGCTGCTGCGGCGTCAATCGTGCCAAGACCTCGCTTACCCGCTGGCCGTCGAGTACAGATATGGCTGACATCGCTGCAATTCCATCAGGCAGGACTGTCAAACGCATCTGGCGTTCATCATGAGGGTCTTGGTGCGACCGAAGAAAGCTTTGCTCCACCAAGCGGCCGATAAGGTCTGACAGTGTCGAACGTCCCACCCCCAGATGCCTGGCAAGACGTGCCGCTGACAGAGTAGGGTCAATGCAGAGGTGAGACAGGACTGCGCATTCTCTGGCGGTAATGCTGCTGATGCCTTCGCTGGACCGACCATGGGTCGTGTGGCATGCCACATAGAGCTTTGGATACAGGCGCTGTATGGCCAACACATCTTGGATCAGGGACATCTATGCTCCGATAAACCGAACGATCATTGAGTAAATTGAATAACGCAGATACATTCCAGACAAGCTTGAAAACATGGAGATCAAGGCATGTCTGACGCAACCCTCGGTACTGGAATTTGGTTTCTGATGATGTCTGCCGGCGCGGCGGTTCTCATCGTTCCATTCTGGTTCATTTTTTCCAAAGCAGGGTATTCGAGGTGGCTATCTTTGCTCCTCTTGATACCGCTCATTAATGTGGCAATTTTGTATTACCTGGCGTTTTCTACCTGGCCCGCAGGTCGGGCAAAGCACGATGAATGATATGGCGGCGCCTAGACAGGCGCAGGACTGGTCCAAGCCCTGCTTTTTTAGGTGCAGTACCTATTGGCCGACGCTCGGCAGCGGCCGCATGAGCGTCCTATTTAAACAGTACGCAAGTCACCCTGCACCGGTCTGTGTCCGGATGACCGGTGTCGAGTCCGACGATGTGATCCGGCGCCTTCAGTCAAAGGGATTGAACGCCCGTCGTGAAGCCGGAATATGCGGGGTGGTTTGTCTTGTCGCGAAAACTAGCTGACCGATCCATCGGGGATACCACCCCTTCGCCCGACAATGCGGGTGTCGTTGCTCCGGCGCCCGTCTCTATGCGACCTGCGTTGCTGTTGGGGCCGCGGTCGAATATGTTGTACCAAGCTCGTTGCTGCCTTCTCCGATCGGGGGTTGGGTCGCAGTCGGGCTGATTGCCGTCGCCATCGGAATCGTCGTTCCTGCGTTCAATGCCTTGGCGAGAGCCCAGACAGCTTTTGACGCACGCAAATCCACCACAAGAATCGTCACCGCTGGTCCCTTTAGCTTCAGCCGAAATCCCGCTTACCTGGCGCTGTCAATGTTGCACATCGGCGTTTCGTTTGCGTTGGGGTCGTTATGGGTGCTGCTTACTTTGGTGCCAGCAGTCGCCGTCACGCAGTGGGGCGTGATCCGTCGAGAAGAGCGATATCTGGAGACAAAGTTCGGCGACGAATACCGTCGCTACGCTTCGATGGTTCGTCGATGGCTTTAAATGCCATCGGCCTGAGTGTCGCATTCGTTCAAGACCAAGGCGTCAACGCCACCCTACCATGTGTCCATGGAATTAACCTGGAATGATCTCCCCGGCCCGCCCACCCGCTGGTGGGGGCTGCCCGCACTCGCGGCCATGCGGCGCGACTATCTGGGCGCCATCGCCGCCCAGCAGCACTATGGCGATCTCGTGCGCCAGCAAATTCTCAATGAGCGCGCCGTCGATGTGTTTGACCCCGAGCTGCTGCGCCAGGTGATGGTCGACCACGCCGACGCGCTGATCCGCTGGGAGCGCGGGCCCGAGGTGTTCTCGGACGGGCTGGGCCAGTCGGTGCTGGTCACCGAAGGCGCGGTCTGGCAGCGCCAGCGGCGCATGCTGATGCAGGCATTCACGCCAAAACGCGTGGCGGGCTACGTGGCTCAAATGATCGAGGCGACCACGATGGGTCTGGTTTCGGTGCGCCCTGGCAAACAGGCGATGGATGGCCTTTTCAGCCACCTCACCATGGATGTCATCTCGCGAACGCTGTTCAGCGCGCCCATCAGCTGGGATACCCGGGCGGCCGCCGACGCGGTGCAGGTGCTCAGCGAGACCGCGCTGCGCGAAATGTTCTGGCCGATGACGCTGCCGGACTGGCTGCCGCTGCCCGGCAAGGCAGCCAAGCGAAAGGCGCGCGGGCTCACCCAGGGGCTGATCAGGGCGCAGATGAACGACCGCCAACACCATCCGGATGCGCGCAAGACCGATCTGCTCAACATGCTGCTGGTCCTGCGCGACGAGGATAGCGGAACTGCCCTCTCGGACCAAGAGGTCTTCGACCAGTGCTCGCTGAGCTTTCAAGCCGGGCACGAGACCACCGCCACCGCGCTGCTGTGGTGGAGCTGGCTGATGGCCAGCCACCCCCAGGCGCAGACACGTGCCGCCGCCGAGATCGACACTTGCCTTGCTGGCCAGCCGCCTGGCGCAGACGCCATGCAAGCCCTGCCGTGGCTCACCGCCACGCTCAAAGAGGCGATGCGGCTGTATCCGCCGGTGGCGGCGGTGATGACGCGGCGGCTGACTCGCGAGATCGAACTGGGCGGGGTGCGCTTGCCCGCGCGCACCTTGGTCAGGGTGACGCCCTGGCTGCTGCACCGCGACCCGCGTTGGTGGCCGCATGAACCCGAGGCCTTTCAGCCCGAGCGCTTCATGGCAGCGACTGACGAATGGACGCCTGATCCGATTCCGCGCGGCGCTTACATTCCCTTCGGTCTGGGGCCGCGTGTGTGTCTGGGCCAGCACTTTGCGCAGCTGGAGATGACCGTGATCGCCGTCCTGCTGCTGCAGAGATTTCGACTCTCGACCCTCACCGACACCCCGCCCATACCGCGTCTGGCGGTCACGCTGCGACCCGAAGGCGGCTTGTCCCTGAAATTGGAGGCCCGGGCATGAATCCATGGCTCCTGAGCGCGGCGGCCTTAAGCGTTCTGATTGCACTGGCCCATTCGGTGATCGGGGAATGGCGCATTTTTCGGCATCTGCGCCGCGCGGGCCGGGTCGTACCCACCGAGGGTGGCAAGCTGCTGCGCGAGTTCCAGGTGCGCATTCTGTGGGGTGCCTGGCATGGGTTGAGCGTCATGGGGCTGGGTTTGGCGGCCGTGCTGGTGTGGCTGGCCGAACCCGCTGCGCAGGCCGCCTCTAGTGGCCGGGTGGAGTGGTGTGTGGCGACGGCGATGGCAGCGACCGGCTTGCTCGTGCTGGTGAGCAACCGGGGGCGGCACCCTGCCTGGGTGGCTCTACTGGGCGCGGCTGGGCTTGTTCTCATGAGCCGGTAGGTGGTGAGCTGCAGCATCGACAAGCTGCCGCGTAAAAACGAGCGTCCCAGCGACCACGCGCCGGTGACGGTCACGCTCGGGTCGCTATAGTTTTAATAGCTGCTCGCGCAGATATTACCTGGGCTAGAGTCTTTTCTCATACCAAAAAGCCGTGAGTGGGTCTCGGCCGCCTTCTTCAAGCCAGCAGGGGCCGCGGAACCGGCTTTGCCAGGCCGCAGGCGCAACGGCCCCCTCGGGGGGCAGAGAGCTACGCGAAGCGAACGAACGTGGAGGCTCCCCATCCAAGCAGGGGCCGCGGGACTGGCTTTGCCAGACCGCAGGCGCAGCGGCCCCCTCGGGGGGCAGCGAACCACACGCAGTGGGGAGCGTGGGGGCCACATTCACTCGATATTCAATTCCTGAATCTTGCGCGTGATGGTGTTGCGCCCGATGCCGAGTTTTTGCGCCGCCTCGATGCGGCGCCCGCGTGTGCTCTGCAGTGCGGTCTGAATCAGTTTGGACTCGAAGCGGCGCGTCAGCACATCCCACACGTCGCTGCGGCCTGTTGCCAGCAAGGCCATGGCCTCGGCTTCGAGCCCGGTTTCCCACGATGCCGGCAGAGCAGATCCCGAAACCGAAGGTACGAGGTTCGCCGGCGAATACACCAGCGCCTCGGCCGTTGCAGGGGAAAGCGGCATGGCGGATGACGCGTGCGTGGAGGCGCTCAGGCTGGCCGCCATCGGGAGATCCGCAGATTCCAGTGAAAATTCTGGTGACACCGCAAGGCCCGGCGCCTTGGCTGCGTTCGCGGTGGCGCCCAGGACTTCGGGCGGCAAGTCCTTGGGCTCAACCACCTGCGCCGGCGCCATCACCGTGAGCCAGTGGCAGATATTTTCCAACTGACGCACGTTGCCCGGAAACGCAAACAGGCTGAGCTGCTGCAGCGCTGCATCTGAAATGCGTTTGGGCTCAACACCCAACTGCTTGGCGCTTTGCTGCAGAAAGTGCCGCGTCAGCATGAACACGTCTTCGCGCCGCTCGCGCAGGGCAGGCAGGCGCAGCCGGATGACATTCAGGCGATGAAACAGGTCTTCACGGAAGGCGCCGTCTTTCACGCGCTGCTCCAGATCCTGGTGCGTAGCGGCAATCACGCGCACATTGGTTTTCACCGCTGCATGGCCGCCGACCCGGTAAAAACTGCCGTCACTCAACACGCGCAGCAAACGTGTCTGCAGATCAAACGGCATGTCACCGATTTCATCGAGAAACAGCGTCCCGCCGTCAGCTTGCTCGAAGCGGCCGCGGCGCATGGTTTGCGCGCCAGTGAAGGCGCCACGCTCGTGGCCGAAGAGTTCGCTCTCCAGCAGGTCTTTTGGAATGGCGGCGGTGTTGATGGCGACAAATGGCCCGCCCGCGCGCGGCGAATGCTTGTGCAGCGCACGCGCCACCAGTTCTTTGCCCGAACCCGATTCGCCGGTGATCATGACCGTGACCATGCTCTGGCTCAGTCGGCCAATGGCGCGAAACACGTCTTGCATGGCGGGTGCCTGGCCGAGCATTTCGGGCGCGGCGGCCATGCGTTCCTCGGCGACTTCCTCGCGCTGGCTTTCTTCGACGGCGCGACGAATCAGCTCGACGGCCTTCGGCAAATCAAAGGGCTTGGGCAGGTATTCAAAAGCGCCGCCCTGAAACGCCGACACGGCGCTGTCGAGGTCAGAAAACGCCGTCATGATAATGACCGGCAGGCCGGGCAACTTCTCTTTGACTTTCTCCAGCAGGTCCAGCCCGCTGCCGCCCGGCATGCGGATGTCGCTCACCAGAATTTGCGGTCCGTCATCATCGGTGGCGGCCTCTAACGCCAGTAAAACTTCTCTGGGGTTGGTGAAACTGCGGGTGGGAAGATCTTCCCGGAGCAAGGCTTTTTCCAGAACAAACCGGATGGACTGGTCATCATCCACGATCCAGATTGGTTTCATAGACTACGGCCCCTTGTTGACATTGCTTGTGACATCGTTGCCGTTCGTTTTTATCGCCCCGAAAGGCTGAAATCCTGCCGCTCAGCTGATGAATGCAGACCTCAAGGAAGCGGTATCAGCAGCTTGAAGTCTGTACGGCCCGGCACGCTGTCGCACTCAATCAAACCGTGGTGTTGCTGAACAAAAGTTTGCGCCAATGTCAGCCCCAGCCCCGAACCGCCTTCGCGCCCTGAAACCAGCGGATAGAAGATCCTGTCTTTGATGGAGTCCGGCACGCCCGGCCCATTGTCAACAACATGCAATTCCAGTGCCAGCCGGTAGCGCTGCTTGCCAAACGTCACCTGCCGGGCGATCCGGGTCCTGAAAGTGATCTGCGCATCAGCGGCAGCCAGCCGCTCGGACAGCGCCTGGCAAGCGTTGTGCGCGATGTTCAGCACGGCCTGGATCAGCTGCTCGCGGTCGCCGCGGAAATCAGGAATCGACGTGTCGTAGTCACGCACCACCTTCAGACCCTTGGGGAATTCCGCAAGGATCAGTGAACGAACGCGCTCGCATACCTCGTGGATATTGACATCACCCACCAGATGCGGGCGTCGATGCGGCGCCAGTAACCTGTCGACCAGCGTCTGAAGCCGGTCGGCCTCATGGATGATCACCTGCGTGTATTCGGTCAGCTCCTTGCCGATCTCCATCTGCAGCAGCTGCGCGGCGCCGCGAATGCCGCCGAGTGGATTTTTGATTTCATGGGCAAGGTTGCGAATCAGTTCCTTGTTGGCCTGGGCCTGATCGATCAGGCGTTCTTCGCGGTCCTGTCTGGCTTGCTGCTCCAGTGGCAGCAGCTCGACGATGGCCTCGCCTGGCGTGTCAGTCTGGGCCACCACCACATGCACCGGCATTGGTTCGTGGTTGATGCGCTTGAGCCAGGCGTCATAGCGCAGCGCGGCAAATTCATTGCTGCCTGCGCCTTCCAGCGCGTTTTGCAGGATATGCGGCTCGGTGAAGCAGTCCGGCAACTGCGAGCCTTCGATGGTTCGGCGCGAAATGCCCAATGCATCTTCCAGCGCTGCGTTGGCAAACAAAACCAGACCGTCAGTCCGGACGACGGCCACCAGCGTCGCGAGCAAGTCAAACGCCTGGAAGCGTGGGGCGGGAAGCGAAATCAGTAGCGGTGGGCTGGCAGAACGGTTGAGGCTCGAGCGAGCTGGCCGGAGTAAATTCGGGCGGGAGGCGCCAGAGTCCAGAACAGTTTTTGCGGAGGCCGTGGCGCTTTGAAGGACGGCCTTGGCTGGGATCGACCTTACAGCCTTGGGCTTGCCTGAACCGGGCATGTTGCTTACAGCGGCAAGCGGACGCGCTAGTTTGCGGAAGGCAGGCGGGAAATTTCGCGCTTGATGCCGGCAATGTCGCTCTGGTTGCGCGCCATGCTGTCTTTCATCTCCGCCACCCGGTCAAGGTAGCGCTGATAGTTACGGCCCTCGATGCCCTGCTTTTCGGGTTCGCCGTTGTTGAACTCTTTTTGCTGCTCGGCGAGTTTCGCTTCCGCTTTTTTCAGTTCGGATTCGAGAATCGCGCGCGAGTCGCTGTCGCGGGCGCGCTGTTCAGGGCCGCCATCGGTGCGGGGGCTATTGGCTGACGGCGCGGCAGCTGCCACACGCACCGGCGTGCGCGGGGCTGCCGCAGTCGGCGCCGTACCCTGCACGACTGTCACATTGCCGCCGGTCATGGTTTTGCAGTTGCGCGTCTGCGCGTCTTTGGCGTTGTTGATGTATTCAGGCGGCGCACCGGCAGCGCCTGCACAGCGGTATATCTGTTGGGACCATGCAGCGCTCCCGGTGCCGGCCAGAAGCAGGGTCAAGAGGGGCAGCAGAAAGGTTGATTTCATAGGGGGCTCGCGTTGCCTTTTTAGGGCGGGTGTCGGTCTTTAAGTATGGGGCAACGCAGCAAAAAGACAAGGGAGCAACCCTAAACCGCAGACGCGCATAAAAAAAGGACGACAAATGTCGTCCTTTTTTGACCACAAAACACGCTTTTGAATCGATGTCAGTGGATTTCGCCCTTCCGGGAGAGCCTTTTACAGCGAGTAGTACATCTCGAATTCAATCGGATGCGTGGCCATGCGCAGGCGCGTGACTTCACCCATTTTCAGGTCGATGTAGGCGTCCAGCATGCTGTCGGTGAATACGCCGCCCTTGGTCAGGAAGCCGCGGTCTGCATTGAGGCAGTCCAGCGCCTGGTCCAGGCTATGGCAGACGGTCGGGATCAGTGCATCTTCCTCAGGCGGCAGATGGTACAGGTCCTTGGTGGCGGCTTCGCCCGGATGAATCTTGTTTTCCACGCCATCGAGACCGGCCATCATCAGCGCCGAAAAGCCGAGGTATGGGTTCATCAGTGGATCAGGGAAACGCGCTTCGATGCGGCGACCTTTCGGGTTGGCCACATACGGAATGCGGATCGACGCCGAGCGGTTTTTGGCCGAGTAAGCCAGCTTGACCGGCGCCTCGTAGCCAGGCACCAGACGTTTGTAGCTGTTGGTGCCGGGGTTGGTGATGGCGTTCAGCGCGCGTGCGTGCTTGATGATGCCGCCGACGTAGTACAGCGCGAAGTCGGACAAGCCCGCATAGCCGTCACCGGCGAACAGGTTTTTGCCGTCTTTCCAGATCGACTGGTGCACGTGCATGCCGGAACCGTTGTCGCCAACGATGGGCTTGGGCATGAAAGTCGCGGTCTTGCCGTAGGCATTGGCGACGTTCTGCACCACGTACTTGAGCATCTGCGTCCAGTCGGCGCGCTGCACCAGCGTGCTGAAGCGGGTGCCGATTTCGTTCTGGCCTGCGCCTGCCACTTCGTGGTGGAACACTTCGACCGGAATGCCCAGCGACTCGAGAATCAGCGACATCTCGGCGCGCATGTCTTGCGTGCTGTCGACGGGTGGCACGGGAAAGTAGCCGCCCTTGACAGTCGGGCGGTGGCCGCGGTTGCCGCCTTCGAGCTTTTTGCCGGAATTCCATGGCGCTTCGTATTCTTCGATCTTGAAAAAGGTGCCCGACATGTCGGTGTTCCAGCGCACGTCGTCGAAGATGAAAAATTCAGGCTCGGGACCGAAATAAGCCGTGTCGCCCAAGCCGGAGGCCTTGAGGTAAGACTCGGCCCGGCGCGCGATGGAGCGCGGATCGCGGTCATAGGCCTTGCCGTCGGCAGGCTCGAGCACGTCGCAGCTCATGAAGAGCGTGGTTTCTTCGAAGAACGGGTCGATGTTGGCGGTGTTGGGGTCAGGCATCAACTGCATGTCTGACGCTTCAATGCCTTTCCAGCCAGCGACCGACGAGCCGTCAAACGCATGGCCTGCCGTGAATTTGTCTTCGTCAAAGTGGGACACAGGCACGGTGACGTGCTGCTCCTTGCCCCGGGTGTCGGTAAAGCGGAAGTCAACAAATTTGACTTCGCTTTCCTTGACCATTTTCATGACGTCTGCGACGGTCTTTGCCATCAATATCTCCTGTTGCTGGATGGTGGGTTGAAAAATTGAGTGTCTAGGGGTCGATGAATGCAGTTTCTGTGCCAAATGTCTGCGGCATAAAACCTTCAGCGTAACCAGGACAGACAGGATTGTGCCGTCAATCGGGAAGGCTCCCCTGCCCGAACGGAGCGACGCGTGCAAAAAAACAGTGATCATCAATGCACCACATTAGTGCAATCAATACCGCACCTGAATGATGCATTACAGCTGACTGCTGTTGCTAGCGCACCAATTCAGGACCCAACTTGACATTGAATTGATGCAGCCCCGCCAGCAAGGCCGGGAACGCACGATTGACGGCTTCAGGCGAACCCTTGACGCCCAACTCGATATGGCGGCCGTACTCGGCGTGGTCCACACTGGGAAGACTAAACACCTTGACCTGTTGATGAGCCTCTTCGATCGCCAGCATCAGGGGGGTCAGCGTCGCTTCCATGGATCCCATGACGATGACCGACTTTTCGCTGTACGCTGACTTTTGGTGCAGATCGGCGTAGCGCTCGTCCAAGACCGCTTCAACCATCGGCCAAGCCATCACAGGAAACCCGGGGACGAAGTGAACCGCGCCTGAACCCGCCGCGCAGGTGAACCCGGGAATCTTGTTGTACGGGTTCGAGATGATCTCGGCGCCTTCAGGGAAGGTGCCCATATTCAGGCGGTGAATGTTGTCGTGACGGTCCGGCTCGTACGGCACGCCCTGCTCTTTCGCCACATCGCGCATGCGGGACTCGATCAGCAGTTTGGCTTCCGGGTGCAAGACCAGCTTCACCCCCAGCGCGTCAGCGGCGCACTGGCGCGTGTGGTCGTCGGGCGTGGCGCCTATGCCGCCGCAGGAGAAAACCACGTCGCCCGACTCACGCGCCGCCGCGAACGCGCGCGCCAGCGTGGCCGTGATGCGCGCCGGATCGTCGCCCACATAGTCGGCATAGGCCAGCGGCAAGCCGCGCGCGGCCAGCAGTTCAATGACTTTGGGCAGATGCTTGTCAGCGCGTTTGCCCGACAGGATTTCATCGCCGATGATGATGAGGCCGAAGTGCGTGGTCATACGGTTGAGTGATTTTTGGGGGGTCGATTTACAACGAAGGCTCTGTTCTGCCGCCAGCGGCAGGCAAACCCGGCACCGGCCCGTGCGTGTCATTTGCTATTAATTCAATAGCTGGTTGTGCATGATTTACCTGGGCTGGAGGGCTATTTCGCCTGCGAAGCTGCTCCAGCGCGGTCAGCGTGAAGTGTAAAAACCACAGCGACGAGAACGCGAACACCAGCGTGTAGATCCAGATCGCCAGCGGCACCAGAATGGGCGCCATGGCCACAAACATCGCGCCCGACGCCCAGATCAGGCTGGGCGCCGCACCGAGGTAGCCGCTGAGCACGCCGATGGCCAACAATGCCATCCTGTTGTCTTTGAATATCTGCTTTCGCTCGTCCGCGCTGGCGTGGTCCACCAGCGCGTCGTAGGACATCACCCGGTACGTGAGCCAGCCCCAGATCAGCGGCGGCAAGATCAATATCAGCGGCGGAATCAGCCACAGCGGGATGGATATCAGCAGCGCGATGGCGGCCACCACGGTCGAGCCCAGCGACCAGAAAACGCTGGTCAGCATTGAGCCGCCCTTTTTGCGTTCCAGCCCCGGGAAACGCCGCTCGGCGACCAGCGACACCATGGCCGGCGTCATGAACACCGCGACAAACAGCAGCGATGCAATGACGATCACCGGAATCGCCAGCGCCAGCAGCAGCGCGGGTGCCAGCACCAGGCGCAGACTGGACAGCCCCAGGCTTTCGAGCCAGCGCACCATGCGGCTGACCAGCTCGTAGCTTTCCAGGTTGCTGCGGATGGCGGCGAGCGTGTCGTCCCAGAAGAAGTAGCCCAGCCCCAGCGACAGCGTGGCCATGATCACCAGCGGCAGGATAGACAACGCGATCACCCGCGGATGCAGGCAGTACATCGCAGCGCGCCAGAAGGAATCAAGCAGCAGGTTCATGGCAGACAGTATCGCGGCCAGTCCGTACAGATGCGGCAAAAGGGGCAAACGGACGTATGGCTCATGACTGACGCGCCAGACCGTGCAGGCAGTTCGGGGATGAACCGCCTACCGCAGGTTGCCCGTGTGCCCCAGCGAATAGCGGCCGGGTTGCGGCCACACTGTCAGGCCGTGGGGTTCGCGGCCCACCTTGATTTTGTCCACGCCGCCAGACTCTGTATCGATGCGGTACACCGTGTCGTCATAGCGCCCCGACAGCCACAGGTGTTTGCCGTCTGCGCTGACGTTACCCATGTCAGGGCTGCCGCCACCGGGAATGGGCCAGGTCTTCACCACCGTGCGGCTGGCGAAATTGATGACCGAAATACTCCCCTTGCCGTTCGGTGTGCCGCGAATCTTGTTGCTGCCCCGATTGGCGACATACAGGTTCTTGCCGTCACGGCTGGGGTACAGGCCATGCGCGCCGACACCGGTTGGCAGAAAGCCGATCTGCCTGAAGCTCTCCAGGTCAACCACGTGCACGCCATCAGCCATCATGTCGGCAATGAAAAAAGTCTTGCCGTCTGGCGAGGCCCGCACGTCCTGCGGCATGCCCGGTACGGTGCAAATATCAGCGCCCGGCTGGCCAGGATCAGGAATTTTGGTGGGCTTTTTGCCCGGTGCCGCAATGGCCGCCAGCGCGTCGGGGCGGTTGAAATACGGGCTCAGCTTGATGGTGTCCACCACTTTTCGATTCACCAGATCAATCTTCGTCAGGGCGCCACCAAACTCGCAGGTGAACAGCGCAAAACGACCGTCAATGGAGAAATCTGCGTGGTTGATTCCAGGGCATTTTGGCGTGGGAATCGAATACACCATTTTCATGGTGCGGGCATCGCGGAAGTCCAGCCGCTTGTAGGCCTCTGCCACCACGATAGCCATCTGGCCGTCGGGCGAAAAATACATGTTGTAAGGGTCATCGACCGGGATCGACTTCCCTGGCTTTCCGGTCTTCGGATCGACTGGCGTCAGACTGCCGTCGGTCCGGCCTTCGGCGTTGTTAGCGACCCACAGCATTTGCAGGTCCCAGGATGGCACCACATGCTGCGGGTGGACGCCGACTTTGAATTTGTCGATCACTTTGAGTGTCGCGGGGTCAATCACAGACACGGTGTTTTCACCCCGGTTCGGGACATAAATCCGCTCCAGCGCACCGCTAGTGGCCTTGCTCATTTTGTCGCTGGTGGTTTCGCTGTATAAATTCTTCGCATCGGCCACGGGTGGCATGCCAGGAACGACTGATGTGGCCGGCACCGCGGACGCGGCAGGCGACGGCTTGCCGGCACCATCGGCGGGCGCAGCCGGCGCGGCTAGGGCCAGGGAAACGGCCAGCGCGCCACCGAGCAAGGTAGCGACAGCAGCGGGAAGAGAGAAGCGGGAAAAATTCGACATAGGACTCGTCTTGGGACTGATCATGAAACCACCATGTAGGACAACGTAACCTGTATTTTAGCGGCGGGCCTGAGCGGCTCTGATGGCTTCCACCGTGCGCGCCACAATCAGCTCCGTGCCCAGCTCGCCAAGCGCCAGGCTGGATTTACGCGGATCGCCCACAGTGCCGGCCGCCGGCCCGCGCTGCGCGGCATCCTCAAACAGGTCGGAGCGCACCATCTGGGGGGCGAGCGCCATCGTCAGCGACGTGTCCGCGCTGCCCGCGTGCGTGCCAATCTGCAAATCACTGAGTCCCTTGCCTCGCAGCGCATCGGCGTAGGGCTTTTGCGCGGCCTGGTAATACGCTTCGACAAAATGCACTCGGGTGGCGCTGGCAGACCATTCCCGATTCAGGCGGTCAGCGATGGTTTTCAGCTGCGGCTGGTAACCACCGTGGTCGCCGATGAGAACGATGTCCTTGAAGCCGTGCTGTTTGAGGCTGCGCGCCGCGCCTTCAACAATGCCGCCAAACGCCTCGGGCGTTACCGACAGCGTTCCCGCAAATCGCATGTGCCCTGCAGGCGGCGTGATACTGCCTTCGGGCACGTAAGCCATGACCGGCGCCACCAGCGTGTGGCCCAGGCGGCTGGCAATCTTGCCGGCCAGCGCCTTGATGCGGGCGTTGTGCTTGCCCAGGGCGATGTGGGGGCCGCTTTGTTCAGTGCCGCCGATGGGAACAATCACGGTAGTGGAATTTGATTTGACCGCCTGCTGAACTTCGGTCCAGGTCATGTCTTCAAGCATCACCGCCTGCGGCTCGGCGGCAAAAGCATTCAGACCGGACAGGGCGACCCCTAAAATAATCAAGGCAATACGCAAAAGTGCTTCCCCAGTTTTTAAAGGCAAGGTGACCCGCTTCCGCACGGCCACGCCAGCCGGCAGAGTCTGCTTCGAAGTGTACTCACCCCGCGTTACCGTCTTGCCACAACCCCGGACCTTGCAATGAGTCAAATGCGTGTCAACGGCATCGAGCTGGAGCTGCGGAAAATCGCCGGGTCTAGCGCTGCTGCCCCCATCGTCTTTCTGCACGAGGGCCTGGGCTCCGTCAGCCTCTGGACCCAGCGCGGCATCGACTGGCCGCAGCAGGTCTGCAACGCCACAGGCCGCGCGGGCGTGGTGTATTCCCGGCGTGGTTACGGTCAGTCAGACCCCACACCGGGCGATTTGCCCGCCGATTACATGCACCGCGAGGCCTGGGACGTGTTGCCGGCGCTGATGGAAGCGCTGCACATCGACAAGCCCGTGTTGCTCGGCCATTCCGACGGCGCCACGATAGCGCTGCTGTATGCCAGCCGGCACGTGGTGCCGGCCTGCATCGCGCTGGCACCGCATGTGCTGGTCGAAGAAGTGGCTATCGAAGCGATCGCCGAAGCGAAGACAGCATTTGAATCCGGCGGCTTGCGCGAGCGGCTGGCGCGCCACCACGCCGACGTGGACGGTGCTTTCCGTCAATGGAATGACGTTTGGCTGTCGGAAGCGTTTCGCAGTTTTGATATTCGCCAGGAGTGCAGCCGCATCACCGCCCCCTTGCTGCTGATTCAAGGCCTGGACGACGAATACGGCACGCTGCGGCAGCTCGACGAGATTGCGCTGTCGGCCCCGCATGCAGAGCGGCTTCACCTGCCCGACTGCGGACATTCGCCGCAGCGCGACCAGCCTGAGAAAACGCTGGAAGCGGTTGTCCGCTTTCTGAATCAGGCCAACTGAACGCTATTAATTTAGTAGCTGCTCACGCAGGTATTACCTGGGCTAGAGGCACTTTTTGCTTTAAAACTGGCTCAAACGGCCGCTGGAGCGGTCGAAATCGCCTGCAGATCCTCTGCACTCAGCCAGCGCCACTGACCCGGCAGCAAATCGGCGGGCAAGGCCAGCGCGCCGACCTGCGAACGGTGCAGCCCGCCGACCTCTTCCACCCGGTTGCCGACGGCGGCAATCATGCGCTTGACCTGGTGGTATTTGCCTTCCGTCAGCGTCAGGCTGAGCTGCGACGGCCCGGTTTGCCGGCAGGCGGCTGCCCGAACCGGCTTGGGGTCGTCGTCCAGCACCACGCCTTTGAGCAGTTTTTGCACCTGCGCCTCGTCAATCGGGTGCTTGGCGTTGACTTCATACACCTTGGGCACATGGTGCTTCGGCGAGCTCATGCGGTGAATGAACTTGCCGTCGTCCGATAGCAACAACAAGCCAGTAGTGTCCTGGTCCAGCCGCCCGACCGCCTGCACACCGGCCGCCGCGCCGCCGCCGCGCTGGCGAATCGGCGCCGGCAGCAAGGTGTAGATGCTGGGATAGGTGCTGGGCTTTTGCGAACATTCATAGCCGGCTGGTTTATGCAGCATCAGGTAGGCCTTTTCGAAATACTGCCAGGCCACGCCCTGCACCTTGAAGTGAAGGCCGTCCGCTATGAATTCCATAGCTGGGTCCGCAATGATTTCATCGGCTACAGCCACAAAACCCTGTTGAACCAGCCCCGCGCAGACGCGCCGCGTGCCGAAGCCCTGGGAAAAAAGAATGTTCTGGATTTGCATGCGTGCCATGGCGGTATTGTCTCAGGCGCCGTGACCCTGCTTGCGCACCCGTACAAGGCCTCATTGATGCAGTCGCCCTTCGACTACGCCCGGACACGCCCAAACCTCTCAGGGCGGTCGGCGCCGGCTGACTAGCATCTTTGCGTGTAGCCGCGTGGAGACCGCGCCGCAGCGCGACACAACAATAAATCCGGCTCGAACCATGATAAAAAAACCCCGCTTCGTCCTGACCATTGCCATCACGCTCATCCTGACGCTGGTCGGTGTGCTGATTGCGCTGAACTTCATCAGTGGCGAGAAGAACGTCGAGCGCAAGCTGACCCGCCTCTATCAGACGCAGGATCCGCAGTTTCACCGCGCGATGGGTTCGCTGCTCGGGCCGGGCATTCTGGGCGGCAACCGCGCGCAGGAACTGCTCAACGGTGACCAGATTTTCCCGGCCATGCTGGCTGCCATCCGGTCTGCCGAGCGCAGCATCACTTTTGAGACCTATATCTACTGGGCAGGCGATATTGGCCGTGAATTTGCCGATGCGCTGGCCGAGCGGGCCCGCGCTGGCGTGAAGGTGCACGTGCTGCTGGACTGGGTCGGCAGCGCCAAAATCGACGATGCCCTGCTCAAGCGAATGCAGGCCGCAGGCGTGGACGTCCGCAAGTTTCACAAGCCCGCCTGGTACAACCTCGCACGCATGAACAACCGCACCCACCGCAAAATTCTGGTGGTTGACGGCAAGAAGGGATTCACGGGCGGCGTGGGCATCGCGCCGAAATGGACCGGCTCAGGCCAGGATCCCGAGCACTGGCGCGACTCCCATTTCCTGATCGAAGGCCCGGCGGTGGCGCAGATGCAGGCTGTGTTCATGGACAACTGGCTGAAAGTCACCGGCGACGTGATGCACGGCGAGGCGTACTTCCCCGCGCTGGCGGCGGTCGGCAAGAGCGACGCGCAGGTTTTTTCCAGCTCGCCGTCGGGCGGCAGCGAAAGCATGCAGCTGATGTATCACCTGTCCATCACGGCTGCGGAACGCAGCATTGACCTGTCCAGCGCCTACTTTGTGCCGGACGACCTGACCAGCAACGCCCTGATACAGGCGCTGAAACGGGGCGTGAAAATCCGGGTCATCACCCCCGGGGAGATCATTGACACCGAAACGGTGCGTGCAGCGTCCCGTGGGCGATGGGGCCCTTTGTTACAGGCCGGGGCCGAAATCTACGAGTACCAGCCCACCATGTACCACTGCAAGGTGATGATCGTCGATTCATTACTGGTGTCCGTGGGCTCGACCAATTTTGACAACCGCTCATTTCGCCTGAACGACGAGGCCAACCTCAATATCTTTGACCAGACTTTCGCCAGGCGCCAGACGGAAGTCTTCGAGGAAGACTTGCGCCGCTCAAAACGCGTGACTTTCGAGGCCTGGTCGAATCGCCCGTGGCAGGAGAAGCTCAAGGAACGCTTGGCATCGGTGATCGAAACCCAGCTTTAAACGCACCCCACCCCTTAGTTTGACTACTTTTAACCTACAATCATGACCCATCGATAGCCGCTGCGTTACTGTTGTGTTGGCCACAAAACGTCACCCGATAGTTGTCAATGCGCGGTTTTTACGGGAATTTGTCACGGGGAGAAATTTTGATCATTGTTACACTGAGTTGCAAATAGAAGAGGTGAATACTTGATGAGCGCCTATTTCGGGGGTAATTGGCTGGGGTTTGGAGGGATCAGCATGATGATCGGTGCGCTACTGGGCATCGTCATTTACAGCTGGTTGCTTCGCCGTGCCGCCCGCGAGCGCAGGCGCATCCCCAAACGCTGGCCGCTCAGCGCGCGACTGGTTGCCAGCAGCGAGGAGCGCAAGGTATGGCGCTGGTTGGCCGGTGCGTTTTATGACCACTCAGTCATGATCAAGATGCCTGTTACCCGCTTCACTCTGCCCCGAACCAAAGAGCAAGGCGTGCACTGGTACGAAATACTGAGCAGTGTCTATTGCACCTTCACCGTGGTCGGCGTCGATGGTCGGGTGGTCGGATGCGTCGACGTACCCAACGTGCGGCGCATAGCCCGTCGCAACCAGATCCTCAAGGAAACTCTACTCAATCAATGCGGTATTGCTTACCTGGTCATTGAGTCTGTGCGGCTACCCAGCCTGCAGGACATTCGCTCCGAGTTTCTGGGAGAAATGGCCTCCATGACCCGCGAGCACGAGCGTGACGAAGCTGCCATCCGGGCCGCCAGCACCAGCCTGCGCGCATCCCTGATGCATCAGCGCCTGACCCGCACCAGCGACATGGCGCCACTGACCGCAGGCTCACCGAAAACGCAGCGCAGCCGCGATTCAGGCGGCCACAGCGTCATGCCGAGCCAGTTTCCCTCGAGCTGGAGCGAAAACTCGTTCATCATGCCGCTGGACAGCCGCAAAGCCGAGCTTCAGTAAAAAGCCTGAAGAGAAAAAGAAAAAGGCCGCTAACTGGTTAGTGTTAGCGGCCTTTAAATTGGCATACGGGCTGGGGTCAATTGAAAGATGCCACGGAGCCCGCATAAACGCTTGAAAAGCATCAAATTTGAGCGGTTTTTGTTCCCCGGTTTGTTCCCCGGTTTTGCGCTCACTTGGGCTCGCCGCTCAAAACTAAAAAGACCCCCTGTTCTACGGTGCGGTAGCCGGACAGACCATCAGCGGTAGTATGCGAGGGCTAATGTTATGCGCTGGGAACTGAATTTCGCCCATTGAGCAGTCTAGGACACCCGGCATTTCTAGGGCGTACTCGCGATAGCAATGATGAAGGCACCCGGAAAGAAGGTCGTTGACGAGTTCTACATACACCTATCAGCGGTGGAGACAATCCGTGAACTGGAAACCAGGCGAACAATCGAACGAGCTGTACGAGGCCTCCCACCCGACGCCCTGAACCGGCCGAACGTTGCGAAATTCAACTCACGGACTGGTAGGGTATCGCTTCTCAGCTATCCCGATTTCCTTGATTCAGCATTCCCCGTTCTTGCAGAAAGCTGGGCGTTTTCACCAGGCGCCTCGGAGCCGACTTGGCACCGTACCTACACCGATTCATTGAACCCGCCCATACTGCACCGCAAGGAGCTATTGCTACCCTCTTCACACCCCGAGTACAACCGCTGGGCGCAGACTACGTCGACGGCAGAGAGCCTTGGGCTCTTTGATGACGCAACAACGATCGGCTTCCAGCTCAACTGGAACCGACTCATCCAAAGCAAGGGCTACTGCCTTGTCGGCGACGAGTTCCTGCCCATTGGGAACGATGTCGGTAGCAGCCCTACCTTCCCAGATGGATATGTAGATGGAGCTATTCAACGTCACCTGACCGCACTGTCCAGGACCAGCTTGTCGGCCCCCGTGCAAATGCTTGTGCGCCATGGTTTGCTCCGGTCTGGTGTCACCTTCTTCGACTACGGCTGTGGACATGGCGGCGACATTGCCGGGCTCAGAGCGGAAGGGATTGCCGCGAATGGGTGGGACCCGCACTACCTGCCACACGCCCCGCCCATCCCGGCCGATGTCGTCAATCTCGGGTTCGTTGTCAACGTCATCGAAGACCCGGCCGAGCGGATAGAAGCGATCACCAAGGCGTTCGGGCTTGCTCAAACTGTGCTGTCAGTCGGTGTCATGCTTTACGGCGGCGACCTTCCCGGAACGCCTTACCGCGACGGCTTCGTCACGTCGCGCAACACCTTTCAGAAATACTTCGCGCAGAGCGAGTTGAAGGACTACATCGAGCAGGTACTGCAACGCGACGCGTTCATAGTTGGACCTGGTATCGCCCTCGTATTTGCAAGCGTTGAAGCCGAGCAACGCTTCTGCGTCGGTCGCTACAGACGCAAGAATGTGGCCCACCGGCTCTTAATTGCGCACGCAGCCGCACCCGTCAGACCGAAGACCGTCCGTGAACCCACGACCCGCGAGGAGCGTCTTCCCCGGCTGTCCCGGCTAGACCAGCAGTTCGCAGCTGCAAAGCCGCTGCTCGATACGCTTTGGGCAACGACACTCGATCTCGGCCGCTCACCCGAGGCCGATGAAGTCGAGAACCTTGCAGCGCTTGACGCTGACATCGGTGGCTTGTCAAAGGCGTTGCGCCTCATGGCCCGGCGTTACGACCAGACAATGCTTGAGGCTGCAGCCGAAGCGCGTGCAGATGATGTACGCCTGCTGATGGCGACGCAGCAGTTTGCGAAGCGGCCCGCCTATCGTCATCTTGAGCCGAGGCTGCAACGCGATATAAAGGCATTTTTTGGAGATTATCGGTCGGCGCAGGCGGCTGGCCTTCGGCTCCTGCTCGATGCGGCCGATCCCACGAAGATTCTCGCGGCGTGCCGGCTTGCGGCGACACAAGGCCTCGGCTGGCTCGA
This sequence comes from Polaromonas sp., assembly GCA_031396485.1. Lineage (GTDB taxonomy): Bacteria > Pseudomonadota > Gammaproteobacteria > Burkholderiales > Burkholderiaceae_C > Polaromonas. The sequence goes on along the minus strand of JANNKV010000096.1, from coordinate 4,591 downwards.
CGCAGAACACTCGCTCCAGCTCCACATCTCTATTGTCGAACGACTGCCCGCACTCCTTCGCGCCTATGTTACTTGCGGCCTGATTATTTGGGACGCACTCAGCGACGTGCAGCTCGTCAAAATCCATATCGCTTCTGGCAAGCTCACGCTTATGGAGTTCGATGCATTTGACGAGGACCCTCTTCCCCGACTGCGTCGCCGCATCAAAGTGATTGTTCGCAAGCTGGCCTGCGACGTCTTTGAGTACGGAAGCTCGGCCTACCCAAAGCCGATCCTGTATCGTAAGAGCCGCTACCTGCATGAAGACCATCCAGGCTACGCCGAGCAGCTCGGCTTCGATGAGGCCATTGAGCGATCGGGAGTGCTCGGCGATTCGGGGTTCGGGCCGACGTCCGAAGCGCTAACAGAGTTGCTCGACGCCAAGCGGCTGGCCGTTGAAGGAATGAGGCTCGGCCGAAGCAAGTCGGTACCAGACCTCGACACTCGCTGCGGCGCATCCCTCACCTACCGTGCTCTGATTCAGTGTGGAGAAACCAGGCAACGGCTCGGTATAGCCAACCTGCCGCTCAATCCCGAGACCTACAACGCGTTGCATGACCTCACAACACAGATACTCGACCTGGTGATCGAGTACTTCGGATCGATAAGGCTCACTTACGGCTTTTCGTCGTCCACATTGGCACGCAATATTCAACGCGGGATAGCGCCGAAGCTCGATCAGCATGCCGCCTGCGAACGTGGGCCCAGCGGCGCGTTTCTGTGTGAGCGCGGCGGTGCGGCCTGCGATTTCATCGTCGAAGACGAAGATATGCGAGATGTCGCCGAATGGATCATCGCCAATTTGCAGTTCGACCGACTCTACTTCTACGGACCAAACAGGCCCATTCACGTAAGCTACGCGCCCGACCCCGCACGCCTGGCATACCGAATGGTCTCATCGTTAGGTGAGCGCACGATGCCACGCTCATTTTGGCCCAACACCTAAATGCTCATTCCAGTCCCTTAACCCGACGCGGCAAATTGACCTGCTCACCTTTAACCTCAATCCAACGCGCTCGCAAGTCAGCAACAGGGGGCGTCTTGGCGCCGCACATATAAAGAAGCAGATCGCGACACAAGACACGGTGCTTCGGATCCATCGTATTGCGATAGGACCAGATCGTCCCAGCAAACGGCGCCTGGTCTAGTCTCTTAGGCAAGAGCGCAAGCCACTCCCACCAATTGCCTTCCTTCTCTTTTTTGAGACGCATGGCTACTTCCGTCATCAACGCGAGGCCCATGGGCCTGAAGTAGACACTACCACCCTCTAAAGACCTATGCTGCTGGCAAACTTTTTCCAGTTCACTCGCCTTGAAATAATCATCCAGTGCCGGCTCAACGACCGAAAGTCTCTCGAAGTACTTTGTCGCCAGTTTGTAGTATTTTTCGATTTCTATATCGGGTGGCCGGTTGTACTCAAGATCTTTCTTTTTTGCGCCGCTTACTTCGAGGAATAGGTCCCGTAGCACGTCGTAGAGATTTCCAATCGTCGTCAGGGCAACACCATCCTCCCGGCCCAGATTGTTGGTATGGCGCAGGGCAATACGAGGTGACTGGAACCAGGCATGATCCTCAACCATACGGCGCGCCGTGATGGCCATCACGTCGTTCTCGTCAAGCGCAATGCGCTCCATCTTTGATACTGGAATCGCAGTCTTGTTTAAGGTAGTAAAAAGTCGCCGTGTACGTTCCCTCTTATCAACCCGATGGGCAATGAACAACACAGACACAAGGTCAGAGATTGCGGTCGGCGCGGCTTCTACGGTCTCTTCCGGCGGTAATTCCATGAGTCGCTTCATCCCGGCAAGCCGGTGCTGCCCATCGACCGCAAAAAGCTCTTCGCTGCCGCTCAGTTCCAGAACACCCAACGACTCAGCTGCGCTACCAAGATGCGGGCTGCCTTCTCGACCCGCCTGCAAAACCAATGGAACCCACTCCGGCGCTCCTCCGTAAAGGGCAATCACGAGTGAATTGAAAAAGCGCTCGGGCTCATTTCGCAGATAGTCTGCGATCTCGTTCGCTCGCCCACCTTTCAACGAGCGTTGAATCCAAGCGGAAAGCTCTTTATTGTTGTGAAGTTCGTTCCCAAACGATACGCGTCGCGCCAATTCAGGAAGCGAAACGACAGCACTATAGTAGGTCCAGTCGCCGAACGACCCGCGCAATGCTGGCAAGGCAAGCGCCTGATTGGACTTGATGGCAATGCTAGAAGGCATGGCGAGGACTCATGTAGGCGGCAGGATAGGTCCTGTCGGTAAACGGAGGTCTGAAGGCGCCCAAGAGTTGGGTCTCAAGCTCCTCCAAATCTGCCTTGCGGGTCGGCAGTGGCGCATAGAAAAAATCTAAATTACCGTCCCAGGCATTCAGCATGTAAAAAATAGCGGCGCGATTCCGAACTCGCTTATCACGCAGGTACTGGCCGAACCGACTTTTCAGGGTTGCCGCACTTGATCCATCTCCCGCCTGTCCGATGTACAGCACCCAGCCATGAGGAGGTAGTCCATCAAATGGAACCCTCACCACAAAGGCGTAGAGGCCCGGTTCATTAGGCACACCCTTTTTTGCCGCTGCCGCGAACTTCACGGACTCCCATGTGAGCCTCGGAACGATGTCCGCCCGGTGAAACTCCGAAGGCGAAATCACAAAGTTCGCACGGTGCGTCTGAGTGTCGATGAGAGATGCACCCACCGGATCTTTCATAAGAACGTCTATCCAGCTCATAACTCGCCTTGCGCGCCCCTGTGTAGTGATTGCTTTTCTCTGCGCCAACAAGCAGCGTCCTTGCATCCTTGCGTTTTTCGTGCTTCGTACCCTGACACATAAGTGCTTAGAACGCCTTCACCTTGATGGGCTTCGAGTCCTTCACCGTCATGAAGACGCCTGTCGGCAGTGCCGCGAAACTCACTTTGCCCCGGAACATGTTCTGCAGCACCTGATTACTCGCCGCGTTCGTCTTGAAGCAGATAGGCAGACCGATGTTTTCAAGGTGATCGTCACCAGCTCCGTCGTAATCGTCCGGGCTCTGCGATGCGAGGGCCACCATCAGGCCCTTGGACCGGTGCAGCCGGATGTTGTCCGAGAGCGCCTTATGCCGCGAAGCAAGTAGGTGCCGGGCTTCATCGACCGCGAGCACCGCGCGAATGGCACGATGGCCCTCCGCGTCTTGCGGTGCCTCGGCCGTGCGTTTGAGGAACGTGTTTAGTGTATCCAGAAGCATGTAGGCTGCGAGATTCTTTTGAGTATCGTGCGCACCCGCAAAAGTGATTATCCAGCTCTGCGCGAAGAATCGCGCGGGTGGCATTTCTGGTCGGAAAATGGTGCGCTCGGTTAAGTCGCTGATTGTGGAAATCACGCTGTCGGTCTTCAGCCCCCGATCCTGATAGAAGTCCCTTAGCGCCTGGCCAACATCCTCAAGGCTGATTTGCTTACGCATCGAGAAGAGCGGACGAAGCGCATCCTTCATCGCCTCCAGCTGGACAGCCCCCGCTTTGCTCTGCATCACCTTCGCGAACGAATCGCGGAACCCCATGATGGCGTCAGACGCCGTGAGGTCCGACTCGTCCGACCCGAAGAACATGTCTAGTGGTATCGGCTCGTCAGGCACACGCACGACGCGCGCACCGATTGCCTTAATGAAGTCATGCCGGTTGGCTAGGTCTCCCTTGCCAAGATCGAGCAGGATAACCGGCGCGCCGCTCTGCTTGCGCACCTGAGCGATCATCTCCAGCATAGTGCGCGTCTTTCCAGATCCGGCCTGACCCATAACCGCCACATGCGGCGAATACCCGACACCGTTGACCGTCCACCGGAACGGCTCGTCGGAGTCAATTGTCCGTCCAAGATCCACGATGACGGGCATAGGGTCGCGGCTTGGGCCTTCCCATTGAGTGCTAGGAAGGTCCGCCGCCGCGATAGGACTCACTCCGCCGGTTTCCGGAAGGTTCGCTCGCCGCCGAACCAGCACGTCGACGAACTTGTTGTAGTCCTCGCCCGCCTCTTCCCAATCTTCAAACAGCAGCGCGATACCGCGATTCCAGTGCCGCCTGACCAGGTCCTGCAGCGTCGATAGCGTCAACTCGGCCCTAGGGTCAGTGCGCCGCAGATGCGTGAACAACAGGCTCACCCAGAGGGGAAGCTCTTCCAGGCCAAATAACACGTCTCCTTTGATCGATTTTCCCGCCCCATCCAAACTGCCCGTCGGATATGTCCCCTCCGAAAGCGATCGCCCGATGGCAAGACGGGCCACGCGGTTCCTAGCCTGCAAACCAAGGCTTGAACGCAACTGCTCAGTGCGCTTGTCTGCGTCGGCCGAGGTCTGAAAGCCCGCGAGCAGCACCTGTTCCAGAGTGACCTCGCTCATTGCGTGAACTCTGCGAAGTATTCGTTCTCGATGGCAGTCGTGCGGCCGACGCCACTACCGATCTCCGCGTGCTGTAGCAGATACGTCATGCCGACGTTGGGCTCCATCGCCGCATAAGTATCGCGGTCGATCTCCTTATCCTGGGACAGCAAGATCACCTGCCGCTTCTTATCCGATACCCAGTATTTAAGG
>JANNKV010000055.1:0-8379 GCA_031396485.1 Polaromonas sp. | reverse complement strand
ACCAGTTCAACGGTGTCAAGGGAATCAGCGCCCAGATCTGCCACGAAGGCTTTCTCATTGGTGACTTGACCTTCTTCGACGCCAAGTTGCTCGGCAATGATTTTCTTAACACGTGCTTCGATATCGCTCATAGTTCCCTCTGAGGGTTGTAAATTAATCCGTGATTTTAACGCCTCGGGGACCTTGCCTCGAGCCTCAGGCCGCACGGATAGAACCCGGCCTTCGATTTTTCTGTTTTATTACTGACAAGTAGACGCAACAGCTTCAATATGGCCCCGCTGCTGCACTACTGCATGAACATCCCGCCATTGACGTGGATCTCCTGACCGGTAATGTACGCGGCCCGCGGGCTGGCGAGGAATGCAACCGCGTGAGCGATGTCCTGCGGCTTGCCCAAATGGCCCAGCGGGATCTGCCCCAGCAAAGCCTTTTGCTGCGCCTCGGACAAGCTGGCGGTCATGTCGGTTTCGATGAATCCGGGTGCAACGCAGTTGACAGTGATGTTGCGGGAACCCAGTTCTCGCGCCAGCGCGCGAGTCATGCCGGCAACACCCGCTTTGGCAGCCGCGTAATTGCTCTGACCTGCGTTGCCGGTAGCACCGACCACAGAGGTGATGCTAATGATCCGGCCATAGCGCTGCTTCATCATGCCGCGCATGACGATCCGGCTCATGCGGAAAACAGCTTTCAGATTGGTGTCCAGCACGGCGTCCCAGTCGTCGTCTCTCATGCGCATCGCCAGCGTGTCCCGCGTGATGCCCGCATTGTTGACAAGCACCTGCAGTCCGCTATGTTCCTTGAAAACATCCTCCACCAGCGCTTCGGACGCGAGCGCGTCGTTGACGTCAAGCTTCCTGCCCGTACAACCGGAAAATGCAGCCAGCGTCTGACTGATTTTTTTCGCTCCTTCATCGGTAGTTGCGGTGCCGATCACCTTCAGACCCTGTTGCGCCAGTTGTATGGCGATGGCTGCGCCAATGCCCCGGGAGGCACCGGTGACCAGCGCGACCTGCCCCTCAAACCTGATTTCGCTCATGCCATTGCCTTTTGTACTTCTGCCAGCGTGGCGGGATCGAACAGCGGCAGCCCCGTCAGTTCCGGATCAATTCTTTTGACAAGACCGGCCAGCACCTTGCCGGGCCCCGCCTCAATCAGCGTCGTAACGCCCCGCGCCTTGATAGCCTTAACGCACTCAACCCAGCGCACGGGACCAAACGCCTGGCTGTAGAGCGCTGCGCGAATACGATCTGCGTCAGTCTCGACAGCCACCTCAATATTATTGATGACCGGAATTTGGGGTATCCCGAACTCAACATCCAACAGTTTTTCACGAAGCTTTTCGGCGGCGGGCTTCATCAGGCTGGAATGAAATGGGGCGGAAACTGCCAGCAGCAAAGCCCGCTTGGCTCCATTCGCTTTCAGCACCTCGCAAGCCTTGTCGACGGCGGCCTTGCTGCCCGCAATAACTGTTTGAAGGGGATCGTTGAAATTGACCGCCTCGACGACTTCTAGGGTGTTGACGCCAAAGGTACGGCTAGCCTCTTCACAACCCTCCATGACACTCCGTGCATCCATTCCCATAATAGCTGCCATCGCGCCCACACCCACCGGTACCGCATCCTGCATGGCTTGGGCTCGATAGCGCACCAGAGGCGCAGCAGCTTTCAACGAAAGTACGCCTGAGGCGACCAATGCGGAATATTCGCCCAGTGAATGTCCAGCCACGACAGCTGGTTGTGCGCCAGTTTCAGCCATCCAGACCCGGAATGCCGCCACGCCCGCTACCAGCATGACAGGCTGCGTGTTGGTGGTGAGGCCAAGCGATTCTTTGGAGCCTTCGCTGATGAGAGTTCCAAGGTCCTGCCCCAGCGCGTCTGACGCTTCTCCAAGCGTTTCTCGCACCACAGGGTGATCGCCCCAGGCGTCCAGCATGCCCACTGACTGGGAACCCTGGCCCGGAAAAACAAAAGCAAACGGTCTCAAATAATCTCTCCAGTAATCAAAAAAAACGGTATCTCGTTGCTTCCTGATGACCAGCTGCGTGGTCAAAATCCATGTCGACTAACCCGACCGTGATGAGCCCAGGGAGTCGATAGCTCCACCAGTTCTTTTGCGAAACAGGCGACCCCGTAATTGTGTCGCACCCGCTGCCACACTTTTGAAAATTGCTGCAACTGCAAGCCATGGATCGAACAAATAGTCCCAAAGATTGGTTGACTCCATCAACTGCGCCGTCCACAACGCCATCGCAAGGCCAATCAGCAGCGGTACGAACCGCAATCCAGCCACCCAGCAGACGACGCACACAGATAACAGGCCAGCCCACATTCCCGCGGATCCCCAACCCATCCTGTAAGCATCCCAATCGCCCCAGCCCAGCGCCAGCGGATACAAAAACAGCGCTGCGGCGGCTACAAGGTAAAACACCGCCTGGTACTCGCGCCGATCAAAGAGTTTCAGGGCAAACAGTCGGCTGGCTAAATTGAGTGCCGCCAGAACAACCAGCGAAACGCTGAAATCCGAGGTAACGCCTCGAACAAAGGCAGCGATTGGAAGCTGCTGAGCGCCGACTGGAATCCACATCACCACAAAACAAAGGCTGGCGAGCCATCTGCCTTTGGCATTGGCCTGGCCGGCGTTATTAAACGTCAAGCGAGGCAAACGCAGACAGACAGCACATGCCACCAGCGCGATGCCCGCCAGGGCTACGAGATCAGTGAGTGGCGGAAACATGAGTCCACGCTGCCGCAGAAACTGGCAGGGGCTGAAGAGGATCAAAGCGCACGTGCTTGATGCGCGTGCGGTGCCACGTGTAGAGCAGGTGGATAGCGCCATCTCGACTTTGCACCAAGTAGGGATAGGAAAACTCCTGCGCGCAACTCCCGCCATTGCACAGCTGACGCATGGCACTGGCGACATAGGCCTGCGCCTGCTCCGCGCTTGCGCCACGGGCGACCAGCTCATCGGAAAGCAGCCGATCAAATGAATCGGCGGAAATGGGTGCTCGCGGGCTGACCGAAGACTCGACAGTCCAGCGGCGCGCACCGTCGAAACTGCCGCCCGCAGCAGTCTGCAGCAGCGCAAGCACATCGCGATTTCGTTCGTTCGGGTTCAGAGCCAGCCACTGGCTACCCGAACCGCTGACCAGACCCGCCAGAGCGGAGTCGGGATTGGGCCAGGGGCTCGCTCGGGTGGGCGACCATGACTTGCCGGCGTCGCTGGTGTCCGAAGTCATGAGTGCCGTGGCGTTGCCCGACCGGAGGTACACCTGAGCACGCTCAGCACCGCTTGCCAGCAACACAGGCTGCAGGCTGCTCTGGCTGTGGACGATGCGGAGCTTGTCCACAACCTGCCCGGCAGAGTCGAGGCGCAACACTTCCCCAAACTTCGTCAGGAACTCGTGATAAACGGGAAGACTGAGGTCGCCATTGGTCATCGCAACGGGCCCAGCCTTCACCAGCGTACTGATGTTGAGGAAAGGTGAAGTGACCAGGCGACGGGGCTGGCTCCAGTTTGCGCCTTCGTCGGTCGAACGTGCCCAGCTGATTGAGCTGCCGGCCCAGCCGCCCAGAGACACATTGACCATCCACAGCAGCAATGACCCGTCAGGCGCGCGGCCAATGACAGGATTACCGATTTTCTTGACGTACCGCCAGAGCGCACGCTGGAGTTGTTCACGCTCGATGAGGGCACTTTCTGGTCCCCACCGAAGGCTGGACGGGTCCATGACCGCAGTGTGTATAGCGACGTCCCCAGCGCCTTCCCGGGAGCCGGAAAACCAGACTGCCCGAAGACTACCGTCCCGTAATTCAACCAGGGAGGCTGCATGCACGGCCTTGCCTGGCGCGCCCGAAACAAACCGCGCATCAAACCGGAATTTGCCGTCCGGGGAAACCTCTCGGGCCGCTGCGAAACGCTCCGGTTCATTGACCCGACCTTCAGAAGTCTGCATCGACGCCAACGCTGACTGTGCGACTGGCGCAAAGTTCGCCGCAGGTTCTCGAGACACAATTTTCCAGCCAGCAGCAGCAAAGGCCGCGATAAGCAGCAGTCCCGCCAACCGGTCAGGCCACCCGGCAGATCGACCATTCATGCGGTCACCTGTCCTGCAGAACCTGTTTCGTGGGTAAGTCTGGTCATCTCAGTAGTTGAGAAGCACCGCGCCCCAGGTAAAGCCGCCGCCCACACCTTCGAGCATGACGGTATCGCCTTTTTTTACCTTGCCCCCGCGAACGGCCGCGTCCAGTGCCAGCGGTATCGACGCGGCCGAGGTGTTCCCGTGCTCGTCGACCGTGACGATCAGCTTTTCCATAGGCAACTTCAGTTTCCTGGTGGTGCTTTGCATGATCCGGATGTTCGCCTGATGCGGAATCAGCCAGTCAATGTCGGTATCGAGCAGATCTGCTTTGGCCAAAGCAGCCCGGGCCGAGCTTTCCAGAACGCTGACAGCGAGCTTGAAAACCGCCGGGCCGTCCATTTTCAGGAAGGGATTACCCAGCACGTTTCCGCCTGAGACATGCCCGGGAACACAGAGGATGCCGACGTGTTTGCCGTCCGCATGCAAATCACAGGAAAGGATGCCCGGGGTGCTGGACGCCTCGAGCACCACGGCGCCCGCACCATCACCAAACAGAACACAGGTGGTCCGGTCTGAAAAATCAAGAATCCGGGAGAAAACTTCTGCGCCGATCACCAGTGCCTTGGTCGCTGTGCCGGTCTTGATCATGGCATCTGCCACCGTCAGCGCGTACACAAATCCGCTGCAGACGGCTTGTACGTCGAAGGCCGGACAACCCGCAATCCCCAGTTTGTGCTGCACCATGCAGGCGACTGAAGGAAACACCATGTCGGGTGTGGATGTAGCCACGATGATGAGATCGATGTCAGAGGCCTTGAGGCCAGCGGCGTCAATCGCGTTCTTCGCAGCCTCGAAAGCGAGATCGCTGCTGGAGACTTCAGGCTCAGCAAAGTGACGCGCCCGGATGCCGGTGCGCTCCACGATCCATTCATCGGACGTCTCTATGCCTTTGGCAGCGAGTTCGGCCGTCAGGTCAGCGTTGGTAACCCGGCGCGGTGGCAAAAAACTGCCGGTACCGGTGATTCGCGAATAGGGAGTCATTGATTAGTGTGCCGCTGTCGAGGCGGATTCTTCGAACGGCAGTGGCAAGGCCGGCGTTATTGCGTTAGTGGTGGCCGAAGCGTGGGCAGCAACCAGGAGCGGTGCGGCATGCGCAATACGCTCTCGCACCCGCTCCAGCAGTTTATTTCGAGCTGAATCATAGGCCCGATTGAGCGCCCGCTCGAACGCAAACGCATCCGCCGATCCGTGGCTTTTAAACACCAGCCCGCGCAGACCTAGCAGCGCGGCACCGTTGTAGCGCCGGTGGTCGACGCGATTTTTAAATGCAGACAACACCGGATAGGCAATGAGCCCTGCGATTTTGGTCAGGATATTGCGCGAAAACTCGGCGCGGATGAAGCCGCCGATCATGCTGGCCAGGCCTTCGCTGGCTTTCAGCGCCACATTGCCAACAAAGCCGTCGCACACCACGATATCGGTCGTGCCCTTGAAGATATCGTTGCCTTCAACATTGCCGAAGAAATTCAGGTCGCCCGCACTCGCTGCGGCTCGCAGCAAATCGTTGGCCTTCTTGATCACGTCGCTGCCCTTGATGGCCTCTTCGCCGATATTGAGCAGGCCGACACTGGGCGCGTTGTTGCCGCTGATGGCCGACACCAGCGCCGAGCCCATGACAGCAAATTGCAGCAGATGATCCTCCGAGCAGTCCACGTTGGCACCAAGGTCGAGCACGGTAGTGGCGCCGCCGGCAGCATTGGGCAGTTGCGTGGCTATAGCGGGGCGATCAATGCCTTCCATGGTCTTGAGCACGTAGCGGGCAATTGCCATCAGCGCACCGGTGTTACCGGCCGAGACGGCAGCTTGCGCCGCGCCGTCTTTCACCTGGTTGATGGCGACGCGCATCGACGAGTCTTTTTTACGCCGCAGTGCAATCTCCACCGAATCGTCCATGCTGACAATTTCGCTGGCGGCGACGAACTGGCAGCGCGTATTCGAATGCAATCTGGCGTGCAGTGGATGAGTCGACAGCGTGTCGGGCTGTCCGACGATCACCAGTTCGGCTTCTGCATGGCTTTCAAGAAAAGCCAGACAGGCAGGCAATGTCACTGAGGGACCAAAGTCGCCGCCCATGGCATCGACAGCGATCCTGATCATGGGGCCACCGTAGCAGTCAGCATTGGTATTGATTCCATTTCCGAATCAACCGTGAACGCGAAGTTGAAGCGACGAAAGCACTGCCATACCGCTGGCGAAGTCGGTGCAGTGCACGGCTGATCTGGAAATGGAATGAGGCAAAAGAAAGGCCCGCAGGATGAGTGCGGGCCCATGCGTGAAGCCTGGAATTACGCTTCGGCTTTGGTCTTCAGCACCTTGCGGCCACGATAAAACCCGGTCGGGCTGATGTGATGACGCAGATGCGTTTCGCCAGTGGTTGATTCCACGGCAATACCGGGCACATTGAGTGCGTTGTGCGAGCGGTGCATACCGCGCTTGGAAGGTGATTTTTTGTTTTGCTGGACGGCCATGATTCGCTCCTGATGAAGGCAGTGACTGGGGTGTAGGGTTGGTCATTTACGCACCAAACTGTGGAACGGCTGTCGAGAGACTGCCACCTGTCACATCACTGCGTTGGTACGCGAAGCCTTGGATTATAGCCCGAGAAGGCATGAATCCGGCAATTGCCGCGCAAGTGGAACAACACGAAACGCGCGCCTGATGCCAGCAGAGCCCGTTGCAGTTAGAAAATGAGTACAAAGTAGTTATTTTTTCGCGCCTTTGGGCGGCTGTTTTAGCTGGGCAAGAACCGCGAAAGGATTCGGCTTTTCCCCGCCAGCAGCAGCAGCAGCAGCGCCAGCATCAAGCTCACCGGTCTGCAACTGGACAGCCACCGGACACACCTCATGCATCGGCACCACAGGCAGCGCCATGATCAATTCATCTTCCAGCACCGCGAGCAAATCAAACTGCGGCTCCATCACCAGCAGGTCTTCTTCAGACTCATCGTCTTCGGCCATGGCGATTTCTTCCGTGGCGACAAACCGGTACCACTGGTCCACCTTGATCGGGCTGTCGACGGGCGTCATGCAGCGCTGGCAGGTCAACGGAATCGAGGTGCTGGCCATCAGATGCAGCCAGATGTCATCGTCGGCCCCAGCACCCGGCCGCAATTCGGCCCTGGCTTGCCAATTGATAGCCAAATTGGGCTCTAGCCCAGATGATTCCTGCGCCAGGCGCTCCATATTTTGTAGCAGCGTCGTGCCGACGAGGGGCCCGCTCTCCGCCGCAAAGGCGGGTATGTTGAGCCGGTTGGCGTGGTGTGGTGAGGACATCCGAGCAGTGTAAGAGAATCAAGGCATGAAACCATTGACTGTCACAGGGAGCATGCCACCGGGACCCGCGCGTGAATCCCGCTACGGCCTGCCAGGCCATCGCGTTCTCATTCTCGGGTCTACCTCGCGCTATCGCCGTGAGTTGTTGCAGCGCTTGCGTGTGCCTTTTGAAGTGATCTCTCCCGAAGTGGATGAAACGCCTTTGCCCGATGAAACACCAGCCACTCTGGCGGCGCGTCTTGCACTGGAAAAAGCCCGTGCCGTCGCGCACACATGGCCTTCAGCCGTGGTCATCGGCGCGGATCAAGTCGCGGACTTGAACGGTCTGCCGCTGGGCAAACCCGGCAACCATGCGCGCGCCACCGAACAACTACGCCAGATGCGCGGAAAGACGGTGATTTTTCAAACCGCCGTCGCGGTCGTGTGCGTTGACACCGGTTTTGAGCAAGGCAGCCTGGCCGCCGTGCGGGTGAAATTTCGCGATCTGTCGGATGCCGAAATCGAAAACTACCTGCTGGCCGAGCAGCCCTACGATTGCGCGGGCAGCGCGAAAAGCGAAGGCCTGGGCATTGCATTGCTCGAGTCGATAGACAGCGACGACCCGACTGCGCTGGTCGGCTTGCCGCTGATTCGGACTTGCGCCCTGCTTCGGGCCGCCGGCATCATGCTGCTGTCTGGCGGAGTCGCGGCATGAGCGCGGTTCCCAAAGGCAAGCTGTTTCTGGTCCCAGCACCGCTCGATTTTGGCTGTGACCATCTGGCGCCGCTTCAGGACGTGATGCCGCAGGCAACGATTCAGATCGCCGCCCAGCTACAACACTGGATCTGCGAAAACGCCAAAAGCACCCGCGCCTATTTAAAACGGGTCGGCGAGCTGCAGCCCCTGAAGCATCAGCTGCAGGCGCTACAAATTCAGGAGCTGCCGCGCGAGGTGCACAAGAAGGGCGATCACACCGGCAACTTCGACGCG
>JANNKV010000049.1:0-11431 GCA_031396485.1 Polaromonas sp. | reverse complement strand
TGCTGCAGAGATGCTGGGCCTCTCGCGCCAAAGTCTTTACGTCAAATTGCGGCGATTTGGTGTCGGCGACACTGTGACTGAGAGTTGACGGGGCACAGGGTTGGAGCTCAGCAACAGTTTGAGCGGGACGCCCCCTCGGTCGATGGCCAAATCAAATGAAACGTACCTCGGGATAGGTGCTTCCTGGCGCACTCAAAATACTGTTCAGCTGCCTCTGGAGCGCAATGTTAGTCCACTTACCTGAAGAACTCGATATAGGGCAATCGATCTGCCCTAGGTTTTACGCAGACGTCGTCAAGAAGTTCCATTGAAGGCCCGAAGGCGTCGACATAGCATGGTGGCGCGCTGTGTTGAATTGGCTATTTCTTCGAGCAGTGCTTCAACTTCAGGAGTTGCGCTGCCGTCGATGATATCCATCGCTGCCAGGCTGGCGTTCGCCAAGACAGCACCAATCAATTCGTCGGCCCCCGCCGCGTTGTGTCCCTTACCATGGCGAGTAAGTCCCGCTTGATAAATGGATTGCTCAAGCCGTTGGCGCGCAGCAGCAGCGCGCTGGCCATTCGCCATATCCTCGAAGATCAAAAAAAATCCGAGGACAGATCCATCCCGTGCCGGTACGACTTCTGCGCGAACGGTTACAGACAGGATGCTGCCCTCGCCGATTTTCAGGTTCTGCGAGCCCTGCCAGGTACGGCGCTCCGTAGCCAGAGTATTCAGCAGGCTTTCAACCCGACTGGTTTCTGTAAACAGGGTCGCCAGTTCGCCGAGCTTGATAGTGTCTTCTTGAGTACGATGTGCCAATTGGAAAAATGCGTCGTTGGCAAAGATCACTCGTTGTCTGGCATCACCAACGACTACTGGTTGCCGGGAACTGGCAACTGTAGCTCGTGTCCGCTCCAATTGATGCTCTGCGATCAGTAGCCTTACGGCGTTTACCTGCAGGATGATGTCAGTCAGCGAGGTGCCGAATGCGCGCGCCAAAGCGATTTCGCTGCCGGACCAGGGCAGGGCTGTTCCGCGAACCATCTCGGACCAGGCCGCAAATGAGCGCCGGGGTGACAGTTCGAGTGGGTCATTGCTGACCAGCGTCTTGGCTGGGTTCCCTGCCCAGACGACGCTGTGTAGTTGCTCCTTTCGGAACCACATCAAGTAGTCTGCCCGAGAAGTTGAAAGGCGGACCGCCAGCACGCCACTTGCCGTGACCGTCAATGAGTGCAGTGTCGGGTTTGCTTTCGAAATCGAGGAGCATGTGAAGAGACTTTCTCCGTGCTGTCCATGCACCCACTGAACCAGCGCGCGCAACTCCGGAGTTGATGGCACCTCACCAGAGATATGAATGTCGCCGTCGTAAAACAATGCCGCGCCGGTTGCGTCAAGGGGTTGCAGCAAGGTGTGAGGGTTGCGGAACAGCGCAAGCGCCCAGTCGCCCTCCGTCGAGGTAGCTTCGATCAGTCGCTGCTCTAGCCGACGGACCTGGATCGCAACTTGTGCATGCGCATAATTTTCTATGGCTGCAATGCGTGTAGAAATGACCTCAGCCAAAAGCCCCGCTGCTGCGCGCACAGAGAAACGCAGGTTGCGCGGAGCATAGTGATGGCATGCGATCAGCCCCCACAAGCGACCCTCCCGGATCAGGGAAACCACAAGCGTCGCGGTGACTCCCATGTTTTTCAGATACTGAATGTGTAAGGGAGACATGCTGCGAAGATGGCACATCGACATGTCGAGATCTTCGCCTGTGCCCGGAAGTTGACGTGGTACCAGAGGTGCCTGCTCGCTGTGCACATCCACGAGCGTGCGCAGCTTGTTGCGAACGTAAAGCTCACGCGCGCGTTGAGGAATATCAGTTGTAGGATAGCGATGGCCCAGCAACGACTCAAGTCTTGGATCACGTGCCTCGGCAATGATATTGCCGTGCCCTTCGGGGTCAAACTTGTAGACCATCACCCGGTCGTACCCTGTCATGTCGCGAAAGCGTCTGACAACATCATCGCAAAGCGTACCAATGGTTGATGCATCGGTAAAACGATTGACCGACTCGCCAAGGTGCTCAAGAAGCTCTTTGCTGTCAATGCTTACGGTTTCTGCCTTGTACATTGCCATGTCGATTGGCTCAAGCTCGATCAGCAAAAACCCGCCTCCAACGCGGTATACGGTACCTTCAAAGTTTGCTATTTTTTTGGCTACCGGCATTTGGCAGATCAATGGGGTCGGTTCGGCAAGATCCCCGGTCGCTGAGATGACTGTTACCCGTTCCAAGACATTACCACCCAGCTCGCTCACTGGCTTGCCCACCAGAGCATCAGCCGATACGCCCAACAATGCCTGCGCGTTAGCACTAATTTGTACGATGTGTAGTTTCTGTTCGCTTAAAGTCAAAAGCAAACCATGCGGCTGAACAGAACCGGCCAGATGAATCAGCTCACGCTCGCAGTTGGTGAGGTCTGCCTCACCGAAAGCAGGACTGTTGTGCAACTAGAAGCTCTCAGGCGGTGACTGGAATTTCTCGTATCGAGAAAGATCAAGCTGATCCTGTCCGATACCGAGCAAATCGGCTGCGGCTTTGGGGTTGTCGCC
This sequence comes from Polaromonas sp., assembly GCA_031396485.1. Classification (GTDB taxonomy): domain Bacteria; phylum Pseudomonadota; class Gammaproteobacteria; order Burkholderiales; family Burkholderiaceae_C; genus Polaromonas. The sequence continues at coordinate 8,854 of JANNKV010000049.1, read as the reverse complement.
GGCGCGTGCCATGGCATGCGTGATGAAGTGACGCTGCAAGATCCCAGCCGCCGTACGCAGCAAGTCGGGTAAAGGCTCAACGCCTATTCGGGCTGTGATCTCATCGATTGCCAGCCGCAGGTCGTCTTTTGAGTCGGAAAACTCTTTCTTGCTGCTTGCTACTGCATGCAAGGTAAATCCTATGCACTCCTGGTCTCCTTCGGTGAGCAATGCGGCTGTCACCTCAATCTCACTGCAACTAGCATCGCTCGACATCAGTTTGGAAGACATTCGGCGTGCGATGCCCAAACGCCTCACTTCATGCAATAAAGCGGCGAACTGATCGTCAGAAACACTGACCCAGTCCATGAGAGGCCTTGTTTTCACTTCTGCTTCAGTATTTTTATTGACCAGCTTCAGAAAAGCGGGGTTCGCCATCAGGATGCACCCGTTGGTGTCAGTGATCAAGACGCCATCGCTGGCACTGTCCACCAGACGTGCCAGGGTTTTGCTTAAATCTGACGATGAGCCAGGCAGATCCATCGTCCGAAGCCTGACCATCAGCCGCATGGCATCGTCCGCTCTGAACGGGGTGGCAGCGACACTCGTTGCGGAGACCCTGCCAAGCAGACGAGCACGAATCTCGGACGGTTGGCCACTTGATCGTGCCGCCGCAAGCAGGGCATCAACGGCGACGCGGGAATGACGCTCAAACCCGAACGAGGCAGGCCTTCCAACCAGCTGCGCTATATCCAGGTCGAGCAACTGGGCTGCAGCCTGATTAGCTTCCAGTATGTCAAGGCTTGCACTGTCGACGACCATCACCGCGTCAGTCGCCACCTGAAATAGCAGACGGTAGCGAGCTTCGTCCTGGCGCAGTCGCCAGTAGCTACGCTCCATTTCCTGCTGCGTTGTAATGAATCGTTGCTGAATAGCCGCAACGGCACTCAAGTCACGCCCGACGGCTAGCAGGGGCCCGCTGGTCCCCAGACGCATGGCGGTATAGGCGATTGCTATATTGCCGCGGTCGGATGGGTGATTGATCTCCCTGCGTCTTGCCAAACCGGTAGAGGTCACTTCGTTGAGCATTTGCTCGATCTTGCCGCGCGTTTCCCCTGTGACTGTGTCTGCCCAAGCCCGCCCCACCCATTCCTGTGCTGCCGATAACATTGAGGTCGAACCCCCGTTGGCGACGCTCCGAATGACGCCGTGTTCGTCCAGTACTAATGCGATGTCGGTGGTTAATGACGCGAACGTTTGAGCGAGCGCAGGCGCCCACCCGGACAGGTCGCCAAGATCTGGTGGGGCTGAGGTGGGTACCGTCACTGTAGCGTCTCGCCCCAGCATCAGGACCGAAGATACAACTCGTAGGAATTCAAGGGGCGCATCTTTTAAATTTTAGGCTCCTGCCATCTCGGAAATACCCGAGTTTATACTGTAAATAATACTTGACACACGGTATTGTCAACATAAAAATCAGTTTATGCCAAGGCCTGCTTTTTCTGTAGTGACTGAGCTCTTCAAGCCAATTACGTGGTTTCCCCCCATGTGGGCTTTCACCTGTGGGGTGGTCGCTTCAGGCGTTCCCATGGAGGGAAGATGGGCGCTTGCAGTCATCGGAATTGCATTGGCAGGACCATTTGTCTGCGCTACGAGTCAAGCGGTCAACGACTGGTTTGATCGCCACGTCGATGCGATCAACGAACCCCAACGTCCAATTCCATCAGGCCGTATGCCAGGCCGCTGGGGACTCTACATCGCGCTTTGCTGGACAGCCATTTCATTGCTGGTTGCAACTGCTTTGGGTCCTTGGGGTTTTGGAGCCGCCGTCATCGGCTTGCTATTGGCATGGGCTTATAGCGCGCCGCCGGTTCGGCTGAAACAAAATGGGTGGTGGGGTAATGCAGCCTGCGGCGTCAGCTACGAAGGCATCGCCTGGGTGACCGGCGCGGCGGTGATGGCTGGCGGCAGCTTGCCCGAGGGCCGATCGCTAGCGCTCGCAGCGCTTTACAGCCTGGGCACGCACGGCATCATGACCTTGAACGATTTCAAGGCTGTCGAGGGAGATCGACTGATGGGGGTGCGCTCGTTACCCGTTCAGTTGGGCGAGCAGAACGCCGCCCGGGTTGCCTGCTGGGTCATGGTTATACCGCAGGTGGTGGTGGTGGTGCTACTGACCAGCTGGGGAAGACCGTGGCATGCGATGGCGGTTAGCCTGCTTTTGGTGTTGCAATTGTTTTTGATGAACTATTTTCTGTCCAGCGTGAGTAAACGAGCGCTCTGGTACAGCGGTTTCGGCGTTCCGCTATTTGTCGCCGGAATGATGGTCAGCGCCTTCGCCCTGCGCGGTTTGAGTGGGTCGGGCGCATGAAATTCCTGACCGCAATCTTCGTGCACTGGAAACGCGCTTTTCAGGTGCAGGCTCGAAATGACAGGTCGATCAACCAGCTTTCTTTGCGGACGACAAGCGATTCCCCAGACCGGAATATAGGCAAACCATATGAGCCAGACCGAGACATTTGATGTGGTTGTCGTAGGCGGAGGGCCAGCAGGCTCGACTGCCGCGCAGGAGCTTGCCCGTCAAGGCCATTCTGTGCTCCTGCTGGATCGCGCGGGGCGCGTAAAGCCCTGCGGCGGCGCCATTCCGCCCCGGCTAATCAAGGATTTTCAGATTCCCGACGAGCTGTTGGTGGCACGTGCTACTTCTGCGCGGATGGTTTCACCCAAAAATAAGCAGGTAGACATTCCCATTGACAACGGATTTGTCGGAATGGTCAATCGCGAAGACTTCGATGAGCACTTGCGCGAGCGCGCTGCCACCAGCGGTGCTATTCGCCGTATCGGTACTTTCGACCGTCTGGAGCGGGATTCGGACGGTGTGAGCGTCGTGCACTTCCGCGGCAGTCGAGGCAAACAGCCGGGCGAAAATCTTTCTGGCAGGGTGCGCGCGAGGGCAGTCATTGGCGCCGACGGCGCCCGCTCTGAGGTGGCCAGGCAGACTGTTCCGGGCGCAGAGCGCGTGAAGTGCGTCTTTGCGTACCATGAGATCGTGCGTGCTCCCGTCGTCAAGCCGGTCGGTTACGACGGGTCGCGATGCGACGTTTTCTACCAGGGCCCACTGTCGCCCGACTTCTATGGCTGGGTATTCCCCCATGGCGATACCTTGAGCATCGGCACGGGCAGCGCAGACAAGGGGTTCTCATTGCGGGGTGCTGTGGCGCAATTGCGGCAGGTCTCTGGTCTGGGCGACACCGAGACCCTGCGACGGGAAGGTGCTCCGCTTCCCATGAAGCCGCTCCCACGCTGGGACAACGGGCGCGATGTCGTCTTGGCCGGGGACGCCGCGGGTGTTGTTGCGCCCGCTTCCGGGGAGGGTATTTACTACGCAATGGTCGGCGGGCAATTTGCGGCGCAGGCTGTGCACGAGCTGCTAAAGACCGGCGATGTGCGCGCTTTAAAACTGGCTCGAAAGCGGTTCATGAAGGCTCACGGAACCGTGTTTCGGGTTTTGGGCATCATGCAATGGTTCTGGTATTGCAATGATCGTCGCCGGGAGCGCTTCGTAAAAATTTGCGAGGACCGGGATGTTCAGCAACTGACATTCGAGTCTTACATGAACAAGGAGCTCACGCGAAAAAAACCGATGGCTCATGTGCGGATCTTTTTCAAGGACATGGCGCATCTGCTCGGATTGGTCAAGGTGTGAGAAGGATGGCTGACCTCAAGACCGTTACCTCTACACCTTCTGCGGCCCTTACCGGCACGCGGGTGTTCATGCGCGCGGAGTGAAACATGATTGATGCCATTTCAAACAGTCAACTCATTGATATCGTTATTGCCGTGACGCTGATTGAATGTGTCGCGCTGATCTTTTACCACCGCCTCACCAGGCGCGGCTTGGCACCCAAAGACTATTTGCTTAACCTTGGTGCAGGGCTTTGTCTGATGTTCGCCTTGCGCAGCGCGCTGGCAGACGCAGGCTGGATGTGGATGGTCCTTTGCCTCATGGCAGCAGGGCTTGCGCACGGCACCGATCTGTGGAATCGCTGGAGACGCTCACAGCTCTGAAAGTACAGGGGCTTGCAAACTGCTATAAAAACAATAGCTGCCTGCGCATGTTTCACATGGGCTAGAGCATGATTCTCGTCATTTTTTAGCCACCTGGAGTCGCGGGAGCCTTGAGGTTCATCTGGGCTGCCGTTTTGTCCGCTTTCCATCGATCCGCAAATATCAAAGTGCGAACATAGCCCGCTTGCGGCGCTCCATCATGCGCCAGATGAACGGCGTGAAGATCAGCTGCATAGCGAGCTCCATCTTGCCGCCAGGAACCACGATGGTGTTCGCGCGGCTCATGTAGCTGTCATGAATCATGCTGCGCAGGTACTGAAAGTCAATTCCCTTCGGCTTGGCAAAGCGGATCACCACCATGCTTTCATCCGGGGAGGGAATGTCGCGCGCGACAAACGGGTTTGACGTGTCAACCATCGGCACCCGCTGAAAGTTGACGTGCGTGTGCATAAACTGTGGACAGATGTAGTTCACATAGTCCGGCATGCGGCGCAGGATGGTGTCAGTCACGGCCTCGGTGGAATAACCTCGCTTGGATTTGTCGCGCCACAGCTTCTGAATCCACTCGAGGTTGATCACCGGCACCACACCCACCAACAGGTCGGGGTGCTCCGCAATATTGATCTCTGGTGTCACCACGGCACCATGCAGTCCCTCGTAAAACAGCAACTCGGTGTTGGCCGGAACGTCCTCCCACGGCGTGAAGGTTCCGGGCTCCTGTTTGTATGGCGCAGCTTCCTCGGGGTCATGCAAATACTTGCGATGCTTGCCGCTGCCCGTTTTTCCGTACGAGCGAAACAGCTCGGCCAGTTCGGGAAAGAGATTATTTTCGGGCCCGAAGTGACTGAAATTTTTATCGCCCGCCTTCTCGGCCTCCACCAGACGCGCTTTCATTTCCTTTCGGTCGTAGCGGTGAAAGCTGTCGCCTTCCACGATGGCTGCGGTGACGCCTTCGCGGCGAAAAATATTCTGGAAGGTTCGCGTTACCGACGTGGTGCCAGCACCGGAAGAGCCAGTGATGGCAATGATGGGATAACGTTCAGACATTTTTTTGAGCCGTAGTTAAGTTAAAGAGCGCCTGTGTATGGAAAGATCCATGAAATCAACCTATTGAAGAAAAAGACTTCGCTCCGCGAACAGCGGGTTGTCTCGCGTATCGGCACTCGGCTCGGCGTGGTAACGCTCAATTCGTTCGACCTCGTTTTTTGACCCGAATACCAGCCCGATTCGTTGATGCAGCGACGACGGCTGCACGTCCAGAACTGCACGACGGCCGGTGCTGGCGCGGCCGCCCGCCTGTTCAATCACCATGCCGATCGGGTTGGCCTCATAAAGTAGCCGCAGGCGACCCGATCGTGTCGAGTCCTTGCTGTCGCGCGGGTACATGAAGACACCGCCGCGCATCAAAATTCGGTGTGCTTCGGCCACCATGGAGGCAATCCAGCGCATATTGAAATCTTTACCCCGGGGACCGGTTCGACCAGCCAGACACTCGTCTACATAGCGCTTGACGGGGGGTTCCCAGAAGCGGCTGTTGGAAGCGTTGATGGCAAACTCCTGCGTATCTGCAGGCACGGTGATGCCCGGATGCGTGAGCTTGAACTCACCCAGATTGGGGTCCAGCGTAAATCCCACCACGCCGTTTCCCACCGTCAGCACCAGCATGGTCACCGGCCCGTATAGCGCATAGCCTGCAGCGACTTGCGACGCGCCCGGTTGCAGGAAGTGTTCTTCGGTCACATCGCAGCCTGAATCAACAACATCCTGAGGCGCGCGAAGGATGGAAAAAATGCTACCCACCGACACATTCACATCAATGTTGGAGGAACCGTCCAGCGGGTCAAAAACCAGCAGGTACTTGCCGCGGGTATAGGCGTGCGGGATTTGGTACGGCAGTTCCATCTCCTCGGACGCCATTCCCGCGAGGTGACCAGCCCATTCAGCGGTACGAACGAACATTTCGTTGCTGAGCACGTCCAGTTTTTTTTGTACTTCTCCCTGCACGTTGATACCGCCACCATTAACCTTACCCACGTTTCCGGCCGCATCGCCAAGCTCGCCAAAGGCCACGGCATGCGCAATCGCCTTGCAGGCGATGGAGACATCGAGAATCAGCGCGTTGAGGTCTCCATTGGCCTGCGGAAAACGCCGGCGTTGCAGGATCAGGTATTGCGTGAGGGTTTGGCGATTTGACAGAGGCATGACTCAATCCTTGGTAATTTCAAGCGGATTCAAACAGCATGCCGTCATGCCAGCTACGCAAGGCGGCGATGTCAACCCAGCGATGCGAGAGCCCGGCGATCCATTGCGTCATCGGTTGCTCCGGGTCGCCCAAATGGGGCAGCACCAGCAAGGCGTCGCCGAAGTCCTGCATGCGCGTGAAGGCGTTCGGCGTGATGATCGCCGGGATGGCTGCTGCACGCGCCGCACGCAAACCGTTCTGCGAATCTTCCAGAGCCAGGCAATCCGCGGCGGGAAGATTGAGACCTTGAAGAACCTGTTCATAAGCCTGCGGGTCTGGCTTCTTGCGTGGAGCTGTCGCGGCGTCGGCTATCGCGGCGAAGTAGTCCCGCCACCCGGCACCCAATGGCGTTCGCAGCAGCGCGTCGATGTTGGCGGGGGTGGTTGTTGTGGCAATCGCAATCGGAATGCGTTGCTGCGTTGCCTCGTTGATGAGACGCAGGACGCCGGGGCGCAGCGGCAGGCGTCCGCCGCTGACTTTGGCGTCGTAAATGCGCGTCTTGTTGGTGTGCAGGCGTGCGATGCTGTCGCTCCCGGTACGGCTCATTGCTGCATCTGGATCAATGCCGCGCCAGAAATGCTGAATGCGCTCCTTGCCACCCGAGACTTCGAGAAGATTCGTGTAGAGATCTTCGTCCCAGTGCCAAGACAGGCCGGCTTCTGAGAACGCCTCATTGAAGGCCTCGCGGTGAGCCGATTCAGTATCAGCGAGCGTACCGTCGACATCAAAAATAATCGCGCGCAGCATCTCGGTCAAACTTCCCGTGAGACGGTTGTCAGAGGCGCCATGAAAACCCGGCTGGCCAGAATGTCCTCGGCCTCGATGGTCGACAGATCTTGCGCCGTCAACTTCTGCTCGCGCTGCGCAAACAGGCGATTGGCATGGCGCAGACGCATCCGGTCAAGCGCATTGCGCACACTGCGCGCATTGGCAAAGTGAGGTTGATCCATGCGCCGAACAATGTATTTCTCAAAGGCTTTTTCCGCGTCCGGACTAAAGCGATACTGGCTTTTTTCCAGCATCAGTTGGGCGATGGATACGAGCTCCTCACTACCGTAGTCGGGAAAATCCACATGGTGGGCAATGCGGGACGACATGCCGGGGTTGCTCTCAAAGAATTGATCCATGCGGTCTTTGTAGCCCGCCAGAATGACTACCAGATCATCGCGGTTGTTTTCCATCACCTGCAGCAAGATTTCAATGGACTCGGCCCCGTAGTCGCGCTCGTTCTCAGGCTTGTAGAGGTAGTACGCCTCGTCGATGAACAGTACACCGCCCATCGCTTTTTTGAGCACGTCTCGCGTTTTAGGCGCGGTGTGGCCGATGTACTGGCCTACCAGGTCGTCACGCGTGACAGCCACCATATGCCCCTGACGGACATAGCCCAAGTGGTGAAGGATTTGCGCCATGCGCATGGCCACCGTCGTCTTGCCCGTACCCGGGTTTCCGGTGAAGCACATGTGCAGCGAAGGCGGCCCTGAAGACAGGCCGACGCTTTTGCGCAAACGGTCTACCAGCAGCAGCGCCGCCGTTTCCCGGATGCGCGTTTTGACCGGCTGCAGCCCGACCAATTCACGGTCCAGCTTGTTGAGCACTTCCTGAATTTGCGAGTCGCGGAACGCCGCGTCCAGATCCACAGGGGTGTCGCTGGGCACTGCCATCACGGCTGACGGGGCGTTGTTTTCGCTCATGGAATTCGTTAAGTTGTGTTCGGTGAGGGTACTTTCATATCTTTCATGCCTTTTAGTAGCGTTCGCCTTCCGGCCTGTCTGTCGCATAGGAATGAATCGTGTAGCGCATCGTGCGTCCGTCGGTTTCCTGCCGCACCAGGCGAAAGCCTGGCTCGTTCTTCGGACGATTGACGATGTACGACATGGTCACGCTCTCGACGCCGCGCACGGCACTGAACGCGCCCACGCGGATGTAGTGATCGGGATAGGTTTTGCGGCAGTTGTTGATTTCCATCAGAATGCCGGCCGGGTCCTTCAGATCGAACATCGGATTGCCGAACATTTCCCAGTAGGTGTTGCGCGGGTGCGGGTCATCGGTGTATTCGACGCTCAAGGCCCAGCCCTTGTCCAGCGCGTATTTGATTTGAGCGGTGATCTGCTGATCGGTCAAATCGGGGAGAAACGAGAACTGCCCCTGTGTGACGCGGCCGCCAAGATTGGTCATCATGTTTTTTTCTCCTGAAACGGGTTAATAACTGGCCGTAGGGGTAGGCACGAAGTCCGGGCTGTCGGTGGAGGCGTAGTTGAAAGAAACGTCTTTCCAGGTCGCCAGACCAGCCTTCAGCGGGGCGCACCATTTCGCTGCCTCCTGAAGAATTTGCGGGCCTTCGTTCCAGATGTCGCGGCCTTCATTGCGCGCCATGATCATGACTTCGAGTGCGGTACGGTTGGCAATCGCACCGGCCTGAATGCCGTCCGGGTGGCCAATCGTGCCGCCACCGAATTGCAGCACCACGTCGTCGCCCAGGTAGTGCAGCAACTGGTGCATCTGACCGGCGTGGATACCGCCCGAGGCCACCGGCATGACCTTGTTGAGGGATGCCCAGTCTTGTTC
>JANNKV010000042.1:0-5659 GCA_031396485.1 Polaromonas sp. | reverse complement strand
AAACGCCTGCGCATATAACTCGCGCGCCACCAGTTCCAGGTGCAGATCAATAAAGATGATCAGCTCGCGTACCTTGGCCGCCGCAAACGGGTCAGCCGGAAGCAGCGGCGGATTCGGGTAAGCCGCCTCGATGTAATCCATGATCGCCTGGCTTTCGCACAGCGTGCCCTCAGGCGTGCGGATGAACGGAATCTTGCCCAGCGGCGACATGGCAAACACCGCGACGTCTGCATTCTTCGGGTGCACGAATTCCTCCGTGAACGGCACGTTCTTCTCCAGTAGCGCGAGCTTGACTTTGTTGTAATAGTTGGAAATGGGGAAGCCGCAAAGGACAAGCATGGGAATAGTCTCGTGAATGGGTATGAATGGGTATGGATGGTTATGAATGGTTCTGAGCCTAGTCTAGACGCTTGGCGGAGCCGAAATAGCCCTTCCGGTGTCTGTGAGGTAAGAAGCGCCTGCCAGCGCCGACCAACGCAAAAAGCCACAATCATCGAACAGAAGGAAACCCAATGATGACGCGAAGAAACACCTTGCTGGGCGCAGGGGCCCTGACAGCCACGCTGACCGGTGTGGTCGCCGGTCTGCGCGGGCTGTTTGGCAGCGCCCCGGCGCAAGCCGCGCAGGCTGCACGCACCTACGAAGTCACCCACACTGACGCCGAGTGGAAAAAATTGCTTGATTCAGAACAGTTTCGCGTGCTGCGTCAGGCCGGCACCGAACGCCCCGGCTCCAGCCCCTTGAACAAGGAAAAGCGCGCCGGTGTTTTCACCTGCGCGGGCTGCGCGCTGCCGCTTTTTTCGTCCACCACCAAATTTGAAAGCGGCACCGGCTGGCCGAGCTTCTGGCAGCCGCTGGACAAGGCGGTTGTTGAAGACACCGACACCACCCTGTTCATGAAACGCGTCGAGGTGCTGTGCCAACGATGCGGCGGGCACTTGGGCCATGTGTTCAATGACGGGCCCAAACCCACCGGTCTGCGCTACTGCATGAACGGCGTGGCCCTTAACTTCAAGGCGGCATGATGATGATTGGCAAATACCTTCTGGTCGCAGGCGGCGTCGCGTTCTCCGCCTGGGCTTTTTCGGTCAGCAACGCCGCATCGGGCGACTCGGAAAAAGCGGTTCAACTACCGGCGCCGACTTTTGACGCGCCCGCAAACGCGTCAGCCGGCAAAGAAACCGCCGTCTTCGCAGGCGGCTGTTTCTGGGGCGTGCAGGCTGTGTTCCAGCACACCAAAGGCGTGCTCAATGCTGTCTCGGGTTACGCCGGTGGCGCCAAGGAAACGGCTACATATGCCAGCATCGGCTCGGGCCGCACGGGGCATGCGGAATCGGTGCAGATCACTTATGACCCGAAACAGATCTCCTACGGCAAGCTGCTGCAGATTTACTTCTCGGTCGCACATGACCCGACGCAGCTGAACCGCCAGGGTCCTGATACCGGCACGCAGTACCGGTCAGCCGTTTTCTACCACGACGCGATGCAGAAACAGGTGGCCGAGCGCTACATCGCACAACTCGATGCAGCCAAAGTGTTCCCGGGCAAGATCGTCACGCAAGTCAACGCGCCCGCGGCCTTCTACGCCGCCGAAGCCTACCACCAGGACTACGCCACGCTGAACCCGCGCCAGCCCTACATTGCCCGCTTCGACCTGCCGAAAATCGCCAACCTGAAAACCGTGATGCCCGACCTGTACCGCGACAAGCCGGTGCTGGTGTCGGGGCAGTCTGGTGGGTAGCATTCTTGACGGAAAAGGGCTGTAGCCCATATATAACCTGCGCGGGCAGCTTCTCTTTTGATAGCACGTGGCTTCCGCGCAGTAGGGCGACAATGCGTCATGAGCCTCGCCTTCAACGCATCAACCAAAACACACCCGCCACAACAATCCGGCTGGCGTAGCCGCTGTGGCATCTGGACGCGTCATGCAGCGTAACGATTCCCTGCGGCTGCGCATCGCGCAGCACCTGAACGCCCTCGCCGTGCAGTCAGCCGCAGGCGAGCACCACCACGCGGCGGCCGTGGCCGTGGCTATCACCGACGAGGGCCATGGCCCCGAACTGCCAGGCTTCCCCGAACACGCCGCATGGAGCGACCAGGCCGCGCTCATTCTCACGCGGCGCGCCGCACACCTGCGCAAGCACGCTGGCCAGTGGGCGCTGCCGGGTGGGCGCATCGATGATGGCGAGACCGCCGAGCAGGCAGCCCTGCGCGAGTTGCGTGAAGAAGTTGAGCTGGAATTGGGTGAAGACGCGGTGCTGGGTCGGCTCGATGATTTCGTCACGCGTTCGGGCTTCATCATCACGCCGGTGGTGATCTGGGCCGGCGCAGCGCGGCACATACAGCCGAATCCAGCCGAGGTGGCGAGCATTCACCGTATACCGGTGACCGAATTTTTACGCGCCGATGCGCCCATGCTGGCCGACGAGGGCCACAGCGACCAGATGGTGCTGCGCATGCCGGTCGGTCATCACTGGATTGCTGCGCCTACCGCCGCGGTGCTGTACCAGTTTCGCGAGGTGTGCATTGAAGGCCGTGCGACCCGCGTGGCGCATTTTGAGCAGCCGGCGTTTGCGTGGAAATAAGGGGTCTCATGCACACAATTGGCGAGAAATATCAGTAAAAAACCCTTCTAGCCCAAGTAATACCTGCGCCAGCAGCTATATTTTTGATAGCGCCCAGTCAGGCATATCAACGCGCAGCCTGCTAGGCCAGCAGCACATCCCGCCGCCGCAGCGCCTGCGCGAAGAACACACCCAGCGCCGCCATGATGCCGCCGCCGATCGCAATGACGGCGCCCGACGCGATGTGCCCCAGCAGCCACGCAGCCAGCAGCACACCGACCGACTGGCCCATGAAAAGCGCCAGCGCGAACATCGACACGCCGGTGCCGCGCGCGCTCGGCGCCATCTGCGTGGCGTTGGTTTGCATGGTGTTGTGAAACATGAAAAAGCCGAAGCCGGCAATCAGGCTGGCCGGCAGCGTCAGCAACCAGTGCGGGCTCAAACCGAACACCAACGCGCACAGCCCCAGCACGCAGCCGCCCACCAGCGCCAGCCCGCTTTCGCCCAGGCGGCGAATCAGATGGCGCGCCAGCACCATGTACAGCATGCCGCCTAGACCGAACAGCGCGACGATGCTGCCCGCGGCTGACAGCGACAGGCCCAGCACGCGGTTCAGGTGCGACGCCCAGATCGCCAGCACGCCGAAGCCCGCCGCGCCTTCGATGAAGGCCGCCAGCAGCACGATGCGCGTCCAGTGCCCGGTGATGATGATGAGTGCCTGCGACACGAAGCCCGGGCGATCTTCAGGCGATGCCACGGCTTGCTGCACGCGGCCCGCTGACTGCCGCCGCCAGTCAAGGTACAGCAGCAGGCCGACCACGCCGAAGAGCAGCGTCATCAGCCCGAACGCCCAGCGCCAGCCCAGCGTGTCGGTAATCACACCGCCAAATAACTGGCCGCCGACGATACCCAGCGTGGTCCCGAGCCCGACGCGCGCCAGCGTTTCCTGTCGCTGCTCATAAGCCACTTCGTCGCCAATCCACGCCATCGACAGCGGAATGATGGCCGCCGCACCCAGCGCCACCATCACGCGTGCCAGCACCAGCACATTCAGGCTGCCGGCAAACACCGCCACCAGGCTGCCCACGCTGCAGGCCAGCGTCGCAGAGGTGACCACACCGAACTTGCCCAGCCGGTCGCCCAGCGGCCCGTAGATCAGTTGCGACAGGCCATACACCACGGCAAACACTGACACCACCTGCGCTGCCTGTGCCAGGCTGACCGAAAAGGTGCGCGACAACTCGGGCAGCATCGCGTCACAAATGCGCTGCGCCGCCATGCTGGAAAAAGTGGCGAAAGACAGCAGCAGGATGGAGCGGCGCGTGGCGGGAGAAACAGCGGTGTTTGGCGTAGAAGAGGCAAGGGTCATGCAGGGGGGAATCTTGGGGCGGCTTCGTTGGCTTATTGGCTTGGTTCGGTTATTGCACCGTGCCAAAGTTACCCGGTAGAGGCAGCTCCCGCGTGATGGGAATACCGCTCTGGTTGGGCAGTTCCCGCGCCGGTATGGGCGTGCCCCGCGAGTCAGCCGTAGCTGGCGGGAAGCCCGATGGTGACGGCAACACCGTGACGCCCGGTGGCAGTTGCGGGAATTGATTCAAGGGCTGCGGTGCCGATGGCTGCTGCTGTTGTTGCTGCACTTGTTGCGGTGGCGCCTGCTCCTGGAAAATGCCCGGTTGTACCGACGGAAAAGGGTTTGCATCGGTTTCAGGCATCACGAATACTTCGGGGATGCGCCCATTTTCAGGCAACGGTTCGGCAGAAAGCGGGGGCATGCCATTGGCCCATCCACCGCCCGGGCCGGCGTCTGGCGGGTCGGGGAAACGCTTGCGCGAATCAATCACACGCGACTTGAACGACTGCTGAAAAAATTCGCCCACCATCGGCAGCGCACTGCGGGCACCTGGCCCCCAGCCATTGCCCATCGTGATGCGGTTGTCGTTGAAGCCGACCCACGCGCCGGCGACCAGCTGCGGGTGCATCAGGATGAACCAGCCGTCGGTGTTGTCCTGCGTGGTGCCGGTCTTGCCCGCCACATCGGCCCTGATGCCGTAGGTGCTGCGAATGCCGGTGCCGGTGCCTTTGTCGATCACGCCGCGCATCATGTCGAGGAGCTGCAGCGCAGTGGTCGCGGGCATGGCGGGTTCCGACAATTTCGCCTCGAAGGCCTCTAACACCTTGCCGTTGCGGTCTTCGACGCGCGCGACCAGAATCGGTTCGATGTACGAGCCGCTGTTGGCAATCGTGGCGTAGGCGGTCACCATTTCCTTCAGCGTGACCGGGCTGGTGCCCAGCGCCAGTGACGGCACCGCTTCCAGTTTGCTCTGCCGCACGCCCATCAGTTTCGCCAGCGCGGCCACCTTCTCGGCGCCGACGATCTGCATCACCTGCGCGGTGATGGTGTTTTTGGAATAGGCCAGGCCGTCGCGCAGCGTCATCGCCTGCCCGCTCGGTGCGCCGGCATCGCTGGGGCGCCAGACCTGGCCGCCGCCGAGTTGAATCTCTACGGCCTGATCGTAGAAAACATCGTTCGGCCGCGAGCCGTTCTCAAGCGCTGCGCCATACACAAACGGCTTGAAGGTCGAACCCGGCTGCCGGCGCGCCTGCTGCACATGGTCAAACTGGTCTTCAGAAAAATCACGGCTGCCGACCCACGCCATCACATGGCCGTTGGTCGGGTTCAGCGCCAGAAAGCCGGCCTGCAGGCGGGTCTTTTCCTCGCGCAGCGCCTGCATGACAGCCGGGTCGGCCTGTACCTGCTTGAGGGCATCGGCTTCACTGGCTCCTGCATCGCGCGCAGCCTTGTACTCACGCGTCTCACGCACGAAAGCCGCCATCAGGTCTCGTCTGGCCGCCCAGGCGCGCGGGCTCCACTCCGCGTTCGCCGCCTTTTGCAGCCGGTCGCCATGCCGCTCTACCGCTTTGTTGGCCAGCGTCTGCAGACGCGAATCGACCGTGGTGCGCACCACCAGCCCGTCGGCATAGATGTTGTAGTCGTTGCGGTCGGCCCATTCGATCAGCCAGCGGCGCAGGTACTGCGTGAAGTGCGGCGCGGGGCCGAGGGTTTCGGTCTGCCGTTCAAACTCGATCTTCAGTGG
>JANNKV010000001.1:0-6154 GCA_031396485.1 Polaromonas sp. | reverse complement strand
CGTGTGTCGGGCGGACTCTACAATACGGCGCTAGATGAGCCTCATTACACGCTGTCCGGCCTGCGGCACGATGTTCAAAGTCGTGACCGACCAACTCAAAGTCTCTCAGGGCTGGGTTCGATGTGGTCACTGCGCAGACGTTTTTGATGCGTCGAAACATCTGCTGCCCCGTGAAGCTTCCATTGCCGAGCCAACACCCATCGTTCCCAAGCCGACTGCAGATGTTGATAACAGCTCACCGAGCGAAGCCGCGTCGCCAGCGGCTTCCGACTCCACCGCGTTTACCGGGGACGCCAACCAGAACCTGAAGGCTGCAGACCCGGCTGACGCCTCCGAAGCGGTCGGTCCGAAGACCGAGCGCGCCTGGCCTTTTTCCCGCTGGGGGTCAGGCAAGCGCGCCCAGACTGACACCGCGCCAGCGGCCCTCAGCGATGCCGTTGACAGCGCTGCAGATTTTGATCCGGCTGGCTGGAAAGAAGCGCTGCAAAAACGGCAGTTGCAGGAAGATGGTGCGGCCAGCGCTTTTTTGGCGCTTGGTCAGGGCAAAAGCCTGACAAGCACCCCGTCTGACTTTGTTGGACTGGCTGAGGAAGCCGCTATGGCCGACGAGCCACCGCGTCGTCCGGATCTGATGCGCAAGGCCACAGTTTCAGATGCCGAGTTCGAAGAAGAGCTGGATGCTTCGCAAGAGCTGATCGTCGAAGCAGAAAAAGAAGTTTCTTTCGTGCGCGATGCCGAACGCAAGGACTTCTGGAAGCGTCCGCTGGTACGCGGCATGTTGACTGGTTTTTCGCTGGTGCTTGCGCTCTTGCTGGGCTTGCAGTGGGTGCTGCAGCAAAAAGACAGTCTGGCTGCTTCAGATCCGCGGCTCGGCTCTGCGCTGCAGGCGCTTTGCGGTGCCTTGGGTTGCCAGGTTCAGCCGCCACGGCGTGTCGAATCGCTGGTCATCGACAGCTCCACGTTCAACAAAGTTGCCGCAGACGCCTATCGACTGAGCTTTGTGTTGAAAAATACAGGTAGCGTGCCGCTGGAGATGCCGGCGCTTGAACTCACCCTGACCGATACGCAGGACCAGGCCGTGGTTCGCCGGGTATTGTTGCCGGCGCAATTCGGTGTGGACTCCGGTGTATTGGGCGCGCGCGCTGAAGTCGCGGGCGTTGTCAGCCTGCGCGTAAGCGGGGATGGTGGGCGCCCCAACACCGCTGCTTCGGCCAACGCTTCTGTCTTGCCTCCGTCCGCTGCAAGTTCCCTGCGCGTGGCCGGTTACCGTGTCCTTGCCTTTTATCCTTGAATGAATCGAGAACTGAATGCCTGCTGTAATCTGTGGCTCACTGGCCTTTGACACCATCATGAGTTTCGAGGGCCGCTTTTCCGAGCAGATCCTTCCGACCCAGTTGCATATTCTCAATGTGTCGTTTCTGGTTCCGGCTCTGCGTCGCGAATTTGGCGGTTGTGCCGGCAACATCGCCTACGCCCTGCAGCAACTCGGTGGCACACCGCTGCCCATGGCGGCCGTCGGAAGCGACGGTGCCGAGTATTTGGAACGCATGAAGAAACTCGGCATCGGCTGTGAATTTGTCCGCGAAGTCGATGACGCCTACACCGCGCAGGCCATGATCATGACCGACCGCGACAACAACCAGATCACGGCCTTTCATCCCGGCGCGATGATGCAGGCGCATATCACGCAGATCCCGCCGCGCAGTGACATCAAGCTAGGCATTATTTCGCCGGACGGACGCGATGCGATGCTTCAGCACGCTGAGCAGTTCAAGGCCGCCGGCATTCCCTTCGTGTTTGATCCGGGTCAGGGACTGCCCATGTTCGACGGAAAAGAACTGGCGCACTTTGTCAAACTGGCGACCTGGGTGACGGTCAATGACTACGAAGCCAAAATGCTTTGCGACCGGACGGGCCTGAGCTGCGCGGAGATGTCTCGCCAGGTGCAGGGCCTGGTGGTGACGTTGGGCGCAGAAGGTTGCGAGATCTGGGTAGACGGTGAAAAAACGCTGGTGCCGCCCGTGAAGGCCGAGGCAGTCGTCGACCCGACGGGTTGCGGTGACGCGTTTCGCGGTGCGCTGTTGTTTGGGCTGGAGAAAGGTTGGTCGTTAGCCCGCTGCGCCGCACTCGGCAACCGTGTGGGTGCGCACAAGATCGCCAGTCGGGGCGGGCAGAATTACACGCTAAGTTCAAGCCAAATCGACGCCTAGCCCAGGTATTATATGCGCTAACAGCTATTAATTTAGTAGCGGCTGGTTTTTCAGCGGGCGATCGCTGCCATCAGTTTGTTCCATCTGGCGCCACTTGCGGCGGCAGAGCTGAGCCGCAATTGTTTGTGCCTGGATGTTTGTCCGCGCACCAGCGTGATGGCCTTCGGTGGGACGTCGAGGCAGCCGGCCAGCCACTTGATCAACGCGAGATTGGCCTTGCCGCCCTCCGGTAGCGCTTTCAAGCGCACACGCAGTAGTTCGCGACCGGGCTCGCCATGGATGCCTGTAGAGTAAGTTCGTGATGCATTGGGAACGACTAAAACCTCTACCCATGCGTCGCCGTGTTCGTCGATCCGCAAGAAGGGAAGGCCACCTGACGGGAGGTGGGGATTCATGTGTGAACGGCTTTGATAAGGGCGAGGTCCGGCGATAGCGGCTGTTGTCGACGATCAAATAAAAAAGCCCGACATCTTTCGATGTCGGGCTTCAAGCACAAATACCTGACTGCTTAAGGCTTGCTGGCTGTTGGAAACGGCCAGGCAGCTTGCGGGTTCAGAGTCGTCTGAGCCGCAGGAGCAGTTGCTACGGAAGGTGCTTTGGCAGCGGGTTTTTTCGCGGCTTTCTTCGCAGCGGGTTTTTTCGCGGCTTTCTTGGCTGCTGGCTTTTTCGCAGCGGGTTTTTTCGCAGCGGCTTTCTTCGCCGCCGGCTTCTTTGCTACCTTTTTTGCTACCTTCTTGGCAGCTGGCTTTTTCGCAGCGGCTTTTTTCGCAGCTGGCTTTTTGGCCGCTACTTTTTTGGCTGCTACTTTTTTAGCCGGTGCTTTTTTCGCTGGCGCTTTTTTCGCAGCTACTTTTTTCGCTGGCGCTTTTTTGGCCGGAGCCTTTTTCGCTGGCGCTTTTTTTGCCGCTACTTTTTTAGCCGGTGCTTTCTTTGGTGCAGCTTTTTTAGCTGCTGGTTTTTTCGCAGTTGCCATAGTTTTCTCCTTGATCACATTGCAAAGAGCACTTCGCGTTGGGAGTACGCAAAGCGATTCATGGCGTTGGGCAACCGGTTGACCGGGCCCAGCGCCGCGAACACAGGAGCAATGATCAGTGCGCACTCTTCGGTGCAGTCGCTGGTCATTGCAATTCTAGGAATCATTGTTATTTAGGTGAGTCTCGTATCACTCAATCCCAGGAAAGAGCGCCACCCGACTGGTATTCAATCACGCGGGTTTCAAAGAAGTTGCGTTCCTTCTTCAAGTCGATCATCTCGCTCATCCATGGAAACGGATTTTCTTCGTTCGGGAACAAGGTTTCAAGTCCAATTTGCGTTGCCCGCCGATTGGCGATGTAGCGCAGATAACCCTTGAACATCGACGCATTGAGACCCAGCACGCCGCGCGGCATGGTGTCTTCGGCGTAGCGATACTCCAGTTCGACCGCTTTCATGAACAAGGCTTTGATTTCTGCCTTGA
This sequence comes from Polaromonas sp., assembly GCA_031396485.1. Classification (GTDB taxonomy): domain Bacteria; phylum Pseudomonadota; class Gammaproteobacteria; order Burkholderiales; family Burkholderiaceae_C; genus Polaromonas. The sequence continues at coordinate 2,488 of JANNKV010000001.1, read as the reverse complement.
ACTCTGCAGTCCAGAGATGCGGATTTTCCAGCTTGAGCTGGTTGATCAGGTCGATACCGAAATTGCAATGCATGGATTCATCGCGCAGGATGTACTGATACTGCTCGGCTGCACCCGTCATCTTGTTCTGGCGGCCCAACGCAAGAATCTGCGTGAAACCTACATAGAAGAACAGACCTTCCATCAGGCAGGCAAAGACGATCAGTGACTTGAGCAGCGTCTGGTCGGCTTCTGGCGTACCCGTCTTGAAGTGCGGATCGGAAATGACTTCAATGAACGGAATCAGAAACTGGTCTTTGTCGCGAATCGACTGGACTTCGTTATAGGCGTTGAAGATTTCCGCTTCGTCAAGGCCGAGCGACTCGGTGATGTACTGATAGGCATGGGTGTGGATGGCCTCTTCAAAAGCCTGACGCAGCAAAAACTGGCGGCATTCCGGCGCCGTGATGTGGCGATAGGTGCCCAGCACGATGTTATTGGCTGCAAGCGAGTCGGCCGTGACAAAGAAACCCAGGTTGCGCTTGACCAGACGACGCTCGTCTTCTGTCAGGCCGTTGGGGTCTTTCCACAGCGCGATGTCGCGCGTCATGTTGACTTCCTGCGGCATCCAGTGGTTGGCGCAGGTAGCCAGGTATTTTTCCCAAGCCCACTTGTATTTGAATGGCACCAACTGGTTGACATCGGTCTGACCATTGATGATGCGTTTGTCGGAGGCCTTGACGCGCTTGGCTACCGGAGGAATGAGAGCTGCATCTTTGGCTGCTATAGAAACGGGAGCTGATGCTTTGGCCGATTCAGGGGGGATGGATGCCGACATGTGAAGGGCGCCATCATTCAGCATGCGCACTTGCGGCAGAGGCTGTGCAGAAGAAAGAGGCGGAGTCTCCATCAAACGGCTATTCAGTGAGCCGCTGCTTGGTGGTTTTTGCAAAGATGGTTTGACTTCTTCGTCCCAGGTCAACATATGGATTTCCAATACTTCCGGATTATGAAAGCAGCGACACGAAATGAAAAGTGTTCATTCGCGTCGCTGCTAATTAGTGTTGCTCAATAGCGTCGTATATCGTCGTATGGCGAGCGCAGTTTCAATCATGTAGCTTCGATTTATTGACACGCCTCGCAGCCCGGATCATCAATAGCGCAGAACTTGATATCAGTGGCAGGCGACGTGTTCATCTGCGCTTGCGCTGCAATGGCGGCAGCCTCGAGTGAACTGACGCCGCTGCCGGATTCGCCGGACGAAACTGAATTCATCTTGCCTGCTTTCACTGTTGATTTCTCGGCGTGCGTGGCGCCCATGGTGCGCAGGTAGTAAGTGGTTTTCAGTCCGCGCAGCCAGGCCAGCTTGTAGGTGTCATCCAATTTTTTACCGGACGCGCCAGCCATGTAGATATTCAGCGATTGCGCCTGGTCGATCCATTTCTGGCGACGCGCGGCGGCTTCTACGATCCATGACGTTTCCACTTCGAACGCCGTGGCATACAGTGCCTTGATGTCTTGCGGCACGCGGTCGATCGGACGAAGCGATCCGTCAAAATGTTTTAAATCCACCACCATGACGTCGTCCCACAAGCCCAGACGTTTCAGGTCGCGCACCAGGTAATGGTTGATGACGGTGAATTCACCCGACAGGTTCGACTTGACCGACAGGTTGCCAAAGCAGGGCTCGATACAGGCGTCGACACCGATGATGTTGGAAATCGTCGCGGTCGGCGCAATGGCGACGCAATTGGAATTGCGCATGCCGTCCTGGGCAATCTTGCTGCGCAAGGCGTCCCAGTCGAGCGTGGCCGACCGGTCAACTTCCACATAGCCGCCGCGCTCTTCGCGAAGCATGTCCAGCGTGTCCAGTGGCAACACCCCCTTGTCCCAGAGCGAACCCTTGTAGCTGGCGTACCTGCCACGTTCGCGGGCAAGCTCAGTCGAAGCCCAGTAAGCGTGATAGCAGACAGCTTCCATCGACCTGTCGGCGAACTCCACGGCCGCTTCGGAAGCGTAGGGAACGCGCAGTTCGTACAGACAGTCCTGAAAACCCATGATGCCCAGGCCGACAGGACGGTGGCGCATGTTGGAGTCGCGGGCTTTCTTGACAGCGTAGTAGTTGATGTCGATCACGTTGTCCAGCATGCGCATGGCCGTAGTGATGGTTTTCTTCAGTTTTTCGTGGTCAACCGCACCGTCTTGCAGGTGCTGAACCAGATTGACGGAACCGAGGTTGCAGACTGCGGTTTCGGTGTCGCTGGTGTTGAGTGTGATCTCGGTGCACAGGTTCGAGGAATGAACCACGCCGGCGTGCTGCTGGGGCGAACGAATATTGCAGGCGTCCTTGAAGGTGATCCACGGGTGGCCGGTTTCAAACAGCATCGACAGCATCTTGCGCCACATGTCGGTGGCCTGAAGGGTGACCCCGCAGATCTCGCTCAGCGGAGCGTCGACGTTCGCAGGCGCGCGCGTGGTGATCCCCGGGATCTCGCTGCGCGGCGGCGCG
>JANNKV010000402.1:0-4869 GCA_031396485.1 Polaromonas sp. | reverse complement strand
ACCACCGGCGGCACCGGCCCTGCCCTGCGCGATGTGACGCCCGAGGCCACGCTGGCGGTCGCGCACAAGGAAATGCCCGGCTTTGGCGAGCAGATGCGGCAGATCAGCCTGAAATTCGTGCCGACCGCGATTTTGTCGCGCCAGTGCGCGGTGATTCGGGGCCACAGCCTGATCATCAACCTGCCCGGCCAGCCGAAATCGATTCAGGAAACGCTGGAAGGCCTGCGCAGCGACAGCGGCGAATCACTGGTGCCGGGGCATTTTTGCGGCCGTGCCGTATTGCATTGATCTGATCGGCGGGCCGTACCTGGAAACGCGTGCGGAAGTATGCAAGGCGTTTCGGCCCAAGAGCGCGCTGAGGCCGCCGCGTTGAAGAGATCGCGGTCCACGCGCCGCGCGGGATTGACAGGATTGACGCGGCGCAGCTCCCCAAGACAAGATAGCTGCTGACACGACACAACAAGAACCGCCACCTCGGCGTGGATTTTGGGAGCGCCAAAATTAGCAAGCAACAAGCATACTTTCTGCCACGTGCAGCGTTTGCGCTGCTGGCCGTCTGTCTGGCAACCGCCTCCCCGCCTGCCCTTGCTCAAAAGCCGGCGGCCGAGCCCAGCATTCCGTACACCGTCAAGCCCAGCGACAAACTGATCACGGTCAGCGCACTGCTGTTGAGCCAGCCTGCCGACTGGCCCGAAGTGGCCCGCTTCAACCGCCTGAAAAACCCGAACCGGATCAGCCCGGGGCAAATCATTCAGGTACCGGTACGGCTGATGAAATCGCAACCCGTCAGCGGCAAGATCGTCAGTGTTTATGGCGATGTGCAACTGGGCGGCGCGAAAGCCGAAGTCGGCACCGCCGTGGCCGAAGGCGCCCGGCTGCAGACCGGCCCAACAGCTCGGCCGTGGTCGAGCTGGCCGACGGCAGCCGTGTGGCGCTGCTGCCCAACACACTGGCCGAGCTCGCGACCAGCCGCGGCTACGCCATTCGTGATGCCGCGGCCAGCCCGTCAACGACGTGGTTTTCGGGTTTGATCCGCTTGGTGCAGGGCGCACTCGACACGATGGCAGCCAAATCGGCCTTGCGGGCGACGCCACTGCAGATCCAGACGCCGACTTCACTGGTCGGTGTGCGCGGTACGCAGTTCCGCGTCGCCTATGACGACCCGGCGACGCAAAACGCCCGCACCGAAGTGCTTGAAGGCGCTGTCAAGGCCGACAACCCGGCGCAGGGCAGCAGCGCACTGCTCGAGCAGGGCAAGGGCGCGGTGCTGAACCCGGCGGTTAAAAACATCAAGGTGGTTGACCTGTTGAAAGCGCCCGACCTGACGGCCACGCCCGGCGACATCCTCAAACCACTGGCGCTGTGGCCGATGCCCACGCTGGATGCGGCCAAAAGCTTTCGGGTGCAGATTGCGGCGGACGAGAGTTTTGAGAAGATCGTGCGTGACCTGGTGGTGACCAGCGGCAGCGCCGATTTTTCCAGCCTGCCCAACGGCGGCTGGTTCGCCCGGATTCGCGGCATTGATGCCGACGGCATCGAGGGCTTCGACAGCGTGAAGTCTGTTCAGGTGCTGCTGCCGCCGCCCGAGCAGCCGCCGCGCCAGTGGACCGTCAGCGAAGACCGGCTCGACCTGGTCAACGGCCGTCATATCCTGCAGTTCAGCCAGGAAGGCCTGGACGCCAGCCACACGATCACGGCCATCGTCACCCCTGACATGGCGCCGCCTTACACCCGCCTCGCCGAAGCGACTGCCACCGGCGACAAAGCCCGCATCGTGCTCGACCTCGGGTATCTGGCGCCCGACACCACCCTGGTGCTGCGCCTGACGGTCACGCAGGCCGACGGCGCGCGGGTGGTGCCGCTGAGCTACCGCTTCCGCAGCCTCAGTGGCTGGGGCTGGACCGAACGACCGCTGCAGTTGATGAATCCGGCCAGACCCTGAGCCCCCCTGTCCTGGGTTGCCCGGTCAACCGGAACCCCTGTACGAAACGTTACAGTCATGACCGCAAGTCGGCCAGGGCGGCTGCGGGTCTGGCTGAAAAGTACATTCAGCCGAGGATGTTCCCGGCAAAGCAATAAAAATACGGCGCCCACACCAGGCACCCCATCGGGAGACATGAAATCATGACGAGAAAAACACCTCTAGCCCAGGCGGTACCTGCGCTAGCAGCTATGTTATTGATAGCATTCAGCCCGCTCGCGCTGGCGCAGCCCTCCACCGTTGCGGCCGTGGAGCCCAGCATCCCCTACACCATCCAGCCCAAAGACAAGCTGCTGCTGCTCGGCCCGCGGTTGCTCAATACCGGCTCCGACTGGGTAGAGCTTGCCCGCTTCAACGGCTTGAAAAGTCCTTACAAGCTGGTGCCCGGCAAAACACTCAATATCCCGCTGCGCATGATCAGCTCGGTGCCGTCCATGGCCACAGTCATCAGCGCGTCGGGCGATGTGCAGGTTCAGGGCGCCGCAGCGGCCACAGGCGCTACGGTCGGTGAAGGTGGCAGGTTCCAGACCGGTGCCAACAGTTCGGCCGTGCTGGAACTGGCCGATGGCAGCCGCGTCACCGTGCTGCCCAACACGCTGGCCGAGCTGGTCACCAGCCGCGGCTACGCCACGCGAAACGCCGCTGTCAGTGGTTCATCGACCTGGTTTTCGGGCCTGATCCGGCTGGTGCAGGGCGGACTGGATACGGCGGCGACCAAAAACGCGAAGCGCGCCACGCCGCTACAAATCCAGACCCCGACGTCGCTGGTCGGCGTGCGCGGCACCCAGTTCCGCGTCGCGTATGAAGACCCAGCCAGCGACAGCGCCCGCACCGAGGTGGTTGACGGCAAGGTGCGCGCCGACAACCCAGCCCAGCAAAGCGGCGCCGACCTGCCCAAAGGCACCGGCGCGGTGGTCAAGCCGACTGAAAAAGAAGTCAAGGTCGTCAAGCTGCTGCCCGCGCCTGATCTGGCCAGCATTACTTCGGTCGTCATCCGCCAGCAGGGCAACTGGCCCATGCCGGTACTGACCGGCTCGTCGGGCTACCGGGTGCAGGTCGCCAGTGACGAGAAGTTCGAGAAGATCGTGCGTGACCTGAAAGTCACCACGGCCAGCGCCGACCTCGCCACGCTGGCCAACGGCAGCTGGTTTGCCCGCGTGCGGGGCATCGACGCGCAAGGTCTGGAAGGTTTTGATTCCGTCAAGGTCCTCACGGTGAAAGACATCCAGTGGCGCGTCAGCTACTCGGCGCTGAGTCTGGAAAACGGCCAGAGCGTACTCAACTGGACCGGCCTGCTTGACGGGCGGCCAATGACCGGCAACACGGACATCTCCGGCTACTCCGCTTTGGTCGCCGCAGACCGGGCCCTGACGCAGATGGTTGTCACCGCGGAAGCGCAAGGAGAAAGGCTTACGCTGGGCGACCTGAAGCCCGGCGCGTACTTCATCCAGCTGCGCAGCAGGATGGCATCGGGCAGCACGCTCGACAGCGAACTTTATCGCTTTGACGTTCCTGTGGGTTGGGGCGACAGCGTATTTCGCCTGAACGGGGTGCTGGAGCCTGTCAGGTAGCCGTTTTCTTGGCAAAAACAGCCTGTAGCCCAGGTATTGCCTGCGTAAGCAGCTATTGAATTTATAGCAACCAACTACTGAATGGTGCAGCGCTTGTTATTCCATTTCGCAATCATTCGTGAACGCGAAGGTGAAGCGCAGACAGTACAGACGTACGGCCAGCGAAGCCGGCAAAGTGCACGGACGATTTCGAAACGGAATTACTTGCCCATCAGCTGATTGAGCTTGTCGGCTTCAAAAGTTTCGTGCAGAGCCGCGTCTTTCGGCACGCAATCTGCGGTGTGGGCGGCTCTGGCATCCGACAGCTTTTCTATCGCCTGCCAGAGCAGCGAAATCTGGTGCTCCTGCGACCCCGCGTTGTCGATCAGCCCGCGCAGTGCCTGGCTCAATGGGTCGTCTTCCAGCGTGATGCCGTAGGCCGTAAATTTGGCGGTGGGCCCGGAAACGTCGGCGCTTTCGCCGTGCTTTGATGGAATGATGCGTGCCGGGATGCCGACCGCCGTGGCACCTGCCGGCACCGGCTTGATGACCACCGCATTGCTGCCGATCTTCGCGCCGTCGCCCACCAGAAACCCACCCAGCACCTTGGCACCCGCGCTCACCACCACGTCACGCCCCAGCGTCGGGTGCCGTTTCTCGCCCTTGTAGAGCGACGTACCGCCCAGTGTCACGCCCTGGTAGATTGTGCAGCCGTCGCCGATTTCAGCGGTTTCACCGACCACCACACCCATCGCATGGTCAAAGAACACCCGCTGGCCAATCTTTGCGCCAGGATGGATCTCTATGCCCGTCAAACCACGGGCCAGATGCGAAGTAAACCGGCCCAGCCATTTGAAGCCGTGGTTCCAGCACCAGTGCGCGCCCCGGTGCAGCACCAGCGCATGCAGGCCCGGGTAGCAGGTCAGCACTTCCCAGGCCGTGCGGGCGGCGGGGTCACGCTCGAGAATGCATTGAATGTCGGCCCGGAGTCTTGAAAACATGGCTCCGAGTCTACCGGCTGCCCGCTCGGGCTGTTTAACCAGTGCCATAACGCGGCCAAATGGACGCGCCGGACCGAAACGCCCAAAACAAGACCGATCGGTCCATTTTGCCGTGTTGTTAAAAAACACGGCAATGCAAAAAAAATCTGGCTTTATCTAAGCGTTTATATCGATTTGATAAGCACGCACATTAAAAGGCTTGCACAGAACAGAAGCGGTGAATAATTGCGATCTACACATTTAGTCACACTTGGACATCGAGGCTTACCCGTGAAGGGCCTCAATAACTTGCGGCGCCCTTTGGGGGAGACATCATGAAAAAAACAGTCCTGTTTGT
>JANNKV010000399.1:0-2548 GCA_031396485.1 Polaromonas sp. | reverse complement strand
AATTCGGCCCAGTCGACCTGGCCAATCATACGCAGCGTGGTGATGATGTTGCTGACCGTCAGGTTCGCTTCGACCTGCGCCGTCTGACCTTCGCCAATCAGCGTCAGTGCATCAAGGCAATGCTGTTCCGTCCAGCGGTACAGCGGTGCAATCGACTGGCCGCGCTCTACCGGCATTCGTTGCCACAACTGCGTCAGGTAGCCGCGTGTCAGCCCGAGCCGTTGCATGGTCGCATGGAGGTCGTCCAGATCCCGTACGCTGAGGTCTTCTGCTTTGTCCCAGGCGGCATGCGCCACCTCGCGCGCGACCTTGTTGCGCGCAATGCGGTCGGCCATGCGGCGCAGGTTTTCCAGCAACACCACCCGAAGTGTGGTTGGAAACGCCCATAGCTCGCCCAGATTCAGCTCACTGACTTCCTGATAGGCATGAAGAAAAGCAGTGAACAGCACCGGGTCCAGCACACTGTCGGTGTGGGCGACGTAAGCCCAGGCGATACCGTAGACACGCGGCAACCCCTCCAGCGGCTTTTCTGTCAGCTTGGGCAGGTCTGCGTAGTAGCGGTGGGGAACGCCTTCCTGAATCTGCTGGAGCTGTGCTTCGATCAGGTGAAAGTTGTCGAGCAGCCAATCGGCCGCCGGCGTGACGTAGTGGCCGCTGCGCGATGTCAGGGCGATGTAGTCGTAGGCTTCGCGCAGCGCGGCAATGTTTTCGTCAACACGCGGGAAAAAAGGCGGACTTCGATCTGAAGTACCACCGAGCCCCAGGGGCCGGATGGACTGGGCCCGTGCCAGGCTGCGACCATGCTCCTCAAAACGCTGGGCACCGAAGAGTTCTGCCCTTATGGGCTGCTGGAGTTCGTCCTGTACGGCAAGAATGTGCTTTGCATAACCACTCAGATTGTCAAGACGCGAGATGGCCGCAATAGCCACACCCTCAGGCTAGCGCAAACAGGGTGACGATCACCACCAGGGCAGCCACCGTGACGATGCGTGGCGACAGTGCAGAGTGCACCGAATGCAGCGCAGTCTGCATTGCAAAAAAGCGGCTTCGGGAACTGGCGCAGTGGTTCATGTGGGACGCCAGTTCGGCAGCGTCGCTGACCACAAAGTCAGGTGTTTCGGGCGAAGAGAAACGGGAAATTATCTTCAGGGTAGTCATGACGTTTTTGCGCTCCAGCGTTGTACTCTGGCCTAGCCCGGCGATGAAACTGTGCGCCGATACTGGCTTGTAAATCATGGTAGGCAGCGCATCGGCCGGATACCATCGGACGACGCTGGAGTTGGTCTAGGACAGCACCTACAGGCTACCTTCAGAGGTGTCAAAAGACATACATTTCATCCTTGGGCGGGGGCTGACACGGCCTCAATTCAAGGCCTTGTGCCGACCGAAGTGCTAGCCGAAGTGCTAGCCGGTGTTGCGCAAACCGGCGGCAATGCCGTTGATGGAGATGTGAATGCCGGTCTGGATGCGCTGGTCGGTTTGCCCAGCCCGGTAACGGCGTATCAACTCCACCTGCAGGTGATGAAGGGGATCGATATACGGAAACCGGTGCCGGATCGAGCGCTGCAAGGGCGCATTGCCCGTCAGACGCTGCTTGTCGCCGGTGATCATCGCCAGCGCCTGCGCCGTACTTTTCCATTCGGCGTCGATGGCAGTGAATATTTTCTTTCGCAACCGTGCATCGCCAACCAGTTCTGCGTAGCGCGACGCCAGCGCCAGGTCGCTCTTGGCCAGCACCATGTCCATGTTGCTCAACAGGGTGCGAAAAAACGGCCATTGGCGGTACATGGTTTGCAGCACGGCCAGCGACTCCTTGCGGCCCGCCGGTGTGGGGTTGCGTGCCAGCCACGCCTCGACACCCGAGCCAAAGCCATACCAGCCCGGCAAAGTCAGCCGGCATTGACCCCAGCTAAAGCCCCATGGAATGGCGCGCAGGTCTTCGATTTTTTGTGATGCCTTGCGCGATGCCGGTCGGGAACCAATGTTCAGCTCGGCAATTTCCCGAATCGGTGTCGAGCTGAAAAAATACTCGGTAAAACCTGGCGTGTCGTACACCAGTTGCCGGTAGGCCGCCATGCTGGACAAAGACAGCGCCGCAGCGGCTTTGAGGAAGGCGGCGCTGGCCGGTTTGGTCGGCTGCAGCAGCGTCGCCTCCAGCGTCGCGGCGACCAGCGTTTCAAGGTTACGGCGACCGATTTCAGGATTGGCGTATTTGGAGCCGATGACCTCGCCCTGCTCGGTCAGGCGAATCTGGCCGCGCACCGTGCCGGGTGGCTGCGCCAGGATGGCCTGGTAGCTGGGGCCGCCGCCGCGGCCCACGGTGCCTCCGCGGCCGTGGAACATGCGCAGCTGAATGTTGGCGAGCTGGTCGAACAGCTCGACCAGCGCAATCTCGGCGCGGTACAGCTCCCAGTTACTGGTGAAGATGCCGCCGTCCTTGTTGCTGTCGCTGTAGCCCAGCATGTTGTCCTGCGCGGCGCCCGCGCGCCGCACCAGGGCGGCGACGCCGGGCAATGCATAGAACTCGCCCATGATGACAGGCGCGTTG
>JANNKV010000352.1:0-2782 GCA_031396485.1 Polaromonas sp. | reverse complement strand
GTGCCGGCCTTGATTTGCCGCATGATCTTGGCCAGGTCGCTGGTCGATGTTTGCGTGGTGAACACGGTCGCTGCGGTCACCCGGCCGGCACCCCGATGCAGGCGCGACGCATCACGCAGTTCGCGCCGGTATTCGTCGCTGCCGTGGCCGCGCAGGCTGCGTGCGCCTTCGTCGCCATCGTCGTCATCCAGATGCGCGCGCTTGATCGGCTTGCCGTTCGCATCACGCACGCCGCTGGTCACGATGAGCACATAGCGCGAATGCTCGGCCAGCAGTTCGTCGGGCTCGAACACCAGCGTGTTGGTGGCCGGGTCCCACAGGCGCTGGTTGATGCCGACCTTTTGCCCGAAGCCGCGCGCCGTCATCACGTCGCCCAGGTTGATCAGATAAACAGTGTCGCTGGTCACGCTATTGACATCAATGGCGCCGGTGAACGGCACGGTGATGCGCGGCTGCGTCGAAAAGCCGTCCAGGCCGTTGATGACCGCAATGTCTTCGCAGTCGCTGACGCGCACGGCGCAGTCGGGCGTCGGCAGGTTGACGCGGCGAAAGCTGCGGTTGCTCCAGTCGCGCTGCGTGTAGCGGTCGCTGGGGAACGGGCTGGTGGCGAGGTCGCCGGTATCGAACTTCACCCGCACACCCGATGAGGGTGAATCGGCCAGCGCGGCCAGCGGGCTCAGCGTAGTCAAGACCGCGAAGCTTGCGGAAAGCAAAAGACCGGGCGCGATCGGGCGCTGTGAAATACGCATGAGCTTGTCTCCTGGTTTTGTTCGGAATACTGCGTCCTGCTTTATAGGCCTTGCGCGGCCAATTGAAAAGCCCCCGCGCGATGTTCAACTCCCCAAAACTTCGGCGAACGGGTCGCGCGCGAGACAGGCATGTGCCGCAATGCCGCCCCGCCCGGCGGAAATCCGCCGGGCACGCGAGGTGCAGTTGGGTTCAACTTGCAACGCACCGGCCCCAAACCCGCCAACCCGCCAACCAGCAAAAACCGTTAAGGTAGGCGCATGTCCAGCGAAATCCAGAATCGTCCCCTGTATGGGTGGCCACACAAGACCATCACCATTGCCGGCGTCAATCTCCTCGTCAGCAAGCGCCAGCTTTCCGCCCCCACACCATCTGATGCATGCCGCGGGCACTGACCGGCCGCGACCTGACCGCCGCGCTGATCGTGGTGGTTTTGTGGGGCGTTAATTTTGTCGTGATGAAGTTTGCGCTGCGTGACTTCACGCCGCTGCAGCTGGGCGCCGCGCGCTATGTGTTTGCCGTGCTGCCGCTGGCGCTGTTCATCCGGCCACCGCCCATCGCGTGGAAATGGCTGGTGCTGTATGGCCTTTGTCAAGGCTTGGGCCAGTTCGGTTTCCTGTTCCTCGCGCTGCAGGTCGGCATGACGGCCGCACTCGCGTCGGTGCTGCTCCAGACACAGGTTTTTTTCACCGCGCTGTTCGGTTTCGTGCTGCTCAAAGAGCGCGCCAGCCGGCCGCTGCAGGTCGGCATGGGCCTCGCCGTGCTGGGTTTGTCATGCTTCGCGATCAACTACCTGCTGCCCGGTGCCGGCGCCGGCACGACGCTCGCCGGCTTTGCGCTGACGCTGTGCGCGGCTGCCATGTGGGCGGCGTCGAACATCGTCGCGCGGCGTGTGCAGCAGGGCGGCGCCGAGTATTCGCCGACGGCTTTTGTCGTCTGGAGCAGCTCCGTCGCGGTGCTGCCTTTCGTGCTGCTGTCACTGGCCTTTGATGCGGAAGCCGTGCGCTGGCAGTGGATGGATGCCCGGCTGACCAGCTGGCTCGCCGTGGCGTATCTGGGCTGGGTCGCGACGCTGGTCGGCTACAGTCTGTGGACCGGCCTGCTCAAACGCCACCCCGCGAACCGCGTGGCGCCGTTCAGCCTGGGCGTGCCGATCGTCGGGCTGGCCGCCGGCATGCTTGTGCTGGGTGAAGTGATTGCGCCGTGGCAGTGGGGCGGTATTGCACTCATCGTGTGTGCACTGGTGTGCGTGACGCTGGGCGGCAGGCTGCAGCACCCGAAATAGCTGGATTCTTCCTCAAATCGGCTTCCAGCCCAGGTAATACCTGCGCAAACAGCTACTAAATTAATAGCGGTTACGTTCGGTTCAGCCGCGCGCAGCCTGCAGCACCTCACGCGTGCGAATGGCTTCGCGGCGGGCTGCGTCGGCAAAGTTGTCGTCGGGCGATGCATACAGCACGGCCCGCGACGAGTTGACGATGATGGGCGCATCAGGCCGCCAGCCGGCGCGCACCGTGGCCACCGCGTCACCGCCCTGCGCGCCGACGCCGGGGATGAGCAGCGGCAATGTCGGCGCCACGTTGCGCACGCGTTCGATCTCGGCCGGGTAGGTGGCGCCCACCACCAGACCCAGCTGGCCATTGAGGTTCCACGGGCCCTGCGCCAGGTGCGCGATGTGTTCATACAGCAGCGGCTCACCGGCAACGGATGCCAGGCGCTGGTTCTGCAGGTCATCACCGCCGGGGTTCGACGTGCGGCACAGCAAAAACGCGCCCTTGCCGGCGTACTTCAGATAAGGCTCGATGGAGTCAAAACCCATGAAGGGCGACAGCGTGACCGCGTCGGCGCCATAGCGCTCGAAGGCTTCGATGGCGTACTGGCCAGCGGTGCTGCCGATGTCGCCGCGCTTGGCGTCGAGGATGACAGGCACGTGCGGCGCGGTGCTGCGCATGTGCGCCATCAGCCGTTCGAGCTGGTCTTCGGCGCGGTGCGCGGCGAAATAGGCGATCTGCGGCTTGAAGGCGATCACCAGGTC
>JANNKV010000329.1:0-1539 GCA_031396485.1 Polaromonas sp. | reverse complement strand
GGCGGGTGCCGCGGGATGACGCTGGTCCGTACGCAGGAAGGTGTACTCGTTGAAAGCACGCACGTCGCGGCGGTTCCCGATGCGTTCACCGCCCGCAACGGCCTGTTGTACGGGCTGCTGGGGCTGCCGCTGGCCTTCGTGGCTTTGCCGCTGTATGTGATTTTGCCGAATCACTATGCGCGTGAGTTCGGCATGTCACTGGGTCTGCTGGGCGCGATTTTGCTGGGCGCGCGGCTGTTCGATGCCTTCATCGATCCTTTTCTGGGCCGTTTGAGCGACCGCCTGTTTGCGCGCTCTTCCGGCGCGGTGCTTGCCTTGGGCGCGGCGTCGGCGGTGGTGCTGGCGGCCGGGTTCGCGCTGCTGTTTTTTCCGCTGGTGCGTGCGCCCGCAGCGCTGGCGGTGTGGGCCGGTGCGATGCTGGTCATCACCTACGCGGCCTACAGCGCGCTCAGTGTGTCGCACCAGTCGTGGGGTGCGATGCTGGGTGGCAATGAGGCGCAGCGCAGCCGCATCGTGGCGTGGCGTGAAGCGCTGGGCCTGGTGGGCGTCGTTTTGGCATCAATTGCGCCGGTAGCCCTTGGTTTACCTGCGTCAACAGCTCTGTTTTTTATAGCGCTTGCGATCGGCTGGCTGGCCTGGACGCGTGCGCCGCGGCCGGTGGCGAAGAAAGCAGGCCAGCAAACCCATGTCGGCGCGCTGTGGATACCGCTCAAGCACGCCGCCTTTCGCCGCCTGCTCGCCGTGTTCATGCTCAACGGCATCGCCAGTGCCGTGCCGGCCACGCTGGTGCTGTTTTTTATTCAGGACCGGCTGCAGGCTGAGCCCGTCATGGAGCCGGTGTTTCTGGGCAGTTATTTCGTCTGCGCGGCACTGTCGATCCCGCTGTGGCTGGCCGTCGTCAAGCGTATCGGGCTGGCGCGCACCTGGCTGGTCGGCATGCTGCTGGCAATTGCCGTGTTTGCCTGGGCGACGCAACTGGGCGCGGGCGACACCGCCGCCTTCGTGGTCGTATGCGCGCTGTCGGGCGCGGCCCTGGGCACCGATCTGGCTTTGCCGGGCGCGATGCTGGCGGGCCTCATCCAGGCGCATGGCCAGTCGGGCAAAAGCGAGGGCGCGTACTTCGGCTGGTGGAATTTTGCGACCAAGCTGAACCTGGCGCTGGCCGCCGGGCTGGCGCTGCCGCTGCTCGGCCTGTTCGGCTATGCGCCTGGCGCGCGCGATGCGGCGGCGCTGAACGCCCTGGTCATCGCCTACTGCGTGCTGCCCTGCGTGCTGAAGCTGGCGGCCGCCGCCGCGCTGTATTTCTCCATCATTCAACCCGGAAAGCCCCGAACATGATCGCCTTATCTTCCCGTGCCGGTGCCGTTCTGTCAGGCGTGGCGCTGTGCGCTGCGTTGCTGGCCGGGTGCGCCGGGCCGCAGATCAGTGACTACGCGGCCGAGCACTCGCGGGTGCCGGTGATCAACGGCCTGACGAACGAGTACCACCCGTGCCAGATCCTGGCCGATGTGTTCACCTTCATCGAGCACCGGGGCAGCA
>JANNKV010000346.1:0-27871 GCA_031396485.1 Polaromonas sp. | reverse complement strand
GCCGGCGACTACCTGTGGCGCTTCTCCGGCCAGGACGACACCTGGCTGGGCTGCTGGGGACGCATTCGCGCGCACGACAAGGCCTTCAGCGCGCTGTGGCCCATTTCGCAGGCCCCGGCCCAACCGGTGGCGCCGCCCGCATCCAGCCAATGCCGCCGCTACCGCGTCCGCGCGGTGCAGGAAACCATTTGCTACCGCGACCCGCCGGCCGCGCTGGTGGACCAGCATGGCCTGCGCTTCGTCGTCACGGCCATGACGCCCCCCGGCGGGCAGGAAGTCAACATCGCATCGACCATGGTGGAGCCCATGATCCTGCGCTGCCTGCAAGGCGAATGGGTCGAGATCGAACTCGAAAACGCGTTGCCTGCCGGCATCACGGCCGAGGCTTTCCATCCGAGGCTGCCGGTCGAGGGCGACCGCAACCTGCCGCCGATCTCACGGCATGTGTCGCTGGATTCCGATCTGCTGGCCCAATGTGTGCGCCAGCCCGACGGCTCGGCCGCCAGGCCCGCCCCCGTCGTCACGGTGCCGCCCGCCGGCAAGCTGGCCTTCCTGTTCCATGCCCATGTGGAGCCCGGTGCCGTGCTGCTGCAGGACATGGCCGACATTCGCAACCACCGCCACCACGGCCTGTTCGGTGCGCTCATCATCGAGCCCCCCGGCACCCGCCCGCTGGCTGTGGCTGACGGCCAGCCGACCGCCGGCGCCGGCAGCCCTGAGGCCTGGACAGGCGCGCGCGCCACCATCGCCAACGTCTTGGCCGCCAGCCAGCGCGTTGAAGAATGCGTGCTGCTGCTGCACGACGGCATTCGCTATGTCGACCCGGGCCGGCCGCAGATCATCGACGCCGAAAGCGGAGAGGCCACGCCCAACCCGCCCGACATGCCCGGCGACCCGGGTGAAGCCGGGCCCGACACCGAAGACCAGGGCCACAAAGCCTTCAACTACCGCTCGGCCAGGCTCGACCTTGCCTTTGCCGAAGTCAAACCCTGCAAAAACGGAGCCGGCGTGGCGTTGCACCCCAACCGGCACGACCGGCTGGCCACCGACTGGTTTCCTGCCAATCCGTCCACGCCGGTTTTCCATGTCGCCAGTGGCGCCGAGGTTGAAGTCAAACTGGTCTGCGCCGCCGACAAGCCGCGCAACCACAGCTTCCACATCCACGGCCATGCCTGGAAAGAGTACGCCTACCGCGGCAGCGCCAGCGTGGTTCACAGCACGGTGGACGGCCTGGCCACCGGCGCCACGCGCACCCTGGCCCTCACCGCCAACCGCCAGGCCGGCGACTATCTTTATCGCAGCGGCGTCGTCAAGTGGAGCCTGGCGCAAGGGCTGTGGGGCATCTTGCGTGTGCACCCGGACGCTCGGCGCCCTGCGCGCAACGTGCGGGGCGGCAAATAGCGACGTGGCACTGACGTGGCACTGAGGCGAGCCGCCCGCCATCGCATCGGGCGGCTCGCCGTTGCCTCCGAACCAGTTCAGACACGGTTTCGGGTCTGAAATTGAGTCAAATCGGCCTCTAGCCCACGAAAAACGTGCGCAAGAAGCTATTAATTTAGTAGCACTTATCCAGGCAAACCCAAGCTGCGCAAGCTCCCCAAAAGCCGGTGCGCCGCATCCTCCAGGTTCACCGGTAACTGGTTCTTGGCCTGCAGGTAGTGGTTGGTGAACACGTCCAGATAGGCCTCCAGCGTCTGCGCCGCCAACGGCTCCCCGGCCAGGTCCAGGCACAGCGCCGCGACCTCTGAGGTGCAAAAGTGGTCATCACGTCGTGAACGGCGCAGCTTGTAGCGCGAGATCTGTTCGGCCTGCAAACTCAGCACCGGCAGATGGTCGAGATACGGGCTTTTGCGAAACATCTTGCGCGCCTCGGGCCAGGTCGCGTCCAGCAGCACAAACAGCGGGCGCCTGGCCGGCTGGCCGTCGATGACAACAGGGGGTGGCAGTTCCGTCACCACCCGCGCAGCAGGCGCAAACTCCCCCGGAAACACCACCACCGGCTGCCACTGCGGGTCAGCCAACAGCGCCAACAGCGCTGGGTCAACTTCAGTGCGCGTCCAGCCAAAGGCGAAGGTGTCGGCCACCACATCGGCCACCAGCCAGCCCGTGTTGCTGGGCTTCAAAGGCTCGATGTCGGCCATGATCAGGCACACGCCCGCCCGCGTGGGCACAACCGGGCGCAGCCCGCAGAGGCAGTGGCTAGGCACTAGGCGGCAGCCCGCGCAGCGCTCGCCACGCGGGCCGCCACGGGCCAGAAAGGGCTTGGAGCTGCGCGCCAGGCGCGCGGTGCGCAGGCGGCTGACGGCGTGGGGAGGGTTGATCACTGGCAAAAGGAACGCAATACCCGGCGAAATTTGCCTAAATTGGGCTGCAGCCCAGATTTTACCTGCGCCAGTAGCTATTAAATCAGGAGCAACCAGATTGAAACACGGCCGCAATCCGGTCCCCCGATACGAACCTGCTCGCTCCCCAGTCCGCGCTCAGGGTGCAGGCACAGCCACCCGGTTGCCAGGCACCATCATGGCCTCGAACGAAAACACGTCGCGGCTGCGCGGATCGACCTTGACCTTGATCCAGTTCACGTCATTGGTGCCGTTTTGCGGGTTGTTGCCGAAGGTTTCAACGCGGGTGAAATTCTCAAGGCGGCGACCGGTTGCATCCAGAAAAGGCTTGTCGACCCGGTAGTAATGCGAGTCGCCGTGTACATAAGCCACGGGCTTGCGAAAAGCCGTTACCTCGTTGCGCAAGGCCGTCAGGAACTGCACATAGCCGTCCGGCTGGCCATCTGTTTGCGCCAGTGTTTGCGGGTTGCGCAGCGGCGCACGGGTGGGGTCAGACAAATCCCAGCCGGGGTTGGCTTGCGAGATGACCATCACCGCCGCCGAACCGCGCTCTTTGGCGTAGGCAAAGGTTTCCTGCAGCCAGCGCAGGTTAGCCAGGTTGCGGGCCGTGTACTCGGCGGCGTCGGGCGCGGTGTCGCACAGGTTGTTGCACGAGCCGGGGATGTTGAGCGTGACGTAGGTGACGCCGCGCACCGTCCAGCGCCGGTTTTCAACGCACTGCACATAGCCGGCCACGCCCAGGCACAGCGCGCCTTGCTGCACGTCCTGCTTCAGGCGTTTCTGGCCCATCGAATAGGGGGTCGAGAAAAACAGCGCACGCTCGTAGTCCAGCCGCTCGCGCGAGCTGTAGGCACCTGCCGATGGGCGGTCGCAGTCGGTCCAGTCGTTGTCGCCAGGGGTGAACATGGCCGGCGCCTTCAGCGCGTTGAAGTAGCCCAGTGACTCGGTGTACACGTTGTTGCTGCACACGGTGCCGCCGGCTTTGAGGTCGCCGTCATGCACCGTGAATTTCAGGTTGTTCGCGTTCATGTCGGCAATCATGTTGGGCACGCCTACGGTGGCCTGCGCGGGCGAGTAAGGCAAGTCGCCCCACAAACCGATCGCATACGCTTCTTTCTTGTCGTCGTTTCTGTCATCGTCACGGTCGTCTGCCATCGCCGTACATGACAGGGCCATCGCAATGATCGGCGCCATCAACGCAAGCGTCCAGGGGCGGCATGTCGGCTGGGCGCCAGCGGTGAGGCAAGGAGATGAAAAAGCAGGCATGGTGGGGTGCTCCTGTGAACGGTTGTCAGGCGGTTGTTATCAAGCGGGTGTGTAGTTTTGAACTACTTACGCGTTGTAACCATGCACCGTGACAGCCCCGTGACCTGATGGCGCCCGCACGCCGCGCATGAAACGCGGTGGCGTCCCGGCGCGGCATGCCGGCGCAGTACGCGAAAATCATTGATCAAATTGGCCTCTAACCCAAGTAATACCTGCGCCAACAGCTATTAATTTATGAGCAAGTCTGGCTGATAGGCTTGACTCAATAAAACCGCGTCATGCTCGCCTACATTCACCGGAATGATCTGCTGGTCTTGCATCAACAGCGTTAGCGTGATGCGGTACCACAGCCTGATGGACACCGAATGCAGTCCCTCAAAGTTCTGGACAAGCTAAACAAGCTTCCGCAGATGCGCGGCGCTCGGACCGGATGGGTTTGCTAACGTGAAATTCGCTGCCACTATCTGCTGAAAGAACACCCGCTGACGCGGGTGTTTTCTTCACGATTGACAAGCAGGTGCCTGGCCTGAAAAGCGGGTCGGCCAGACGCTCGGGCGCGTCAGCCCCCACAGGCTATTGCAGCAATTGGCCGTAGGTGGTGTTCTGGGTGAGGTCGTCATTGCCGTCCCCGTCGGTGTCGGCCGTGATCGTGGTGATTGCGCCCAGCGCCCGGACTGAAATCTTCGCATTGGTTGGCGCACCCGGAAGCTGGCTGAGAACGAATGAGCCCGACGTAGGATTCTGGCCAGTGGGGCCGGCCAAATTCTCAATTGGCTGGCGGAAGAACACCAATTCCGGATTGGGCTGCACGGTAACGCTGTAGAGGCCGAAACTGGACGTCGTCGACGTGGTCGGATTGACCGTGACGTCGCGAACCGCCGAACCGGCGTTGAGCTGTAAAGGAATGCCGAAACTGGAGAAGTCAACGAGGTAAGCGAGGCTTCCCAAGTTGTAGTTGTATGACTGTGCATTGTTTTGCACAAACACTACGGTGTTCGTGCCCGTCGATTTGGAGTTAAAGCCGACATCGCCGATGGAGAAGGCGGTCTCCGTCATGGTGAACTGCAAGGTGAATGCGACGGGGTCAAGCACCCCGAAGTCGCTGCGGGAAGTCAGTAGCAATTCCCCTTGCAAGTTCACTCCATCGATCTTGCAATTTGCAAACACCAGCCGCACCCTGTCGTTCACGCGCAGGCCCGCGTAGGTTCCGGCGCGCGTCACTGTAGATGTGAAGCTGCCCGTGCCACTCGGCGAAATTGTGGAGCAGGCAATCACATCCGGACCCGATGAGCCCCCCGCGACAGTCGAAAACCCCTGAAGGAAACCAGCCGCGAACACGGTGTGAATGTCATCGTGCGTGGTTAGCAGCTGATCAGTCAATACGACCAGCTTGGAGAAGTTGGTAACCTCGCCGGATGAAAGTGGCGCTTTAGCTTGCCCCGTGTTTTGAACGGAAGCGCCGCCCGATGCAACCGGAGCCGCAGGCGCGCTATCGCCACCCCCGCCGCCGCCGCCGCCGCAGGCCGCTAAAACTGCTGCTGTGAATGCAGCCAGAATCCACCGAGCTATTGAACGCATGGGAGCCCCCTGTTTAGAAACATATGGAAGTTATTTGTTACAAGTTTACGATTTGTAGCGCCCAACAAAGGGGAGGTCTTCACGGACTTCCTACACGAATCCAACAAGTAAATATTCACCACCAATAGTTCTGGCCCTGGTCCCGGATATCGGCTAGGCGATAACCCGTCATTAACTTCATTTCAAAAATACCCGGGTACTTTGTTGGCGTTGCGGGTCGCACGTTTGTGCGGTCGTCGCTTCGCCGTCGCTCTGCCTTCGCATTGACGAATGGTCTGGAAACGCAATGAGTGGGTTCCGGTCGCTCGCAACCATTTCGCGAGCAGCCACGAAAACGACAGTAAAAACTACTGCGCGACGACGGTCAGGCTTCTATGGAAGAGGGGTAACCCACTTGCCGGGGCATTTGCCCTGCGGGCCGCCCAGGTTCCAAAGCGGGAAAGCAGTACCAGGCATGAACCGGGCAAATAAGGCTGCAGCCCAGGTAAAGTCTGCGCAAACAGCTATTAAATCAGGAGCATTCTGAAAGCTAACTGGATTCAGCTTTCGAACTGCGCCTGCTCCAAAGAATGCAGAGTGCGCGGCGCGCTTTATTTCGCAGGCCGATGCAGCGCACAGATCTTGTTGCCGTCCGGGTCGCGCAGGTACGCCAGGTACAGCCGGCCCACCGGGCCGTCGCGAAACCCCGGCGGCTCTTCGCAGGTGGTGCCGCCGTTGGCCAGGCCCGCCGCATGGAAGGCATCGCCCTGTTCCGGCGACTGCACGTTGAAGCCGATCGTGCTGCCATTGCCGCGGCAAGCCGGCTCGCCATTAATCGGCGTGGTGATACCGAACGTACCGGTCGGGCTGCGGTAGAAATAGCGGTTCTGGTTGGCAACTCCCGGCGCAATGCCCAGCGTGTCCAGCAGCGCGTCGTAGAACTTCTTTGAGGCTTCGAGGTCGTTGACGCCGACCATGACGTGACTGAAGATAGGCTTCTCCTTTGTCGCCCTTGGGGCTAAGTTGACTCGGTTGGATGGTAGTCGATGGTCTGTGAGCCGCCGCCTGCCTATGCAATCCGCAGCAACCCATCGCGATGTACAATTTATACATCATGCAAACCAATCAAACGCTCATCCGCACGCAAATCTACCTGACGCAGGCGCAGCAAAAACGCCTGGCGCTCGCTTCGCGGGGCGCGGCGGTGACCAAGAGCGAGTTGATTCGCCGCGCCGTTGACCAGTTTCTGGACCAACAGCCGGCTGCCACCCCCGCAGGCAAGGCGCAGCGCCTCAGCAGCATTGCAGGTTTGTGGGCCGGGCGTGAAGACATGGCTGATCCATCCGCCTACGTGCGGCAGCTTCGCGCCCCGCGCTTCTGATGGCGGGCGCAACCATTGCCGCCAGTGGCTTGCTGGCCGGTGTGCTGGTGGACTCAGACGTTTTGATCTGGACGCTGCGCGGCCATGCCGCCGCCGTTGCCAAAATGGAAGGGCTGGCTGACTGGCACATTTCGGCCGTGTCATACATGGAACTGGCGCAAGGCTGTCGCAACAAGGCCGAGCTGAAAGCCATGCAAAAGGCTTTCAAATCAGAAGGCAGCGACGTGCTGCCCATCACCCAGGGCATCAGCGACATGGCGTGCAATCTGGTCGAGAAATACGCGTTGTCGCACAGCCTTCACATGGCCGACGCGCTGAATGCCGCCACTGCCATCAGTCATTCGCTGCCGCTGTTAACAGCCAACGCCAAACACTTTTCGGCTTTGGCGGGGTTGCGGGTTCAGGTTTTCAAGCCTTGAAGACCGTAGCGGTCAGATTCTGCGGTAGTTTTAGGGGAGGTTCAGTGCCAAATACGGCGTCAGCCCAATGATTACCTCCGTGAAGAGCTATTAAATCAGGAGCAAATAGCCATCGGGTCTGCCACCAATAAAGAACGGCTTCGTCACCGCCAGCTCGCCCATCAACTGCCAAACAGTTCCGAGTGCGTTCCGCATCGAACAAAGTTGATCCAGTTGGCTTCTGTTTGGTAGATCAGCAGAAAGTCTCCGCCGATATTGCATTCCCGGTGGTCAGACCAGTCGCCTTTTAAGGGGTGGTCCAGCCATTCCGGGCCTAGCGGCGCATCGTTTGCAATCAGCAGCAGCATCGCCTCTTTGAGCCGCGTCATGTCATGGCGCCCCGAATGCGAAAGCCGCACCCAGTCTTTCAAAAACGCCTTGGCATAGTCCGCAGCCCTTGGCAGCGCCGCCCGCTTACTTGCCGCTGTTTTTTTCAAGATCGGCAAACAGCTCGTCAGCCGAAGCAAAGCGGTTTTCACCGTTGCGCCGGCTAGCCATCATGGCGCGCGATTCTTCCATGGCCGCTTGCGTTTCCGCGTTGGGCACCTTCAGTTCCAGCGGAAAGGCCTGATCAACCACCACCCGGCGCAAAAACAAGCGCACTGCATCAGACACCGACAACCCCATCGACGTCAGTGCTGCTGTTGCCTGCTCCTTGATGTCGTCATCTACCCGAATGTGAAGCATTGAAGTCTGTGCTGGCATGGCGTGGCTCCCGTGGGACAAAATACGATTGTGTATCTCATTTGAGATTTTTGCAAGAGGTTGGCCTGTGTGGTGGCAAAAGAATTGGACTCTGACCCCAATTTTTCCCCTGACCCCAATTTTTTCCAGGTTTTCAAGCCTTGACGGCTGCGTCGATTGGTTTCCGCGGAGGTTTTTGGGCGATTTAGGTGCCAAATACGGCTGTAGCCCAATGATTACCTGCGCCAACAGCTATTAAATCAGGAGCAGAGCGCCGCCGGGTCGGCCATCCGATACCAACCGGTTCGGGCCGTAGTTCGCTGATAACCGCCGAAAAATAACTCCGAATGCTTTTCGCGTCGAAAGTATTGGAGTCTGACGCTCATTCCTCGCCCAACCCGTCGGGTCCTACTCTGTCTCATCCGAGGGGATGTTGCCCGGCAGCTCTGCAAACTTTGCCGCCATCGTGGGGTTGCCCCGTGTGAGCTTCTTGATCGTCAGATCGTCGGCCTTGTCGTTCGCGAGTCGCAAATTGTTCGCTGACTTGTGCAGCGCTTCCTTGGTTTTTTCCAGATCCTTGATCGCATCGTCTATGCGCTTGATGGCTTCTTCAAAGCCTTCAGAGGCCAGGCGCCAGTTGCGCCCAAACGCCCCCTTGAATTCGTCGAGCTGGGTTTCGAACTTCGTGATGTCCACGTTCTGCGAGCGCACCAGCGCCAGCTCGGATTTGTACTTCATCGAGTTCAAAGCGGCATTGCGCAGCAGTGTGATCAGGGGGACAAAGAACTGCGGACGCACCACGTACATCTTCGGATAGCGATGCGAGACATCAACGATGCCGCTGTTGTACAACTCGCTCTCTGGCTCAATCAGGGACACCAGCACCGCGTACTCGCACGCCTTTTCAGTGCGGTCCTTGTCCAGCTCTTTCAGAAAATCGTCGTTCCTCTTCTTGGTGGCCGTCTCATCGCTCTCGTTCTTCATCTCAAACATGATGGAGACGATCTCGGTGCCCGACTCGTCCGAGTCACGAAAAATGTAGTCGCCTTTGCTGCCGGTGCGGGCGTCGTTGTCTTTCTCAAAATGCGCCCGCTGAAAGGCGGCAGCACGGATGCGGTTGAACTCAATCTCGCAGTGCTGCTCCAGCGTTTCGCCCACCATCTTGGTCGATAGTCGCGCCTTCATTTCCCGCAGACGCTCAATCTCCCCTTCGCGGTCGCGCAACTGCAAGGCGAATTGCTCTTTGATGGCCTTCTCTTCCAGCTGATTTTTGACGGTGATGAGGCTGAGGTCATTCTTCAACCCATCGCGCTCCCGGGCGACCACTCCCACGGCTTCATTCACGGCCAACTGGCGCGCTGTGTCGCTGGCCTCCAGCTTGGCTTGCAGCGCCTGAATTTCGGCGTCCTTTTTGGCGGCAGCCGCCTGCAGCTCATGGGCCAGCATGGTCGCAGCCAACTCAGCAGCAGCTTGCTGCGCGTTGCGCGCTTGCTCTAGCTCGTTCGCCAGTTGATCGCGCTCTTTGCTGACCGCGCCCAAAGCCTCCGTGACCGCCAGCTTGCGGGCTACCTCACCGGCCGCGAGTTGGGCCTGCAAGGCCTGAATCTCCGCATCTTTGCGCGCCGCAGCACTTTGCAGCTCATTAGCCAGCTGGGCCTCGGCCAGCCTGAGCGCCGCTTGCTGGTCTTGCTTGGCTTGCGCCAGTTCGTTGGCGATGGCATCGCGCTGCTTTTCTACCGTGCCCAAGGCCTCGGCCAACGCCAGCTTGCTCGCTACCTCACCCGCGTCGAGTTGGGCTTTCAGCGCTTGAATCTCCGTGTCTTTGATGGCCGCGGCTTTTTGCAGTTCATTGGTGACCTTAGCCTCGGCCAAGGCAATCGCGTCACGCTTCTCCCGCTCGGCCAGCTCCAGGCGCTCGTGCAACTGTTTGTCAAAATCGCCATCGCGCACCTGCTTGAGGATGTCGGCGTACCCCGCTTCGTCGATCTTGAAGGCTTTGCTGCAGTGTGGACAGATGATTTCATGCATGGCGACTGGACCTCTTCTTGTTGGTTGGACTGGGTATCTGACTGAGCATACCGGTCCGTATGCGGAGCTTGGCGACCGCCCATGAGGCAGCAACCCAGTGTCAATGAAGCCTTTACTGGATGGTGCACGCTGGAGATTGCGCTGATCTCTCTCGACGAATAGAAATCAGCGTCTCTGTTGTAGTTGGGTCAAGCCAGCGTCAAGCGCCGTTGCCGCCTCGACAATTCGTCGCACGGTTGCCCTATCAAACTCGTTGTCACGCTGAGCATCATGTGTCCCACTGTTGAGGTAACCCCATTCAATCGAACTACCGTTGATTCCCAAGAGATCATCAAGTGCGGCCAGTACAGCGGGCATTGCCGCGTGTGGATTTGGTATGCGCCCCAACGCGGAACGTAGCTTCGAGCACTTGTTGTTGAGCTCCCAATTTGCTCTTGGTCCGCCGAGTTTGAGCTCCAGTCGGCCATCCCCCTGCTTTCCTAGCCACGTCCATAGACGATCGGTCACGCTTTCGATGGCTGGCCTCGAATGGCGCAGAGCATCCCGTTTTTCTTCGGCAGCCAAGGCGGCTTGGGCTAGCAGGACGTAGTTCTTGGTGGGTGGATCGGCATCGACACGCAGGTGGTGTCCCCCTTCATGAGGAAGGAACTTATAGACCTTGATGAGTTGAGCCCGCTGCACACCCAACTCTTGCTGGATTCGGTGCAAAAACTCCTCTGCATGTGAAGTCAGGATGACTTGTTTCCCGGTAAGTAGATTCTCTTCAAAAAAAGTCCGCCAGATGCCATTTCGGTGTTCATCGTCAATGGCGTTCACTACGTCATCGAAGATCACAACGGGGCAGCCTTGTTCGATGTTCTTCGCCAGCAATATCGCCAATCCCAAGCATTTGATATGGCCTTCGCTGAGAATAATCAACGCGTCATAGCGGACCCCAGGCTCTGCAGAAAATTCAATCTCGATCTTGCCGTTCTCCGCAAGCGGAAGCGATAAAGCATGAAGCAGATCAGCCGGTGGATCGTCTCGATTAAACGCGTTGTATAGATCCCGAGCTCGTTGCCCAAGTCCTTGCAGCAGCAGGGCTGGCAATCCGTCCAAATAAAGCCTTAGAGTCGCGAGAAATTCGTCGTAGCTATCCTTGATCACTCGGTGATGGGCAATAACGTCTGCCTCTGCGGCGACTTCGGCCACCAATTCGCGATTTGCTTCTTCGAACTGCGCGACTGCATCTTGTGCCTGCTGCAAGGCCTGCTGACTCGTAGTACGGATAGTCCGGCAATGCTCAATCTCGCCACGATAGCCGTTGAGTCGATCACGCTCCGTGGCAAGTTCTTGGCGTTGGGCCAGCATTTTTTGACTCTCGACATCGCGAAGCTCAACGAAATTAACGAGCCCCAACAAGGCCTGCCATGCGCGGTGACTGTCATCCACCCATGGCTGCAGCCACATACCGTCTGCGGCGACTGGTAACGGCGGCAGATTCGCGTGGTTGAGTTTTTCGGGACAGACGATAGCAACAGCGCGGATGGCCGCGGACATTGTTACGAGCAGAGTATGCAGCGCGCTGTTCAAAGCCAGGCGGTGTTGTTGCTCCTGGCGCTGGATTGCCGCAAGCTCCGCAAGCTGCTCCAAACCAGCTCGCGCGTTGTCAAATGGGTTGATGGAAACCTGACTCAGATCGGTTCCACATGCAGGGCATGCAGTGGCTCCTTCACTTAATTGCAGTACAGCGGTATAGAGCTGCGTATACGAAACATCCCCGGCACGAGCGGCTAGTTGACTTGTTGCTACTCGCAGAAGTGCGTCGATGCGATACGTCTCTGCAAGGGCGGTCGCCAGTTTTATCTGGGTAGTGCCATATATCTGTGGCGGTGCGGCGTCGAGTAATCCTTGGACATAGGGTAGGCGGCCCTGTGCCTGTGCATTTCCAAACAGCCAGTCTGAAACCTCGGCGAATGATTTGCCCTGCCATATGCGTTGTGCCAGCGTGGTCTCATCGCGGTCCAGTTGCGCGAGTTTCTCTGGATTCGCTCTGATAAGTTGCTCTGAAGCCGCCAACTGAGTTCGACGTGCTGTGAGTGTCAGGCTCTTGATTCCCGAAAGGTTGAGGTTCTCGTCAAGGGTTGGATTGAAGCCTCGTACGAATTCGTTGAACTGATCCACCCCGAACAATGTGGCAATTAGTTGACGCTGGTCCCCGGGAGTTCTTGCTGCGATCCGAGCGAAATCATCAAGACGATTTTTCTCGATGAAGCAGAATCGATACGCATCTTCATTGGCTGTTACCCCAACCGGTGGTGCATCGCCTACGCGTGATGCCAGGACTGGTACCGTATGACTGCGAAGGCGAGCGTTGTTGCAGTACACGCGATGGTCTATGCGTTTGACCTTTGCTTCGCTGATAGAGCCCAGCATCGCTGCTTCCAGTGCTTCGCAAAAACTACTCTTCCCTGTGCCATTAGCGCCGTAGACGAGTGTTGTGTCTCGACTGAGATCGAAGGTCTCTTGGCGCATGAAGCCGCGAAACGGGCCCACTCTAAGGCTATACAAACGCCCCAGATATTGCTCGTTCTCACCTGGCAACACGTTCTGCTGAATCTCTGCTGTGCTTGCAAGTAGATGGTCTAGTGCGATTGGAGTCAGTCGCACCGAGCGCGCGCGTCGTGCTGTGCCGACTTCCGCGAGATGATCAAGATTGGCAAATACTAAGTTCGCCATACGCTTCACATTGTCCGAAATAGGAGATCCGGATAGTGATGCAAGAAACCTCTGATATTCAGCGCGAACTGATGCCATGAAAATCCTTATGAAATATCTCTATGCAAGTAAATCTTCGCTTTTGGAGGGATTGCAGCAAATCTAGGCTTCTGCGTATGAGTTACCGGGGTCAGGTCTTGAATTAACATATTCGTGATCAATAGAGCTTCACGTTTCCTGGCTCAAAGCGCTTTAGCCGCCTTCAGTTTGGCAAACATTTCAGCCACCAAATCACTGGTCACCTGCTTGGCATCCTGAAACCCATGAAAAGCGGAGTTGTCCCAACGCCCCATAGCAAGCAGGTTTCCGGAAGCGGCGTCAGTCACATTGATCGTGATGGACTTCAAATACATGACCACGTCCCAGCGCCAGACGTCGGTGTAGGTGACGATGGCGTCGACTTCCGCGCTCTTGCGGGTAGAGGCAGTCAGGGCGGCTTTGGGCGTCACGCCTTGCGCCATCAGGGCGGCCTGCAGGTTGGTATCCATGACGGCGGAGTTGCCGTCTTGCGGAACCAGCGCCGCCGTCTTGATTGGTTTGGCCGGTGAGCCTTGTGCCAGTGTGACGTTTTGGGACGTTGCGCAGCCGGTCATCAAGGCACAAAGCAGGACGGCGGTCGAAATAAGCAGGCGGTTCATGGGTCAGATTTATTTTCTGAATTGATAAGAGCAAATAAAAATTGGTGATCCGTATCAGAAGTTCCGAAATTTGGCGAAATCGCCCGAAACTGTCACGGAAAGCATCTTGCAGGAGTTATGTCGGCAGCGCCCAACAGAACAGCGCCCTTCCCGGACTTACTTCACGAATCCAACACGTGAATATTCACCAAAAAAAGTGCTGGCTGTGGCGCCGGCGATCGGCTAGGTGCTGATCTGCCAAAGGGAGCCCACGCACCTTCGCCTGCACGGCGTGTAGGCGTAAATCGCTTCGTACCCCATAGCGACCCATCTCACGAAATCGCCGCGTACCATGCAACGTGTCACACCAGGCCCCTCAGAAAGATCACCATGCGCACCAACTTTTGGCCGAACGCCCTGCGGGCAGTTCAATTCAGTTTGCTGGCTACGCTTGTCGGCGCGGCGGTGGTGGCGTGTGGCGGGGGTGGCGATAACAGCGCGCCGACGCAGCTTCAGGCCAACGCCAAAACCAGCTGGGAAGTGATGACGGCGGGCGACATTGCACAGTGCCTTGCTCGGCCTCCTTCCGACACGGCTGCCGACAAGACCGCACGGCTGATCGAGCGCCAGCTGGCCGCTGCGGGTAGCAATTCCAACGTGCTGACGCTGGGCGACAACGCCTATTTTTTCGGGTCCATCATCGGCTACACAACCTGTTATGAAAAAACCTGGGGCCGGTTTATTGACAAGACGTTTGTCATTCCTGGCAACCACGACTATGAAAACAGTGGCGAGAGCAATTACTTCAAATACTTTGGTGCCAAGGCCAACCCGGATGGCAAAGGCACGGGCTACTACCGCATTGACCAGAGCGGCTGGACGGTGTTTGCGCTGAACAGCAACATCGATGCGTCAGCCGCCTCGGTTCAAGCCCAGTGGCTGAAGCAGGAACTGGCGACCGCGCAGCCCTGTGTGGCGGCGGCCTGGCACCATGCGCGCTTCACTTCGGCGCCCGATGGTGACAACGCCAGCATGACGGCGATGTGGGACATCCTGGACGCGGCCAAGGCCGATGTGGTGCTGGCTGCGCACGAGCACCTGTACGAGCGCTTTGCGCCCATGACGTCGGACGGCACCGTGTCGACCACCGGCGGCCTGCGCTCGTTCGTGGTGGGCACCGGCGGCGCCGAAACTTACGCGCACGCCACCGTGCGTGCGGGCAGCGAGAAGCAGGTGGAAACTTTCGGCGTGATGCGTTTGTCGCTGTCAGCGGGCAACGCGAAGTGGAAGTTCATTGACGTGGACAACGTGGTGCGGGACGAAGGCGCGTTTGATTGCCGCGCCAAGAAGTAGGCAAGGCCATTCAGGGGCGCTGCGCATCGGGTGCTCGGCGGCTATCCCCGATGCTGTTCACTTAAACGCTGTCACGCCGTTCGCCCTGAGCTTGTCGAAGGGTCTCAACAGCGCAAACAGACTTCGACGGGCTCAGCCCGAACGGTTAAAGGAACGGTAGCCCCCATCTACTCACTTCCTCAATTCTGATCTGCCATGTGAGCCCACACTGACATTCCCCTGCGTGCATAGCCTACTGACTGCACCCTGAATGCCGTTAACTTGAGAACTGGCGGGTGCCGAACGACAGGCATCGGCCCGTGACCCTATTTTTTTGACGGTTGCGCCAGGAATGGCCTGGACTTTTCAGTCGGAATCATCCCATCAGGAGTCACCATGAACAAGGATCAAGTTAAAGGCGCCACCAAGGAAGCCGCCGGCAAAGTACAGGAAGCCGCAGGCAAGGTAGTGGGCAGCAAAGAGCAGCAGGCCAAGGGGCTGGTGAAACAGGCCGAAGGCAATGTGCAAAAGAACTACGGCGACGCGAAGGAAGACTTCAAGGACGCCACCAAAAAGTAATTCTTTTCAGCCACCGTTGAAGAATTGTTTCGGGCCGGGGCCTTCGTTTGAAGACGCCCGGCCGATTTGTTTTTGGGGCTC
This sequence comes from Polaromonas sp., assembly GCA_031396485.1. Lineage (GTDB taxonomy): Bacteria > Pseudomonadota > Gammaproteobacteria > Burkholderiales > Burkholderiaceae_C > Polaromonas. The sequence goes on along the minus strand of JANNKV010000346.1, from coordinate 12,789 downwards.
GCCGGAATGAACGGTTTGCGTTTGGAGTGCGAAATACGCTTGGCCGGGGCTTGCAGAGGCCTCAAACGCTCAAAATAGCTGTTTCAAGCATCGAATCGGCCTCTAGCCCATGCAAAATCTGCGCGAGCAGCTATTAAACATATAGCAGATTGGATCTGCGTAACGGTTACTCCGCCTGAATATTCCCGTCCTTGATGACCTTGGTCCACTTGGCGCTTTCGTTGCGCAGCGCCACCACGGCTTCTTCGGGCGTGGTGTAGTTGGCGATCACGCCCTGCGCCAGCATCGAGTCTTTGGTGTCCTGCTGGCTCAAGATGGTTTTCAACGCGGCGTTGAGTTTGTTGACGATGGCCGCAGGCGTGCCGGCTGGTGCGGCAATGCCGAACTGCGAGCTCACCTCAAAGCCTTTCAAGCCTGCTTCGGTGGCGGTCGGCACTTCAGGCAGCGTGCTGATGCGCTGCGGCGTGGCGCTGGCAATCGCGCGCAGCTTGCCGCCCTTGATGTGCGGCTGCGCGGCGGGTGCCGTCTCGATCATGCTGTCGACCTGGCCGCCCATCAGGTCGGTCATGGCGGGGCCGCTGCCTTTGTAGGGCACGTGCAGCATTTTTACGTCAGCGGCGCGCATGAACATCTCGCCCGCCAGGTGCTGCGGCGATCCCTGGCCCGACGACGCAAAGCTGATGGTGCCGGGTTTGGACTTGACCAGCGCAATGAACTCGGCCAGCGTGTTGGCCTTGATCGCCGGGTTGACGACGAACACCAGCGGCACGGTGCCGACCATGGCCACGGGTGCAAAGCTTTTTTCCATGCTGAAGGTGGCGACCTTGGGCGTCAGCGCCGCGCTGATCGAATGGCTGGTCATCGCGCCCATCAGCAGCGTGTAGCCGTCCGGCGGCGCAGCGGCCACGGCAGCAGCGCCGATACTGCCGGTGGCGCCGACGCGGTTGTCAACGATGACCTGCTGGTTCAGCGCGGTGGACAATTTTTGCGCCATCACGCGGCCGATCACATCGGTGGCGCCGCCGGGCGGGTAGGGCACGACGAGCTTGATGGGTTTGTTCGGGTAGTCTTGCGCGAGGAGGGGTGAGCTGGCGCCCAGCGCCGCGAATGCGACCAGGCTGATGGCGGCCGCGCGCCGTGAACATGAAACCTTAAAGCGGATATTGAGAAAATTCACAGTTGTCTCCGTTGGATTGATGGGGCGTTGTGGGCAGTGAATTTGCAGCGCAACCAAACCTCGTCGGGTTTCTTCGGTCACGCCCATCGCTATGTGATCTTATGATCAATCCAGTTCAAGCAGGTCTGTCCGTTTTGTCGTCAGTCTTTGCAGCCCACACATTCCCATGACCACTCCGAAAAATCCAACTCAACCGCTTGATGCCGAATTCGGTATCTCCAAAGGGCTAACCAACTACGGCGACAAGGGCTTCTCGCTGTTCCTGCGCAAGGCCTTCATCAAGGGCGCGGGCTACACCGACAGCGCGCTGGAGCGCCCGGTCATCGGCATTGCCAACACCGGCAGCGCCTACAACCCGTGCCACGGCAATGCGCCGCAACTGATCGAGGCGGTGAAGCGCGGCATCATGCTGGCCGGCGGGCTGCCGATGGATTTCCCGACGATTTCGGTGCATGAAAGTTTTTCGGCGCCGACCAGCATGTACCTGCGCAACCTGATGTCGATGGACACCGAGGAAATGATTCGCGCGCAGCCGATGGATGCGGTGGTGCTGATCGGCGGCTGCGACAAAACCGTGCCGGCGCAACTGATGGGCGCGGCCTCGGCGAATATTCCGGCGATTCAGCTGGTCACGGGTTCAATGCTGACTGGCTCGCACCGCTCCGAGCGCGTGGGCGCGTGCACCGACTGCCGGCGCTACTGGGGCAAGTTCCGCGCGGACGAGATTGACGCGGATGAAATCAGCGCCGTCAACAACCAGCTGGTCGCCAGCGTGGGCACCTGCTCGGTCATGGGCACGGCCAGCACCATGGCCTGCATTGCCGAAGCACTCGGCATCATGGTGCCGGGCGGCGCATCGGCTCCGGCGGTGACGGCCGACCGCATTCGCATCGCCGAAGAAACCGGCACGCTGGCGGTGCAGATGGCGCACCAGCGGCTGAGCATCGACAAGATTTTGACGGCGAAAGCGTTCGAGAACGCCATGCGCGTGTTGCTGGCCATCGGCGGCTCGACCAACGGCATTGTTCACCTGACGGCGATTGCCGGGCGGCTGGGGTTTGATGTCGATTTGAAGGCGCTCGACCGCATGGGACGCGACACGCCGGTGCTGCTCGACTTGAAGCCATCGGGCCAGCACTACATGGAAGACTTTCACAAGGCCGGCGGCATGGCGACGCTGCTGCGCGAGCTCAAACCGCTGCTGCACCTGGACGCGCTGACGGTGACGGGCCGCACGCTGGGCGAAGAAATGGAGCTTGCTGGCCCCGGCTTTGCACAAGACGTGGTGCGGCCGTTTGCCAACCCGATTTATCCGCAGGGCGGCATCGCGGTGCTGCAGGGCAACCTGGCACCGGGCGGCGCGATCATCAAGCAGTCGGCCGCTGCACCCGTGTTGATGGAGCACGAGGGGCGCGCGGTGGTTTTTGAAAACGCCGAAGACATGGCCGCGCGTATCGACAGTGCTGATCTGGACGTGAATGCCGACGATATTCTGGTGCTGAAAAACATCGGCCCGACCGGCGCGCCGGGCATGCCCGAAGCGGGTTATCTGCCGATCCCGATGAAGCTGGCGCGCGCTGGTGTGAAAGACATGGTGCGCATCTCCGACGGCCGCATGAGCGGCACAGCGGCCGGCACCATCGTGCTGCACGTCACGCCCGAAGCCGCGATCGGCGGGCCGCTGGCGCATGTGCGAAGTGGCGACCGCATTCGTCTGAGCGTGGCTGCGCGGGAGATCAGCTTGTTGATATCAGACGAAGAACTGGCCGCGCGCGCCGCAGCGAACCCGGTCACGCGGCCGACGGCGGCGCGGGGTTATCACCAGCTGTTTTTAAAAACCGTGACGCAGGCCGACCAGGGTGTGGACTTTGATTTTCTGCGTTCAGCTGAGATCACGCGGACGATTCCGGGTGGTTCTTGACGCCGCCTTGTTCCCTCTCCCGCTGGCGGGAGAGGGTCAGGGTGAGGGTTTTTGGAGACGCGAACAAGCCCCATGAAGATTGAAGCCGGGGAGCCCTCACCCCAGCCCTCTCCCCGCGGGGAGACGGAGCAAGAAAACTCTCGAAAGAGAATTTAGTTGGTGTCTGCGCTGAAACGACGGATAGAGCATTGAAGGGTTTTCGAGGTTCTGCCGCGACACGCTGAACAGGTAGAGTGAAGAATCAAACCGATTTCATCGCAACCCCGCGCACCACGACCTCTCGCAACGCCCTTCAGAATCCCAGGAGCCACCATGAAATTCAAGTCTCTTCGTCAGCCTATCGCCGCATTGGGCCTGTTGTGTGCCCTGCTGCCGCTCGCGCACGCGCAAACGCCCGTGTGGCCGACCAAGCCGGTCAAAATCGTCGTGACCTTCCCGCCAGGCGGCGCGCCCGACACGCTGGCGCGTGTGCTGGCCGACAAGTGGGGTCAGGCGACGGGGCAGACCTTCACTGTGGACAACAAGCCCGGTGCGGGCGGCAACATCGGCTCTGATTTCGTCGCCAAAAGCGTGGGCGACGGCACCACGCTGCTGATCGCCACCGTCGGCACCCACGCCATCAACCCGGCGCTCTACAGCGCCATGCCCTACAACCACATCAAGGACTTCACGCCCGTCAGCTTCCTCGCGTCAACGCCAAACCTGCTGGTCGTCAACAATGCGGTGCCGGCTAAAACCGTGAAAGAGCTGATCGCGCTGGCCGGAAAAACGCCGCTGACGTTTGGCTCGTCGGGCAGCGGTACGTCGATTCATCTGTCGGGCGAGCTCTTCAACACGCTGGCCGGCGTGAAGATGCAGCACATCCCGTACAAGGGCCGCGCGCAGGCCGTGCCTGACTTGCTGGGCGGCCGCATCACGATGATTTTTGACAACATGCCGTCGGCGCTGCCGCTGGTCAAAGGCAACGAGGTGCGCGCCATTGCGGTGACAAGCGCCAAACGCTCGCCCGCCGCGCCCGATATTCCGACGATGGCCGAATCGGGCCTGCCCGGTTTTGAAGCCAGTTCTTGGTTTGCCTTGATGGCGCCGGCGGGTTTGCCGAAAGAGGTGCTGGCGCGCATCAATGCCGAGACCGCGCGCGTATTGAGTCTGCCCGACGTGCGCGAGAAGCTGGCCGGGCTCGGCCTCGACGTGGCGCCCGGCAGCCCCGAATCGCTGGCCAGTCATATTCAAACCGAGACCACCAAGTGGGCCAAGGTAGTGAAAGAGTCGGGCGCGAAGCTTGACTGATGACGTTCAACTTTGAAATCCATCATGCACATCCCCTCTCTCAAAGAAGTCGTCAGCGCCGAAGAATGGCAAATGCGCGTTGACCTGGCCGCCTGCTACCGGCTGGTGGCGCTGTACGGCTGGAGCGATCTGGTTTTCACCCACATCACCGCGCGCGTGCCGGGGCCGGAGCATCACTTTCTGATCAACCCCTACGGCCTGATGTTCGACGAAATCACCGCGTCGTCGCTCGTGAAAATCGACGGCCAGTGCAACAAGGTCATTGACTCGCCGTTCCCCGTCAACCCGGCCGGCTTCGTGATTCACAGCGCCGTGCACGAAGCGCGCGAAGACATCACCTGCGTGCTGCACACCCACACGCGCGCCGGCGTGGCGGTGAGCGCGCAGAAGTGCGGCATTTTGCCGATCAGCCAGCAGTCGACCTACATACTGGCCTCACTCGGCTACCACGACTACGAAGGCGTGGCCTTCCGCGCTGACGAAAAACCGCGCCTGCAAAAAAGCCTGGGCAGCGCGAGTCATCTGGTGCTGCGCAACCACGGGCTGCTCACAGTCGGCAAGACGATTGCCGATGCGTTTTTGAATATGTACCGGTTTGAGAGCACCTGCCAGATTCAAACTGCTGCGCAGGCTGGCGGCGAGCTGATTCACTACGACGCGCAGATCTACCAGGGCGATGACAACGCCGCGCAGTACATCCGCAGCGGTGGCACCGGCGGCGCGTTTGTCTGGCCATCGCTGCTGCGTAAGCTCGACAAACTGGACGACAGCTACAGGCATTGAGCGCGCACAGGTGTGTGGCCGCATTCAAGGCCGGAATTGACCCGTACACAGGCAGTTTTCACGTAAAAACAGCCTGTAGCCCAAGTAATATATGCGTAAGCAGCTACGAAAAGCATAGCGACCAGATCGGCTTGCGCCAAACCCGCTGACACACAACACCACGTCAGATCACGTCAGATCACGTCAAACCGCGCCATCATCTGGTGGTCCTCGTGTTCGATGTTGTGGCAATGGAAGACGAAGGGGCCCTTGTAGTTGTCGAACTTGACGTAAACCTCGACCTCGCTGTTGGGGCCAAGCACCAGCGTGTCTTTTCTGGCCAGGCCGTCGCGTTCCAGGCTCTGGCCAAAGTCCGGGCCGGTGCCGTCAAACGGTAATCTGCCGTTGCGCCTGATCACGCGCGCAAACTCGTGGTGAATGTGAATCGGGTGCCACCAGCCGCCCGACTTGTTGACCAGGCGCCAGATCTCGCCCACGCCGAGCTTCGGCTTGGCCATCACGCGGCTCAGGTCGCCCGCCAGTTCGCCGTTGATCGCCCACATGCCGTTGGTACGCTCAAACTGAAAAGTGCGCACGGGCGCCGCGCTCAACACGGACTGCGGGATCGCGACGAAGGGCCGCAACCCGGCCGGCACACGGCTCGGGTCCCACACCTCTTCTTCCAGTTTGAACTTGAGAAGCTGGGTGCCGCGTGACGCCAGCTCGGGCCGTTCGAACTTGCCATTCGGTCCCCGGCCATCGTCCTGCAGCATGCGGTTCTCAAGGTAAAGCTCGGTGAATTCCGGGTGCTTGAACTGCTTGAAATCGATCACCACCTCAATGCGTTCGGCCATGGCCAGCAGCAGACTGGGGCGAACCACCGGGCGCGACAGCAGCCCACCCTCGGTCGCGATCTGCGTCATCGGGTAGCTGCGGCCATTCTTGTCGGTCAGAAACAGCTGGTAGATGCGCGCGTTCGAGCCGTTGAGAAAGCGAAACCGGTACTTGCGTCGTTTGACCGGCAGATAAGGCTGCACCATGCCGTTGACCAAGTACTTTTCGCCCATGAAGCCATCGGTGTTGAACACGTCATAAATCAGTTCACCATTCAGGCCGAAGGTCTTTTCCTGCAGCACCAGCGGAATGTCGAACTCGCCACTGGGCAGTTGCAGCAAATTCGGCAGCTCAGTCGTAGGCGCTCTCGTTTCGTCGCCGATGTCGCGCGTGTGCTGGCGCAGCGCGTCCCGGTGCGGGTCCTTTTCTATCGGGTCCAGCACCGGATTGTCATGAACCAGAAACAGTCCGGCCAGCCCGCGGTAGACGTTGGGTGCGGTGAAGTCGATGATGTGATCGTGGTACCACATGGTCGACGCGCGCTCGGTGTGGGCGCCGTGATTGACATCCGAGAAATAGCCCGGATCCACCAGCGGGTAGGCGTAATCGAAATGCTGGCCGCGCTCGAAAGTCAGCTTGTCCACCGTGCCGTCAGGCCGCGTCAGGTCGGTCGGGTAGCCATCAAAGCGGGACGGCTGATGGCCACCATGCAAATGCACCGAGGAGCGCGGTTCGCCAAAGCCGCGATGCTGCAACATGGACGGCAGATTGTTGACGTGGCGCACGATGGTGCCGACGCAGTCGCTGTGGTTGGAAAGGTAGCGCCTGAAGGTCGGCCCGAGCGCGTAGGTGCAGGGTGTGTCGGCCAAAGACGGATGGCCATCGCGGTAGCCCCAGATCTCGGTTTCGGGCAGTTGCGAATGAAACCTGACCTTGCGTACCTCAGACACGATGCGGTAAAACGTTGCCTTGCCGCTGATCTGGTCAGCTTCGACATACTTCAGCGCCTCGGGGTCGATATCGTTCCACGGCAGCTGATTGGGTTGCCAGTCGATGGCCAGTGGCTCCGGCGGCACCGGCAGCGCGTCCATGAATGGCGTGAGCACCGGGCGCAGCGAACTGGCACTGCCGCTGCCGCTGGCGGCGCGCAATTCCACGCTGCCCATCAAGGCGCCCGCCGACCCCCACAGGCCCAGCTGAAAAAGACTGCGGCGGTTCATCATTTTTCTTCTCCTTGAGGGTGTTGGGGAAGGCGCCTTGACCGGCCGGCGCCGCAAATTCAGCTCCAGCGCGTGATGCTGTCAACAATCCGGCGCGGATCGGCCAGCGCCGACACGCGGCCCCAGCGCCCACGCGCCTGGTTGCCGTAGACCAGCATGCCGGTGTGTTGCGACTTGTCGCGGTCTTTGACCGGGTCACGCTCAAAAAGGCCCAGCTGGCGCCGGATCAGCTCGATGTCTTGGGGGCGTCCGGTCAGAAACTGCCAGCCTGGCCGGGCACCGAAGACAGCGGCATAGCCATTGAGCACGGCCGGGGTGTCGCGCAGCGGGTCCAGGCTGATGGATGCCAGGCGCACCGCCTTGCCCAGCCGGTCACCCAGCAGGGCCTGCACCCGCGCCAGGTTGGCCGTGGTCATCGGGCAGATGTCAGCGCACTGGGCGTACATGAACTGGATGACGATGGTGTGGTCGCCGCGAACAAGGTCGTCATAAAAACGGACGGAGGTGCGGTGCTGGTCCAGCAGCGCGGCGTTGAACAAATCACCCGGGCCCGGCGGCAACGCCGTGGGCGCGCCGCGCGCCGTCTCATGAGCCGACCAGGGCAGCAGAACCGCGGCGGCAGCGAATCGTCGACGCGTCAGCCTGCCGGCAGCCCCACCGGACGTTTCCTGCCAGGACGAACACACCCGTGACATGGCATACCCCTTTGCTGGCGTTGCACCGTGCGTACCTAGGAGTTCAACGGGCACGAGCCAAAAATTTTCAAAATAATTTTGAATAATTCAAGCTCAGTGTGTTGCCGAATGTGACGTGTTAACAATCCCTAAAACGGGGTAGGTGTTTCAGCCTCTGCGGCGTTTCAGGCAAGCCGTTCAGACCCGCCACGAGTGAACCGGGGCGTAGCGCAAGAGGCGGCCACGAGGCAACGTTAAAAGGCAGCGACCAAAGTAGCGCGAAACACAGTGTTCTGGCGCAAAGGTTTTTTTGTGTAGCTTTTGTAGCTGAATACCTCGCACCGCTGCCCTCCTACCGGGTAGTCCTGCTTAGGTAGTTGTACGCAATTGAAGCGTACGGCGTTACCGGACATGATGAAAACAGCCGCATTCATTCCTTGCGAATGAATGACAGACGGCTGGCCTTCAGACTGTTGAGCGGAAGCATTCACCCCAGAACATTCCGCCTTCAGCCGGCGACCACCCAGTCGTCACGGATCGAGAAACCCCCCAGCAGGAGACAAAAGACATGCAACTTGAACATCACACGGCCTTGCGGCTGACGACTATGGCCGCCGCGGCCATTGCTGCATCCACGGTGCTGAGCGCCTGTGGCGGCGGCAGCAGCGACCCCGGCGAAAACAGGAACGCCAAGCCAGCATTTCTCGGCGTGGTCGCATCGGCCAGCTACGACGGCAATACCAATGACCTGCTCACCGCCGGGCTCGGCAAAACCGGTTTGGGCGGGATCGCACCGGCGGCGGTTGACCCCTTGAACCCGACGCCGGCCGAGCTGCGCAAGATCGCCATCTTCAACAACTACCGCGCGATTCTCGACATCACGCCCGCCGGCGGCTACGGCACGCTGTACGGCCCGAACGTCGATGCGAAAGGCGTCATCACGACCAGTGAAGGCAAGATCGCCGGCACGGAACTGATTGCCTATTCCGACGACGGCACCGGCAAACAGAACGTCACCATGATGGTGCAGATTCCGGACACCTTCAATCCGGCCAACGCCTGCATCGTCACCGGCACGTCCAGCGGTTCGCGCGGCATCTACGGCGCCATCGGTTCGTCGGGCGAATGGGGTTTGAAAAACGGCTGCGCCGTGGCCTATACCGACAAGGGTACCGGCAACGGCATTCATGACTTGCAGGCAGACACGGTGAACGTACAGAACGGCACACGTACCGATGCCACGGTGGCCGGCAAGAACTCGATCTTCACCGCTGCCTTGACGGCGCTGGAGCGCACCGGCTTCCTCGCGCTGTGGCCGAACCGCTTTGCCGTGAAGCATGCACATTCGCAACAAAATTCCGAGAAAGACTGGGGCAAGTACACGCTGCAGTCGGTGGAGTTCGCCTACTTTGCACTGAATGAAAAGTATGGCGACCTGGCCCGGGACGGCGTGACACGTCTGAGGAAGTTGACGACCGCCAACACCATCACCATCGCATCGAGCGTGTCCAACGGTGCCGGTGCGGCACTGGCGGCGGCCGAACTGGACACGCAGGGGCTGATCAGCGGCGTGGCTGTCGCCGAGCCGCAGATCCAGCTCGTGCCCGATGCCCGCCTGAGCGTGAGGCGCGGAGCCACAACGCAGACGGGCACCGGCAAGTCGCTGTATGACTATTCGACGCTGGCCAATCTGCTGCAGCCGTGTGCGGCGCTGGTGTCGCCGACGACGAATGTGTTCAATACCGTCAACACCACCCTGGCCACCAACCGCTGCACGGCGCTGGCCGCGAATGGTTTGGTCACTGGTACCACCACCGCAGCCCAGGCCGCCAGTGCCATGGCCAATCTGGTAGCCGCTGGCTGGCAGCCGGAAAGCAATGATCTGCAGGCGTCACATTACTCGTTCGCCACCCTGGCTGTCACGCTGACCTACGCCAATGCGTATGGTCGCTTCAGCGTCAAGGACAACCTGTGCGATTACAGTTTTGCCGCCACCGGCGCGGCAACTTCGACAACGCCGAATGCCCCGGTTGCGGCTTCGGCAGCTGCGCTGGCGACCTCGTTCGGTACTGGTAATGGTGTGCCGCCCACGGTTGGCATCAACATCATCAACAACCTGAGTGCGGGTGGGCCCCTGCTGGATGCAGCGTCGTTCTCCGGCGGCGGTGTGCAGGACTACAACGTCGGTGGCGCACTGTGCCTGCGCGAACTCGCTATCGGCAGCAGCGCCAACGCGCTGCGCGTGCAGGCGGGTGTGAAAGAAGTGCTGCGCACCGGTAACCTGCAAGGTAAGCCGGCGATCATCGTGCATGGCCGTGACGACACGCTGGTGCCGGTGAACTTCACGTCGCGCCCCTACTTCGGTCTGAACAAGATCGTCGAAGGCAGCAAGAGCAAGCTGTCCTACATCGAGGTGGCGAACGCGCAGCACTTTGATGCCTTTCTTGGTTTCCCGGGCTACAACGCGCGTCTGCTGCCGCTGCACCGCTATTTCGTTCAGGCCATGGACATGATGTATGCCAACCTGAAAACCGGCGCTGCGTTGCCCGCCAGCCAAGTGGTGCGCACCACGCCGCGCGGCTTGACCGGCGCTGTGGCGAATCCCATCACGCCCGCCAACGTGCCGCCCATCGTGGTCGCGCCCGCAGCGGCTGACCAGATCACGTTTGCCAACAATGTGGTGACGGTGGCGAACTAGGTTTTGGTTTTTTCGCGCTGATCGCGCGGGCCCGCTAAAGAGTTTTCTCTTCAGCGGGTTTTTTTATTCCTGCCTGGCCGGCCCCGGCAGCAGCACGAAGGCCACTGCCCCAGCCGCCAGCAACGCCGCCATGCTGGCAAACACGGCCGTGAACGGGTCGGCGCCCCACGCGGTGGCACTTGAGGCGACCACGCCGGTGAACCATTGCATCACGGCCACGCCGAGGAACATCGCCATCGTGAAGACCGCCATCGCGCGCCCGGTCATGGCCGCCGGGTAGGCGTTGCGCACATCGGCATACTGCAGCACCAGGTAGCCCGACAGCAGTCCGATAACAATCGGCCCGAGCACGTCGACGAGCGTGCTGTGAATGAACGCGAAGGCGGCGAACAGCGTGGCCAGAAGCAAGGTGAAGCCAACGATCCAGCGGCGCCGGTGCTTCGGCCCCGGGTCAAGCCGGCCAAACAGCGGCGGGCCGAACAGCGAGGTGAGCGACATCACCAGCGCCACGTTGCCGCTTTGCACCAGCGAAAACCCGTCACGCTGCGCCAGCAGCGGCCCCAGCCACAGGCCGCGCAGCGAAATGAAGGACGCATAACCGACGCAGGCCAGCAGCACGATGCCCAGGGTGTGCGGCATCACCAGCAGCGCGCCGAATTTCGCCAGCGCCTGCGGAATCGATTCGCGCGAGCGCGCGCCTTGCGTCGCGGCCGGTTCATGCACCAGCCAGAAGATCAGCAGCCAGGCCGCTGTCGCCATGCCGGCCAGTACCCAGAATCCGACGCGCCATGAAGTCGCATCGATCAGCCAGGCCAGTGGCGTGCCCGTCAGCAGCATGCCGACGCCGCCCAGGCCCAGCGTGAGCCCCGAGATGGCGGCAAAGCGATTCGCCGGAAAGTTGCGCGCGATGAACACCGTACAGACCAGAAACGCCGGCGCGCAACCGACGCCGATCAGCACTTGTGCGAACAGCAGCGCGTGGTAGCTGCCTGCCAGCGCCGCCAGCACCGAGCCGGCAATGGCGACCGGAAACGCCAGCAGCACGGTGCGCCGCACGCCCTGCAAATCAATACTGATGCCCATCACCAGCTGCATCAAACCAAAGGCAAAGTGAAACGCGCCGGCAAACAGCCCGAGTTGCTGCGCGCTGAGGCCAAAGTCAGCCTGCAGCGGCACCGCCATGATCGCGGCCACTGTGCGCCACGCCTGGCTGAGAGTGAAGCCGCAGGTCAGCGCCAGCAGCATGATCCAGACCGTGCGCAAGGGCGCTGCCGTGGCGGCTTCTTCCTTCATGCAGGCGGGCGCCTCATGCGGGGGTGATCATGCGGAGTCAGGGTGTGCAGGCACAGCTCAGTGATGATGGCCATGCTCACCATGCACATGCCGGTGTGCAATTTCTTCTTCGGTCGCCGCGCGCACATCCAGCACCTTCACGGTAAAACGCAGCGCCTTGCCGGCCAGCGGATGGTTGCCGTCGAGCATGACGATATCGCCCTTGATCTTGGTGACGGTGAAGAGATGCTCGCTGCCGTCCTCACCGCGGCCTTCGAGCTGCCCGCCGATCTTTACGCCGGGCGGGAACTGGTTTTTTGGAATCGTCTGTAGCAATGATTCGTCGCGCACACCGAACGCATCGGCGGGCTGCAAGTCCAGAGTCACCTGGAAGCCGGCCTCCTGGCCTTCCAGCGCTTCCTCGACCTTGGGCAGCGTGTTGCCGTAGCCGCCATGCAGATACACAGAAGGGTCCGCGCTTTCTTCAATCACCTTACCGCCGATTTCAGCGACTTTGAAACGCAGGGTGACAGCGGTGTCTTTTTCGATTTTCATAGGGGCTTTCGGGGAGATTGGTTTTTGTGGGTGCGGACGGTGCGTTGGGGAATCTTAGCTGCGATGGGTGTGGGCGGGTGCGGGTGACGATCCTGCGACCCGTTCGGGCTTAGCGTGTCGACGCCTCGCTCTTATTCATCAACCGGGACCTTCGCTACGTTCCGGTGCCGCTCTGTCGCCGCGGCGGGCGACTCACTTTCTTTTGCTTCGCCAAAAGAAAGTAAGCCAAGAAAAGGCGACCCTGGTGTCTGCGTCCCTCCGCTGCGCTACGGGCAACCTGCGGTGCTTGTATGTTTGAGGGGCTGGGGCAAAAGGGACTCTGCGGTGCATCGGCCACAAGGACCGACTAGTCGAGAACTCTCCAGCTCTAGCAACTCAACGTCGAT
>JANNKV010000296.1:0-2640 GCA_031396485.1 Polaromonas sp. | reverse complement strand
CAAACCCGCTGACGTGACGCACGAGTGGTTTGTGATTGACGCGACCGACAAGGTCCTCGGACGAGTAGCCAGCGAAGTTGCTCTCCGTTTGCGCGGCAAACACAAGGCCATTTATACGCCTCACGTCGACACCGGTGACTTCATCGTCATTATCAACGCAGCCCAGCTGCGCGTGACCGGTGCCAAATCGACCGACAAGATTTACTACCGTCATTCCGGTTATCCCGGCGGCATCAGTGCCACCAATTTCCGCGATATGCAGTCCAAGTTTCCAGGCCGTGCCCTGGAAAAAGCCGTCAAGGGCATGCTGCCCAAAGGCCCGCTTGGCTACGCCATGATCAAAAAACTGAAGGTGTACGGCGGTGCTGAGCATCCGCACACCGCCCAGCAGCCCAAAGTGCTGGAAATTGCAGGTATTTCTGCCAACGCCCAACGGGAGGCTGCCAAATGATTGGTGACTGGAACAATGGCACCGGCCGTCGCAAATCAAGCGTCGCCCGCGTGTTTATCAAAAAAGGCACCGGCAAGATCACGGTCAACGACAAGGACATTCAGGTGTTCTTTGGTCGCCAGACCTCCATCATGATCTGCCGCCAGCCGCTGTTTCTGACCAACCACGTCGAGACGTTTGACATTATGGTCAACGTCCACGGCGGCGGCGAGTCCGGCCAGGCTGGTGCGGTGCGCCATGGCATTACCCGTGCGCTGATCGACTATGACGAAACGTTGAAGCCAGCGTTGAGCCAGGCCGGCTTCGTGACCCGTGACGCCCGCGAAGTCGAACGTAAAAAGGTCGGTTTCCGTTCAGCGCGTCGTCGCAAACAGTTCAGCAAGCGTTAATCCACACGCTACTCCGCGCAATCTGCGGGTTGCGCTCAATCAAAGCCGCTTGGATACCCAAGCGGCTTTGTTTATTGGGGCCCCAGGTGTTTTAGTCCCCAGGGCCTATTGTAAAAAGACTTACAAAATGAGTTTTTCGTTACAGCGAGTGGCATGCCGATTGCTGACTGCATGGAATGACCGCAACATCCACCTTTGGTTTTCATGTTGACTCCTCTCTGGGGATACCGTACGGGGCAAAATACCCGGTTAGGTTCCGTCCGACCACTCCCATACCGACTACCAGTTTTCCGGCATTTCTTTTGAAACTTCGTCTCTTTCGTCGCCGCCTCACCATCAGCTCGCCGCGCATGTCCGTGCGCAGTGCCATGCCGTGGCCGTTGCGTTGGATCGGCCTGGCGCTGATGCTCGGCTTTTCTGCTGCCGTTGCCATGTGGGCTTTCGAGGTCGGCAAAGACATCGCGGGGCTTGACAAGACATCTAGGGAAGAACTGTCACAGCTGCGGCAGGAAGTGGCCAGCCTGCGCGAAGAACGCGACAAAGTCCAGTCGATCGCCAATACGTCAGGCGGCATCCTCATTGCCGAAAAAGCCATTCAGGACAAGATGGCCGGTCAGATCAAACAGCTGGAATCAGATAACCGCAGCCTGCGCGATGATCTGGGCTTCTTCGAGAAATTGTTGCCCGCGAGCGCCACCGAAAGCGCGTCCATTCGCAGTCTGCAGGCCGAGGTTGTGTCGGAAACGCAACTGAAGTGGCAGGTTTTGGTGATCCAGCCCGTCAAGGATGCCGCGACTTTCAATGGCAAGCTGGAGCTGACCGTCACGGGTACGCAGGCTGGTAAACCATGGGTGATGAGCCTTCCCGGCGGGGCGCAGGCCCTGCAGTTCAAGCAGTTTCGCCGCATAGAGGGCATGCTGGACTTGCCGCCCCTCACCGTGGTAAAAACCGTGACTGCCAAAGTGCTTGAAGGCACGACCGTTCGATCGGTGCAGACGTTCAAGCTGTAATTCCGGTCTAAAACCCGTCGCGGCACCCAGCCGATCACTGCCGTGTTTGTTCGCCTTGTTTAATCGCCTTTAAGGAACCTACCCATGTTTGGCAAAAAAAAGCAGCCACCCATCAAAAGCCTGATCGCACAGGGTACATGCATTGAAGGCAACCTGAAATTCACCGACGGCCTGCGGATTGACGGTGCGGTAATCGGCAATATCCGCGCTGAAGACGACTCGGACAGCATTCTTGTTATCAGCGAATCCGCCACCGTCACTGGTTCGATTCATGCCGACCATGTGATCATCAATGGCCGCGTCATGGGCCCGGTTCATGCGTCTGAACTGCTGGAACTGCAACCCAAGGCAAAAATCGATGGTGATGTGTCATACAAGGCGCTTGAAATGCACCAGGGAGCTGCTATCTTTGGCCAGTTGCGCCCAACCACACATCAGGAACTGGAAGAAAAACCCGTTCTGAAGTTGGCTACCAGCAAATTTCAGGAATTAAAGGCCTTTTAACGATAGTGTGCGCTTACAAATTTGCTCTGCCGGCAGGTCGGTTCCTAACACGCACGAATGCAATGGTTGATCGTTCTGCTGTACTATTGCAGCCTGTAAGTTGAAACCCGGAGTTCTCACCATGAGCGCAGTTGCCGAAACCATCCCGACCGAAATGCCCGCACCGTTTGTCTTCACCGACAGCGCGGCTGCCAAGGTTGCTGACCTGATTGCCGAAGAAGGCAACCCGGATCTGAAGCTGCGCGTCTTCGTCCAGGGTGGCGGCTGTTCGGGCTTCCAGTATGGT
>JANNKV010000275.1:0-36072 GCA_031396485.1 Polaromonas sp. | reverse complement strand
CCAGGCCCGGCGCCAATGGCGAGATCGGCACCGCGCTGGTGGCGAAGGCGGCGCCCGACGGCTACACCATCCTCATGTCGCACCTCGGGCCGACGGCGATTTCGCCGGGGCTGCCGGGAAAGGTGCTGCCCTATGACCCGCTGAAGGACTTCGAACCCATCACGCAGATCATCGCCGGGCCGACGCTGCTGGTGGTGCGCAACGGCCTGCCGGTCAAGAGCGTGAAGGAGTTGATCGCCTACGCCAAGGCCAACCCCGGAAAGCTGAGTTATGCCTCGGTGGGCGTGGCGAGCACCACGCACCTCGCCGGCGAAATGCTCAACGTCGCCGCGGGCATCAACACATTGCACGTGCCCTACAAGGGGTCGACGCCCGCGATTTCCGACATGATGGGGGAGCGCGTGGACTTCGCCTTCTTCGGCATCTCGGGCTCGATGCAGCAGGCGAAGGCGGGCCAGATCCGCATGCTCGCCATCAGCACGCTGAAGCGCTCGCCGAATTTCCCGGAGATTCCGGCGGTCGCCGAGACCGTGCCCGGGTTCGAGCTCAACTCCTGGTACGGCATGATGGCGCCGGCGGGCACGCCCAGGGCGATCGTCAATCGCCTCTCGCAGGAGGTGGCGGCGGCGATGAAGAAGCCCGACGTCGTCGAGTGGATGAAGCAGAACGGGCTCGACCCGGTGGGCTCCACCCCGGAGGAGCACGCCGCGCACATCCGCGCGGAACTCGTGAAGTATGCAAAAGTCGGGGCCTTCCATGGATTGGGTGATCGCTTTGAAGGTGGTCTCAACCTGGCTCGTAGCGGGTTCGTACCGCCACTCGACCCGGGTGTCTTCGATGAACGCGTAGGCGTGTCGGGTGAAAAGCGCGAGTGTTGATGCCTGCTCGTCAGGCAGTGCAGCGGCAGAAACAAATGCTTTACCCGAGGGCAGGCGGCCAACCCACTCCGTCGGCGAAACAGCTTCCCAGCGGACGCCAGTGGGGCCAAACAATGCATAAGTCTTGCCCTTGACGCGCAATGCCAAAATGCGCGCGTCCGCGTTGGTGAGCCGTTCCGATGCTGCGGGAAGGCGAAGGCGGATGTCACCGCGCGAGAGCCGAACCGACACATACGGACTGCCGTGCGCAACAGTCACCAGCATGTCGTCCGCGCCGCGTGCCATCGACACATCGATAGACCAGTCGCCGGTCTTTGCCAGCTTGGCGGGGCCGACTTCGAACGCCAGGGGCGACAGCACCAGCGGGTCTGCGTGGGCGTAGTGAACCTCGACATCACGCCGCTCGGTGGGCTTGATTTCTTTACTGGGCAGCGCGAGCTCGAAACCTTCGGACGTTGTCTTGACTGTCAGGGGCTGGACAAAGATGGCCTCAGGCTTGGGGTTGAAGATCAGCGTTGAATACCACTGGTTGGTTTGCGCTGCGGTCTTTTGCAGCGCGTCCGTACGCATCGACGCCGCCGGCATGCCTTTGTCGGCACCTTTGGGCGAGAGAAAGTAAGTGGCGGCGCCCAATTTGACGGGCTGCGCAGCGACTGCACTGAGCCCTCCACACGTCACCAAAAATGCGAGCTGGTAGCCCTTGATGAAGTGCATATCGATTCCTTTTGGCTCAGTTAAAACGACTGTCAATGATAATGAAAGCGCTTTCATGTTGAATACGGATGTTTACCCGTAGACGTTTATCCGGCGATCAAACGGATCAAAGAGATGCCGAAACGAGGCTAGGGGAAAACACGGGTCTCGGATTGGTTGACGCGAACGGTCGAGAATCCATACACTTATGAAAGCGCTTTCAGATTAACCAGATGGCATTCACCATGAACTACAACTACGCCCCGTACGGGTCCGAATCGCCGGGTATACGGCGCGTTTTGCGTTCGGCAGTACTTCCGATGCTGAAATTCAGCCTTGTTGCGGGGTATCTTGCGCTGCCCGGCGTCAGCCATGCGCTGGAATTTGGCCCGGAAGGAATGTTCAGTCTGACCGGATTCGCTGAGGTCTCGCTGACGCGGGCCAACAACCAGTGTGACAAGTGCCAGTTTGATCCGGATACAGATCGACAGCGCATCTGGACTGACGATGTTGTGCCGGGTCGGGCGCTCTATAGCAAAACCAGGTGGTTCACCCAAATTCAGCCCTATCTAGGCGCCAAATACAACCTGGGCAAAGGATTCAAGGTTGAGGCTTTGCTGAGCCAGCGTTTTCGCGATGGCAAGGTCGACGTCAAGGACTATTGGTATGAAAAAAATGTAGCGCTCAGCCATGACGACTACGGGAGCCTGCGCATCGGCCACATGACCACGCGCGCATGGAGTCTGACCGACTACCCGTATGCCAGTGCTTTCGGACTCTCCGATGCGTTTGCCTCGACAGGCGCTGGCTACGGCATGCTGACCAACGCCGTGCGTTACACCTCGCGAATCTTCGATGTCGCAGGAGGTGATCTGGTACTTGAAGCCACCTATGACCGCGGAAACACCGAGTTCAAAGTCAACAAGCCCAGCTTCGTCGAACTCTGGGCGCACTATGGCCGGGGCGCCCTTACCGTTGATGTGATGGTGCAGGATGCGCGCAACGGGCAACCGGTTGCGTGGGGTCACGCTCCTTTCAGGGGGCCGGCCTACAGCTCCGCTGACGACGCCAAAATCGGTGGGTCCAGTCAAAGCGTTGCGATGGTCATGACCCGCTACAAAGTCAATCCGCAGATTGAGCTGACTGCCGGCTTGCGGCGCAACCGCTGGAGCGGCGCTTACGCCGCCATCATCAACCCCACAGGGCCGCAGTGGAACAATATGTTCAATGTGGACTGGGGTGGAGCCCTCAACGGGGTGTCCAATCCGGGTTATTCCGCTACGTCAACCGACTCGATGGTAGGTGTGCGCTACCGTTTTCTTGAAAAATGGGTGGCGGCAACCGGCATGGCGTATCTGGGCAAGGCAAAAACTGACAACCCGCTGGAACGTGGCCAAAGCAACACCGCGCTGATAAACACGGTCAGACTGGGTTACGAATACGGAAACGGACTTCAGTTTTACGGTCAAGCAGGAATGGTTCATTTCAAAAAGCAGGGCCTGGCACCGCTTTCCATGCCATCACATGCGGCTATCCAGCAAATCGACTCCCGCGTAACCAAAGCGGGCAACTGGTTCGGCGTGGGTGCTGTTTACTCATTCTGATGATGGCAAGCCCCGAGGAAAATCCCATGAATACCCAAAATCCCTTCGCCTCGCTTGCAGACTTCTCATGCGTGGCGCGGCTTGCGCTGCCGATGTTGGTTGCGTTGATGCTGTCGTCCTGTGGCGGTGGCGGTACCGTAACGGTCAGTACGCCAGCAAGCTCTGTGTCTGCCAGCGAGCCGAGGAAGCTTGACGCCGAATTCTCTGCACGCAAGGCAGTTTCATACTCGCCGTTCAGGTCCAGTAACCGAGACACTGAAACTATCACCGTCGCCATGATCAAGCAGGATCTCGACCTGCTGCTGCTTGGGAACTTCCGCCTGATCAGGCTGTTTGACAGCTCAGACCAGGTTGCGAAACAGACCCTGCAAGTCATTCGGGACAACAAGCTCGATATCAAGGTGATGCTTGGTGCCTACGTGGCGAGCGACAAATATGCGACTGCAGTAGGCAAGCCCGTTGTTGCTGCCTACAACCAGGCCGAACTGGCAAGGGTCGTCGCCTTGGCAAACGAGTTTAGTAGCATCGTGCTTGCTGTAAGTGTTGGCAACGAAACCATGGTCAGCTGGTCATTCAATCCAATCGCACCGATGGACATGGCGGGCTACCTGCGGACAGTCCGCAGCCAGATATCGCAACCCATTACGACCGATGACAACTGGGCTTTTTACGCCAACCCGCCAAAAGCCATTACGGACACTATTGATTTTGCGGCGATGCACACCTACGCCGAACTCGATAGCGTGTTCACCGCCAAGCTTTGGGACTGGAAGCAAGTCGGCGTTTCCACAGCGCTGGATGCAAACAACTTCCCGGCACGCGCAACGGCCATGATGAATGCTGCAATGGCCGCGACAAAATCGGATTACAACGCGGTGAGGGCGGCTCTGGACCGAAAAGGCCTGTCAGGTATGCCAATCGTCATTGGTGAAACTGGCTGGAATGCAGTTGACGTGGGCGCACTGAGTTTTCGCGCTCACCCGGTGAACCAAAAAATGTACTTTCAAGCGCTGAGCGACTGGAATGCGTCGTCGCGAACCGGGGCGGGACCGGCCAATATCTTCTATTTCGAAGCCTTTGATGAACCGTGGAAAGGCGGAGACGACAAATGGGGACTGTTCAACGTGAACCGGCAAGCACGCTATGTCATTCAAAACCTGAATCCACCCAGTGCAAATTGGGTTTACGAACCAGGCACCTACACATCGGCCAATGCCCTGTATTACCAACCGTTGGTGAAAAACCCAACGGTCGTCGCAAATCCATACACGGCTTACGGCGACACCGTGGTCGCTGGCGGCGTTAACGTCTTCACGACCCTTGCTTTCAATGCCTTTGGCGGTGGACTAAATGGTGGGCCAACTGCCAGAATTACACCGCTCGCGGGCGCGGCTGCACCAAACGACGGACCCGAGGGGAGAGAAATTACACCGGTTCCAGCTGACTACGGATGGGGCGTCTTGCTGAATGTTGCAAACACCCTGAACGCCGAAGATTTAACCAACTTTGCGGCGGGCACCTTGCACTTCAGTATTCAAACAACCTATCCGGGAAAAATAGAAGTTGGGTTTTCTACAGGTTTCGTGGCGACGACCGACCAGTTTGATGTCTGGATGCCCCTCAGCCCAGGGCAATACGGTTACGTCAACGACGGCACCTGGCGCCAGGTATCGATTCCGATTCGAGACCTGCTTCCATTTGGCGCGCAGGGTTTCGGTATGAACAACTCACCCGATGCATTTTTGGATATGAGCAAAGTGACGAATCCATTCGTGATCGCAGACCGCTATCTCCAGACTGGAAAAGACGCGAAGTCCGGAATCACGACCAAGATCAACATCGACGCGATTTATTGGACAAGATAAGAAGCAGTCGACACTGAGGGTCTGGGTTCCGGGCCAGCGACTGAAAAAGCTCCATGCGCTTTATTCTTACCTGCCGCGATGGCGGCCTGCGGTTGATTGAGCAGCCAGCCCCTGAATTGCGCCCCGTCGAGGGCAGCCTTCCATCGGTGTGGGTGGATACGGACCGCACCTTCCAGCAACTGGAAGGATTTGGGGGTGCTTTCACGGAGGCAGCGGCAAGCACATGGCTTGACCTGAGCGCGGAACAGCGTGACTCAGTGCTTCGTGCGTACTTTGATCCTGCCACGGGACACGGTTATTCACTTTGCCGTGTCCACATGAATAGCTGTGATTTCGCACTTGGAAATTACGCCCATGCGCACTTGCCAGGCGACATCGACCTGCAGCACTTCAGTATCGACAGAGATCGCCAAGCGCTCTTGCCTTTTATTCTTGAAGCGCAACGCGTGGCGGGGTACCCTCTAAAATTACTCGTTTCGCCGTGGAGTCCGCCCGGGTGGATGAAGTCAAATGGCCAGATGAACAAAGGAGGCAAGCTGCTGCCCGAGTTTCGCCGCGCGTGGGCGCGCTGCTACGTGCGCTTCATTGAGGAGTACGAGAAGTTGGGCGTTCAAACATGGGGCGTGTCGGTGCAGAACGAGCCAGCAGCGGTTCAACGCTGGGACTCGTGCATCTACAGTGCAGAAGAAGAGCGCGACTTCGTGCGCGACTACCTTGGGCCCGAGTTGGCCGATGCGGGGCTGGCGCATGTGCGAATCGTCATCTGGGATCACAACCGCGATCTGATGGTTGAGCGCGCAGGTCTTGTCTACAACGATGCAGCCGCAGCGAAGTACGTATGGGGCACCGGCTTCCATTGGTATGGCGAAGACCACTTCGAGCATGTGCAGTTGCTGCACGATGCCTGGCCTGACAAGAAACTGTTGTTCACTGAGGGATGCCAGGAAGGTGGCCAGCACCTCGGCTCGTGGGATCTGGGCGAGCGTTACGCGCGCTCGATGATTAACGATCTAAACCGGTGGACGGTGGGTTGGATAGACTGGAATCTGCTGCTCAACGACACAGGTGGCCCCAACCATGTGGGCAACTTTTGTAGCGCACCTATTCTGGTAGACAAGATGAATCGTGGCTTTGCGCATCAAAGCTCGTACTTCTACATTGGGCATTTCGCGCGCTTCATCAAGGTGGGTGCAAGACGCGTCCTGTGCGCGGCTACGCGTCAGGATCTGGAATGTACGGCTTTCCTCAACCCGGACGGAACAACTGCCTGTGTCGTGATGAACCGGACCGAGGAGGCGATTTCTTTCCGGTTAAAGATTGCAGCCGAAAGCGTGGAGGTTCAGCTGCCACCAAGGTCGATTGCCACGTTTGTGAGTTGAGTTGCAAAGGCTATCGGATGGTTTTGGATGCCAAATTGGCATGCGCAAAGCCGATGGCAGCGGCTACGAAATCAAAGCGGCGTGACGAGTTCCGGGTAGACGTCCTGCATTGCCAGCTTGGGCCGGCGATCCGCCGTGAAGAGCCCCCAGTGCTTCTCAGGCTCCATCGGGTCTGATGAACCTTTCCATGGCTCATCGAAAGCTTCGAAAACAAAGCACAGAATTCCAGCCTCGCGAGTCCAGCCCATCAAATCGCGGTAGTAAATCGCCTGTAGTTCCTGGGAGGAATGCTCGGGCTGTATGCCTCGGCCGTTGGAGTTGGTTGCCCACCCGGCTTCGGTGATGACGAGTGGCTTGTCGGGGTAAAGGCGCGCTACGCTCGTCACATTCTCCTTCGTGTAAGCCAGCGCTTCATGAATCTGCTTGTACTCCCAGACCGGGTAAGTGTGCAGCGATATGAAGTCGAGCTCACCCACCAGGTCGCGCAGTTTGTGCTGCCAGGGCACGTAGTTTTCGCAAAAAGTAATTGGCTGGACGACGCGTTGCTTCACCAGGTGCACATACTCGATCATGCGAGCGACCGGCACGAAGTGATCAGTCCAGTCGACCGTGGCTTCATTGCCCACAGCAACGGAGAAAACGATGGTGGGGTACTGATTGGCTAATTTGATCAGCCGCTGCAGCTCGTCACGATTCTCGCGTTGGTTACTTTCAAGCTGCTCTTCAGTAAACGTCGCCCCCCAGGGGCAGCCGAAGTTGTTCATCTCAGCACCGAGGTAGGCGCCCAGCATGACTTGAAAGTCCATGCCTTCGGCGTGAATAACCTCCAGTACCCTCTCGCCGTGTGGGCTGCAGTCGTACAGACGAAGCAAGCGCCAATGCTTGCTCAGCATCAGCAGGTCTTCGCGAATTTCCTGATGCGAGGGATATATCTTTTCTCCGGGGCTTTGACCGTCGCGGTAGCCTGAGTAGCAGATCGCATTGCCGCCGGGCAGCTTGAATGGTTGAGGTTCTGTTTTCAAGCGCATTGTTATCCGTTGAATTTTGGCTGTCCGTCTTTGTCCCACAGACCCCAGTAAGCGCCGACATCCCCCTCAGTGCCGATTTTCCATGCCTCGTCGAAAGCCGAGAAGTAGAAAATCTCAAGCTCCTCGCGTTGTGCAAGGGCGAAAGTGTCGATGAAATAGCGCATCGCGTTTTCGTCGGATGGTGCCGCCCCGTGAAAAGGAGTTCCCCGGTTCGGCCAGCCGGTCTCACTGATGACAATGCGTTTACCTGCAGCGACGGCCTGCACCCGACTGACCATACTTTGCATGTATGCGATGGCCGATTCCCGTGGGCAGCCTTCCCAGAACGGGTAGCAATTGGTCAGTATCAGATCACATTGCGCAGTGATGAGTGGGTGCTTTTCAAATAAGTAGTAGGCATCTACATAGCCCACCTGAGTCGTCGGCAAAGCAGCTTTCGCCTCCAGGATGAATGCGAGAAGCTGTGATTTAGTTAGATCCTCTCGCAGCAGCACCTCATTGCCGACGGCCAGTACATCAACATGTCCGGCACGCGCAAGCTGGAGGGCTGCGCGCATTTCACGTTGGTTGATTTCGTCGTCCGTGCCCAGCCACGCCCCGACCAAAGTTTTGAGGCCAAACTCATGAGCTATCGGCGGGATCATCTCGTTGCCGTCGGTACATGAAAAGGTGCGCACCCAGCGGGTGTAGGGTTGAATGATCTTCATGCGCTCACGAATCTGCGCTTCGCTGATTTGCGCCCCTGGCTTTTGCCCGTCCAGGTAGGGGCTAAAGCACAAGCCATGGACGCGGCGCGCTAAAGTTTCTTGCAGGGCAACGCGCAGGTCATCAGAAGGCAGTTGAGAGTCTGGGGAAGCCCTGCCCTGCGCTGAAGCGGGGTGGCGAACAAAACTCTGCGCTTGCGGTCGAGAATCGCTCCCCGAAGCAATCCATGTCGCGCGCTCGTCATCCGAGGGTTGTTTAAGTCTGGACATCTAGATTCCTGGCAAAATTTTTTTGGGCTTTTTTTGATACGGCAGCTGACCCTTGCCACGCGGTTTCGCATCGCTGTATCCCCCTGACTTGTCATACACGCGCACATAGTCCACGACAAGTTCAGCCGGAAAACGTGTTTTTGGGTTCGGCGCGCCAGGGAAGTTTCCTCCAACGGCGACGTTCATGACCAGATAGAAGGGCTTGTCGAAGGGTGCCGGCCACGGATTGATGTCCGTCGCTCGACCGGCGGGCACGCCCAGACCGGCTCGCGTTCTGCTGCAGCTCCACCAGTGGTCATGCGTGACAGTGAGTGTGCCGTCTACATAAAAGCGTATTTCTCCGGGCTCCCACTCCACGCTGTAAACATGCCAGTCTTGCACCGACCCGGCTTGAGGTAGCGGATAGACAGTTGTGATGAGCGCCCGTGCTGCAGAGCCAGACGAACCAAAGTGAAGGCTACTGAGTACTTCATGCGGCTTTTCGCCAGCGATTTCCATCAGGTCAATCTCGCCGGATGCCGCCCAGCCGCCATAGTTGTCGTCCTGCGGAAGCATCCACAAGGCTGGCCACAAACCCTTGCCCCACGGCACCTTGGCGCGAATCTCGAAGCGGCCATACAGCTTGGTGAAAAGCGGCGTACCGTCACGTTTGCGAGTTTTTAGCCTGGCTGAGGTGTAGCCACAACCATGCAAAGTCTCTCTGATTGCGCGTATGGTAAGCAAACCGTCTTTGACAAACACGTTTTCAGGCTCGCTGGTGTAGTACTGAAGTTCTTCATTTCCCCAGCCCGCTACCCACTGGTGGTTCTGGTAGTCAAAAAAGCCATTGCCGATGTCGAAGTCCCATTTGCTTCGATCTATCTGTGTGCCTTCGAATTCGTCACTCCATACCAGTGTCCATCCAGGGATGCTCGGCGCTATCGGCATTTGCGCGTCTTCAGGTTAAGGGAATAACCGGCCATCAGCATCGAACAACAATGCCCAGGGAGCGTCCGGCATCAGGCAGACAGACTGACCGGCATCCAGCTGGCTGTGTTGTGGGCCGACCTTGGCACTCAGCAGATTCGAGATACCTTCTACGCGCAAATGAATGATTGAAGAATCTCCCAGGTGCTCGGCTAGCACCACACTCGCCAACACGCCTTTGCCGTCTGGCGAAAAATGCAGGTGCTCTGGCCGCAGGCCTACGCTCTGGGCGCCTGCGGGAGCGTTGCTGGCCAACTCGTCCCACAGGGCTCTGTGCGCAGGCGCTGCGTTCGATGCGGCCGGCCTCGGAATCAAATTGATGCGCGGTGCGCCGATAAAAGTCGCCACGAATTCGTTGGCCGGGCGGTTATACAGCTCCATGGGCGGGCCGAGCTGCTCAACGACCCCGCGATTGAAGACGGCAATTCTGTCCCCCAGCGTCATGGCTTCAACCTGATCATGCGTCACGTAGATCATGGTGGTGCCGAGTTCTTTGTGCAGGCGAGACAGTTCGATGCGCATATTGACGCGCAATGCTGCGTCGAGATTGGACAGTGGTTCATCAAACAAAAAAACTTTGGGCTTGCGCACAATCGCCCGGCCAATGGCAACGCGCTGGCGTTGCCCTCCCGACAGCTCTTTCGGGAAGCGCCCCAGTAAATCCGTAATACGAAGTACCTCTGCGGCATGTTGAACTTGCTCGGTCCGCTGGGCCGACGAAACCCCGGCCATCTTGAGCGCAAAACCCATATTTTCGGCCACGGTCATGTGTGGGTACAGGGCATAGCTCTGGAAGACCATTGCGGCACCCCGGTCAGCTGGGCGGAGGTCGTTGGCTCTATTTCCGCCGATGTGCAGGTCGCCTGCGGTCACGGTTTCAAGCCCTGCAATCATCCGCAGTGTGGTCGATTTTCCGCATCCTGAGGGGCCGACAAACACCATGAATTCACCGTCCGCGATCTCGAGATCAACACCCTTGATAACCTCGACGGAACCGAAGTTTTTTCGAATACCGCGCAGAGAAACGTTACCCATTTATGGCTCCAGTTGTGACGTTCCCGCGCTGCTGCCGCGAGGATTTCTGACGCGAAACAAAATCCCGGTACCACACCGCACTGTCCTTGAGGGTGCGCTGCTGGCTCGCATAGTCAACGTGTACGATGCCAAACCGTTTTTCGTAGCCTGACGCCCACTCGAAGTTGTCCAGCAGGCTCCAGACCATATAGCCCTCCATACGCACACCTCGCTGCATGGCCAGTGCTACAGCTTCAATATGGCGCGCGATGAATTCGGTGCGGTTGGTATCCCTGATGCGGCCGTCCACCAGGCCGTCTTTAAATGCGCCGCCGTTTTCTGTCACGTAAAGCGGCGGCACGTCATAGTCCCGGCTCAGACGTATCAGCAAGTCGGTAAGTCCTTCCGGGTAAATTTCCCAGCCCATGTCCGTGCATTCCCGCCCGCTGCTTTGCTTGTCCCATTCACCCGACCCGCTGACCACGGAGCGGGAGTAGTAGTTGACTCCCAGGAAATCCATCCGTGTTGCGATGATCTTCAGATCACCGTCGTCGATGCGCGGGGCGTCTGCTCCCAAAAATTCCACAACGTCTTCAGGGTAGCGCGCGTGCAGCAGCGGATCCATGTACCAGCGCAGCAGCCGACCGTCTTCAAGACGCGCCTTTGCGATGTCAGCAGGCGCATCGGTAGCTGGATAGACGGGAGAAAGATTAAGTACGATTCCTAACCTTGATTTACACCCGTTGGCTCGCAATGCTTGCAGCGCCATGCCGTGGCTTAGCAGCAGGTGATGCGACGCCTGCATGGCAATCGCGCGGTCTTTGACACCCGGTGCAAATATTCCTGTTTCGTGTCCCAGCGTAGCTATCACCCACGGCTCATTGTGGGTCGTGATAGTCGCCACCCGGTCACCCAAGCGCTCGTCCATGCCCAGTGCATATTCAACAAAGCGGTGAACGGTATCCCGTTGCGCCCACCCCCCTTTTTCCTGCAGGCCCTGCGGCAAGTCCCAATGATTCAATGTCAGGTAGGGCTTGATGCCGCGTTTCAGCAGGCCATCAACAAGTCTTTCGTAGAAGTCGAGCCCCTTGGTATTCCACGCACCAGAGCCAGTGGGTCGCACGCGTGGCCACGACACCGAAAAGCGGTATGCGTCCACGCCCAGGCCTGCGATGAGGTCCAGATCCTGCTCCCAGCGGTGATAGTGGTCGCAGGCGATGTCACCGTTGCTTTGGTCCGCAATAGCGCCGGGTTCACGACAAAAACTGTCCCAGATGGAAGGCCCTTTTCCGTCTTGCTGCGAAGCGCCTTCGATTTGAAACGCGCTGGTGGCTACGCCCCATACAAACTTTTCCGGAAACTGCGTCAGATGAGCTACCGAGTTAGGCATCAGGTCAGATTTCATTTCACGGCACCTGCAGTGAGACCTGAGATCAATTGACGTGACGAAAGAATGAAAAGAATAATCAGTGGAAGCGTGGCGATAGCCGAGCCCGTCATCAGCGCCCCCCACTCGGTATCCACCGGACTTTGCAAACTTCGCAAAGCCAGCGGCAGGGTGTAGCGCTCGGGCGAGCGCATCACGACGAGGGGGCCGATGAAGTTGTTCCACGACGCGATAAAAGTAATCAGGCCCAAAGTGCCCATCGCCGGCTTGAGCAAGGGCAGGACGATACGCCAGTAGATGCCCAACTCGCTGCAGCCATCCATCCGTGCCGCCTCGATCAAGTCCTTTGGTATGGAGGATGTGACGAACTGACGCATCAAAAATATACCGAAGGCACTGGCGGCACCTGGAAGGTAGAGCGCCCGTGGCTGGTCAATCCAGCCCAACACGTCCATGATCATGAAGGTGGGAATCATGTTCATGAAGGAAGGCAGCAGCATCGTTCCCATGACCATGCCAAACAATGCGTTCTTGTAGCGAAAGTCAAACAATGCAAATGCGTATCCGCCCATTGAGCAAAATAGCAAGGTCAGTGCGGTGGATGCTACGGCGACATACAAGCTCCAGCCCAGGTTTTTCCAAAACGGTACCCGGTCCGTGAGTATCTTCAGGTTGCCCGGCAAGTCGTCGCCAAAGAACATCGGTGGCGGAAGGCTGAAAATTTCCGTTCGTGATTGGGTTGCAAATACAAACATGAAATAGAAAGGCGACAGCATGATCAGCATGCCGACGCCAACGACGAGATAAGCCGCCCAGGGTGCGAGATTTTCAGTTTTCATCTTGTTTTGGAGTGATTCCGAATTCAGGTCGCACGCTTGCGCGGGCGGAATGCGAGGTTGGTCAACCAGGTCAGCAGTGCAACGACAACAAAAAGTAGCCATGACATGGCACTTGCCGCGCCGAAGTCATTGAAGTCAAAGGCCATGCGGTACAGGTAGATGGCTGTGGTCATGCCGGCCTGATCGGAGCCACCACGACCGCCGGTCAAAATAAACGGCTCTTCGAACAACTGAAGACCGCCAATCACGCTCAGGGTGACGCCGAAGAAAATCATCGGCTTGAGGCTGGGCAGCGTGATGTACCAAAACTGCTGCACACGCCCGGCGCCATCCATCGTGGCGGCTTCGTAGATATCTTTGGGTATGGTTTGGAGGGCGGCGAGATACAGGACCACGTTGAATCCGACGTATCGCCAGAAGACCAGCATTGATATAGCTGGTTTGATATTCCCCGGCTCCCCGAGCCAGTCAACGGGCTCTTTTGGGAGCAGCGAGCCCAGGCCGGGCACTTGAGACATGGCCTGAAGCCCGACATTGACCAGCCCATAGTCGGTCGAGAACAAGGAGCTGAACAAAATGGCGATGGCTACCGTGGACGTGATGTAAGGCATGAAGTACGCACCCACCACCGCATTGCGCAGCCCTTTGAAGGAAGTGTGGATGAAATAGGCCAGCGGAATGGCCACTACATGCTGTGGCACGCCAGAGGCAATCGCCAGCCAGCCGGTGTTCCACAGTGATTTCCAGAACCATTCATCCTGCAGGGCGAAAGTGAAATTCCCGAGACCGACAAAAGTCATTGAACCGAGTCCGCTAGTGGGCTCCCAGCTCTGAAACGCCAGATACAGAGAAAACAGCAAGGGGAACAAACCGAAGACCCCAAACAGCACGACGAAGGGGCTCAGAAAGATGTACGGCGCCCACTCGGGGGACATGCGCAGACTGGCAGGAATTTTCATGGTGAACCGGATGTAAAGGTGGACTGTCCGACGGACATTTCAGCGGTGGGCGCGTCGGGCAAGCAGTCGTTGCGCGTCAGCCAAAGCGGTCGTTATGTCCTTGCCGCGGTCAAGCACCTTGTCAAGCTCGGTATTGATCACTTCGTCGGCGAAAGCGTCCTGCTTGTGTACCGTCACGGCATTGATGCGGCGCGCAGCGTCGCGCCAGTCGGCGCGTGCCTTCTGACCGCCAAGAAACTTGATCGGCTGGTCGAAGAACAGATCGTCGTAGGTTTCAAGCAAGGCCGGGAAGGCATCCTGGCTGCGAAAGGCGCCGAGCTGCACTTCGCGGTTGAGCGTCATCAGCTGTATGAACTCCCAGGCAAGCTTTTTATGGGCTGCAGGCGACCCCCGGGCGATGGCGAAAAACGTACCTCCGTAGGCTGCGTAAGCGCCTTCGGGTAGTTGCGCGGCACGCCATTGGCCGGCGGTACCGGGTGCCAGCCAATTGTTCAAGTGCCCGGCAAGCCAGGCCCCCGTCATCTGGGTGGAAATTGTTCCCCGCTTGAATCCTTCGGACCATTCGTTTGACCAGGCCGACACCCTTGCGTCCAGCTTCTGTACGCGGACGCTGCGTGCCAACTCAAAAGCCCGTACGAAGCGCGGGGAGGTCACGATCGGATTCGAATTGGCGTCAAAGTACAGACCGTCACCAGGCAATATGTCAGTGCGGATGATGATGTCCTTCATGTCCCGCGCATGGGCCATCAGATACGCCCCTGTCGTCGCCTTGATGCGTGCACCAGTGGCCACATAGCTGTCCCACGACTGATTGAGCTGCGCT
The DNA here is from genome assembly GCA_031396485.1 of Polaromonas sp. Taxonomy (GTDB): domain Bacteria; phylum Pseudomonadota; class Gammaproteobacteria; order Burkholderiales; family Burkholderiaceae_C; genus Polaromonas. The sequence goes on along the minus strand of JANNKV010000275.1, from coordinate 21,663 downwards.
TCAGACGCGCCGGCTTTGGCCAGAATGTCTGCCCGATACAGCAAAGTCCCTGGTCCAATGTCGGTGGGAGCTGCTACGACCGCACCCTTTCTATTGGTTCCCTGCGCAAACGCATACGGCACATAACGCGATTCGAATTTACGGATACCAAACGGCTCCTGCGCCAGATCTTCCAGACCCCCGCCCTGCGCGAAGCGCCCGACGTAGCCCACCTCCAGCGCCATCACGTCAGGCAGGTAAAAGGCGGTCGATAGTGCGGTGGTCATTGCGGTGTGGTGATCGCTGAACTGGCGACTGACGACCTTGATGTCAACCGTCGGGTGCAGACGCTTCCAGTGGGGAATGGCGGACCGAACAATCTCGTCCACCGCCGGAAAAGCGGCCACAGTGAGGGTTGCCTGCGTCTGGGCGTGACACGGCGCAGCCATTGAAAGACCAAGAACGGCCAGGACGTAGCCTCGCCTGATCCATTTCGTCAATTCGTGCATCAGGTCTCCTTGGTCAGGCAAAACAGACGAGTCGGTTTGACTTGTCTCGGTTCATCATCAAATTACCGTAATTGTGAAAGCGCTTTCATAAAATTATAGAAGGCGAAAAACCGTGAGAGGCTAGGGTAATCCCGGGACGACGCCACGATGCCTGCCCAGAGCGGCAACGGGCGTTCAGGACGGGTGTGGTGGTCAGCCGCGCAGGTGACGTCCGGATTCGCGAACGATGAGCCGGGGGTGCGGCAGTGTGATGGACGGTTTTTCCCCTGCAAGCAGTTGAAGCATCGCTGTGGCTGCCAGCCGGCCAAGTTCATAAGCTGGTTGATGCACCGTACTCAGTGGCGGAATCGCATACACCGAGATAGGTAAATCATCAAAACCAATGACTGAGATATCGCCGGGAACACGCAAAGAATGGCGGTGCAAGCCAAGCATGGCGCCATGAGCCATCTGGTCGTTGGCTGCAAAAATGGCGGTGAAGCGTTCGCCACTCGCAATGAGTTTATCAACGGCCTCTAATCCACTTGCTTCGCTAAAAGCGCCTTTAACAACCAACTTGGGTTCGTAAGCAATACCTGCCGCTTTGATCGCGGCGCGGTAGCCACGCAGTCGCTCGGTCGCATCTGGGTGATCCTGCTCGCCGTTGACGAAAGCGATACGGCGATGCCCCAGTTCGATAAGATGACTGGTGGCCAGCCGTCCACCTTCAAAGTTATCGAAATTCAATGAGAACAAGCCGGGCGACTTGACTGATCGCCCCGTGACGACAGTCGGCACGATCCTGGCGCAGGCTTTAAGCGCTTGATCCGACAACCGACCCGTCAGCACGATGATGCCATCCACCCGGCGCGCCAGTAAAACACTGATGCAACGTGCTTCGACGACAGCGTCCCAGCGCCCACTGACAAAAAGCGGGCAATAGCCTGCCGGGTCTAGTTGATCCTCAATGCCGTTTAACGCAGCACCGTAAAAAGGACTGTCAATCGCCTGGGTAATAACACCAATACTTAGCGTACGTCCTCCGGCGAGTCCGCGCGCAACGGGGTTGGGTACAAATCCCAGCTTTGCGATGGCATCGCCAACAGCTTTTTTCTTGAGCTCGCTGACCTCGGCAGTTCCATTCAGGATACGCGATACCGTACTGGGTGACACCCCGGCAGCTAGAGCAACCTCTTCAAGCTTGACGGGCGTGTTGGGCTTACGGCTGGTAGGCACTAAATCTCCTCGCGCCCCGACTTTCTTTTTCATTTCAATTTCCGTAGCTTGAGCTGTCATGCAGAAGTATAAGTAGTCGGGTCCCCGAACTCGTTTCCTGCCCATTGGCCCATCGGCGGGCCATGTCGAATTCGACAGCTAACGGTTGAATCTGCGGTCAGTCTTGGCTTATTCGAATTGAAGGACCATGGTGAGCACGCGGACCCGACGTTGCGATGTGTCTCTTGCGGCCCCGTTTCGTCCTGCAGAGCGCCTCTCGGAATCGCCTCCGCAATGCTTTGGCCTTCAGAGGGCTTTAGTCATTTTCGATCTGTGAGAAAATACAAAAACTTTTGAAATTCAGCGTTGCGGCTGTAGCTCAGTGGATAGAGTATTGGCCTCCGAAGCCAAGGGTCGTGGGTTCGATCCCCGCCAGCCGCACCAGACAAGTTTCTCGCCGAATTTTCCGGCGAATTTCAGGCGAATCGAGATAACAAGGATTTGACGGAGACGTCAGATCCTTTTTTCTTGTCCGTGCGGCATGGCTTCGGGCACTTGCGCGCGGACGGGTGGCCCGCTGACCTGATCTTGCAGCCGGCGCGTTGCGCTTTCATGCTTTGCTGGAGTTTCCCGCCGCGTTGTCGCGGATGATCAACACAGGGACGGGCGCCAGTCGAACAATCTGTTCGGCGCCGCTACCCAGCATCAGGCGCCCGATACCGCGTCGGCCATGTGTGCCAACGACGATCAGATCGGCGTTCCAGCGATTGGCTGCATCTGCCATGGTTTCCCCCAGCCTCGCACCGAAATTGTCGAATAGTTGGATCTCGGCCCTGACGCCTGCCGCGCTGGCGATGGCCATGGCGTCATTCAGTATTTTGGCGCCACTTTCCTTCATGACGCGGATCAGCTCGCCGGAATAGCCGCCGAACTGGTCATAGCCGGTGAGGTAAGCCAGTTCATCGACCACATGCACCAGCAAAACCTGCCCGCCAGAGTCTCTGGCCATCTGCAGTGCGTGGGTCAATGCCTTGTTGGAAATGGGGCTGCCATCGACAGCAACCAGGATTCGCTTGTACATGGACGATTCCTTTTGAAGCAGTGTTGTTGCAGTCTGGCGCGATGCTGGCCGGCAGACTTGATGCATGTCAAACGGGGGCTTTTCAGTCCGGCGCAACCGGGCCTCTAGCCGCAGAAGTCAGGTCGTATACATTCACCACATGTTTTCTGGACGAAACTCCGCACCCCCCGGTGTCGCCGCACAAAATGGCGATGACGCCGCCAAGTTTGCAGGCCTGCTGGATTCGGCCATGGATGCCATCATCTCCGTCAATGCCTCGCATCGGGTGGTGCTGTACAACCGGGCCGCCGAAGGCGTCTTTGGCTGGAAAGCTGAGAAGGTATTGGGCCAGCCGCTCGAGATGCTGATCCCTGACCGCTTTCACGCGGTGCACGCCGAGCACGTGAAACGTTTTGGCCGCACGGGCGTCAGCTCGCGTCACATGGGCGCCTCGACGGTCGTGTATGGCCGCAGGGCCAACGGTGAAGAGTTCCCGGTCGACGCGTCCATCTCGCAGCTTGACACGGCCGACGGCAAGCTGTTCACCGTCATTTTGCGCGACGTGACCGCCAAGGCGCGCGCCGAGCAGGAAAACGCCCGCCTGCTTGCCCGGCTCTCAGGTCTGCTGGATTCGGCCATGGATGCCATCATTGCGATCGATGAATCGCAGTGCATCGTGCTGTACAACCGCGCGGCAGAGGCCGTGTTTGGCTGGCGCGTGGACCAGGTGATGGGCCAGCCTCTCGACAAACTGATACCGGAACGCTTTCGGCAACGACACGCCCAGCATGTCAAGCGATTTGCGACGGTGGGCGTGACCTCCCGGCGCATGGCGGACGGGACGGTTTTGCATGGACAGCGTGCCAGTGGCGAAGAGTTCCCGATCGAGGCGTCCATTTCGCAACTCGACACCAGCGAAGGCAAGTTGCTGACTGTGATCGTGCGGGACATCACCGAGAAGGTGCGCGCGCAGGAGGAGCTCAGTGCCTTTGCGGCCGAAGCGCACGCCACGCTCGAAAACGAAAAGAAACGGGTGGCCCGCGAGCTGCACGACGATCTGGCGCAAGCGCTCACTGCGCTGAAGATGGACGCCATCTGGGTGCAGGGCAAGCTGCCAGCAGGCAGCGAAGCCGCGTCGTCGAAGCTGGACGAGATGCTCGCGGTGCTGGACGGGACCGTGGCCGCCACCCGGCGTATTGCCGCCGATCTCCGGCCCCTGCTGCTCGACGACCTGGGTCTGGCGTCGGCCGTCGAGTGGTTGGTGCAGAGTTTTATCCAGCGCAGCGGCATTGCCTGCTCGCTGTCGGTCGAAGAAGACATGGAGTTGCACGAGCCTTACGCGACGGCCGTCTTTCGCATCTTGCAGGAGGTGCTGGCGAACGTCGGAAAACACGCCCGGGCTTCACACGCGGCGGTTGACATCGCCAGGAATGCGGATGCGCTGGTCCTGCGGGTCAGTGACGACGGGCGGGGGTTTTCGCTGACCGAACCGCGCAAGCCGGAATCACTCGGACTGATGGGACTGCGCGAAAGGGTACGCTTGCTCAAAGGCAGCATGGAAATCGACAGTGCACCGGGGCGCGGCACGCGGATATCGGTACGAATTCCAGTCACCACCAAGGGAGAACCCAATTGATCAGTATTGTGATTGCCGACGACCACGCCATCGTGCGGGAAGGCCTGAAACGAATCGTTTCATCGGCCGAGGGCCTGGAAGTCGTCGGCGAGGCCGCGAATGGCATCGAAGCCCTGCAGCGGGTACGCGAGCTGCAATTCGATGTGTTGATGCTCGACCTGTCCATGCCGGGGCGCAGCGGTATGGAACTGATCAAAATGATACGGGCCGAGAAGCCGCGGCTGCGTATTCTGGTGCTCAGCATGCACCAGGAGATGCAATACGCCGTGCGCGCCATCAAGTCGGGTGCCAGTGGCTACCTCACCAAAGAAAGCGCCCCGGCCCAGCTGGAGCAAGCCATTCGCAAGATCGCCGCAGGCGGCGCATTCATCAGCTCTGAAGTGGCCGAGCAGCTGGCCCTGGGCGCCATGCCCGGCAACGCCGCAGTTCCGCACGAAAGCCTGTCAAACCGCGAGTTCGAGGTGTTCCGATTGCTTGCGGCGGGCGTCTCGGTCACCGGCATTGCCGGCCAGCTCAACCTGTCGGTCAAGACGGTGAGCACGCACAAGGCCAATCTCATGCAAAAGATGAATCTCGGTAATTCGAGCGAGCTGGTGCGCTATGCCATCCGGCACGGGCTGTCCGATCATCTGGAGCCCTGAGCGGGTGTTTTTCACCTGATTTTTACGACAAATCGGCCTCTAGCCCAGGAATAACCTGTGCGGACAGCTATGAAAATAATAGCGTCGTCAGAATAGTCCTAGCGGGCTTGAGCCAAGACGAAATCCGGATACAGACTCTTCCGAGAACTTAACGCATCAGCCGCCGATGCCTTCGCGGCCCGCTCGGCGGCACAGTCAGTGCATGCCTTATCGCCATGCCGCCATCAAAGTTTTCCTCGCCGATGACTCGCACCTGATCCGCGACCGGGTGACCGAAATGCTGAAAGCCAGCGCCATGACCATCGTGGGCGAGGCCGCCAGCCCTCAAGCCTGCATAGACGCAATTTTGGCTTTGCACCCGGATGTCGTTGTCCTTGATATTCAGCTGCAAGGCGGGTCTGGCCTGCAGGTGCTGCGGGCGATTCGTGAGGCGGCACCCGCCACGGGCGTGGTGGTGTTCAGCCACAACGCCAGTTCAGCCTATCGCCAGCGCTACCTGCGTGAAGGTGCCAGCTGCTTTCTGGACAAAAACAGCGAATTCGAGCAGCTGGTGCAGGCCGTCGAAAGCGCCGCCCAGCAGGCCCTGCACTGAACCACCAACAACAACCACCCTGAGAGGAAACAACCATGTCGCCAGCAACCCAACATGTCCTGGAAGCTCCGGTCCGATTCGCGCCTGTGAGCCGAGGGACAGCGGTCAAACCGCTGGAGGCCCTGAAAACCAGTTGCTCGACCTGCCACCTGCGCGAGCTCTGCCTGCCCTGCGGCCTGACCAGCACCGACGTCACCCGGCTGGACAGCCTGATGTTCGGGCGCCGCAAGGTGAAGGTGGGCCAGACGCTTTTCCATGCTGGCCAGAGCTTCCAGTTCATTTATGCCGTGCGCAACGGCACCTTCAAATCAAGCCTGATGCTTGCTGACGGCCGCGAGCAGGTCAGCGGATTTCATGTGGCCGGCGAGTTGATGGGACTCGATGGGGTGGCCCACGGCAGCCATGCCAGCAGCGCCACGGCGCTGGAAGACAGCGAGATCTGCGCCATCCCGTACGCCCACCTGAACGAACTGACTGCGGGCAGCAGCACCATGCAGCATGCGGTCAGCCGCTTGATGAGCCAGGAGATCGTGCGGGAACATAGTTTGATGATGCTGCTCGGGAGCATGAGCGCGGACGAGCGGCTGGCTGCTTTTCTTTTAAACCTGTCCCAGCGGCTGAAGGCGCTGGGTTACTCGGCCCGCGAATTTCATCTGCGCATGAGTCGCGCTGAAATTGGCAGCTACCTCGGCATGACGCTGGAAACGGTCAGCCGGACGTTTTCTGCCTTCCAGCAACAGGGGTTGCTGGAAGTCGACAAGCGCTTCATCCGCATTGTTGATCTTGACGGTCTTCGGCGTGCTTTCGAGACCCGTACGCATTGAGCGCGTGGCCGTGATGCCGGCAAACGCCAGGTCATGGCTTCGGATCTGAAGCTGCTGGAATCCCCAACGCCGGGGCGGCGTCGATGGCGGGGCTGGCGCACCGGCCTGGCAGGCGCTGCCCTGGCGCTGCTGCAACTCGCCAGCGTGGGGTCGGGCGCAGTCGAGATCCAAGAGACGCCCTGTGACGCCAGTGCCAACGTTTCCGGCGCGCTGAGTAACTTCACCGATGCCGCAGCGCGCATTGCGCCGGCCGTGGTCAGCGTGGTCGTGCTGTTGCCACGACGCAGCCCTTTCGGGGAGAGCTATGGGGTTGATTTTTTTCGCCCGCTGGCCAGCGCGCCACAACCAGGAAGTGCCGCAGACCTGCAGTCCGTCGATGGCAACGTCGCAGGGTCTTTCGAACGCTCATTTTCTTCGGGCTTCATCCTCGCTGCGGACGGTCTTGTTTTAACCAGCGCGCACGCCGTTTATGAAGCGCGGGAGATATGGGTTCTGACGGCAGACGCCCGGCGTTTCCGGGCGGTGGTGACGGGGCTTGACCGGCAGTCAGACGTGGCGTTGCTGAAAATTGCGGCGTCCGGTCTCCCTTCTGTTCAGGTGTCGGAGGCGCCCACCATTTGTCCTGGCGAGGCGGTCGCTGCCTTGGGTTCACCTTTCGGATTCGACGCCAGCGTCACGGCCGGAATTGTCAGTGCCTATCCGCGCTTTCTTCCGGGCGGCGGTCCGATGGCATTGATCCAGACGGATGTCGCCCTGAATCCCGGCAGCTCCGGAGGGCCGCTTTTCAACGCCCAAGGCATGGTGGTCGGGATGAACTCGATGATCTATTCCGCGAACGGTGTTTATTCAGGCGTGGCGTTCGCGCTTCCTGCCGCGAGTGTGCTGCAGATCGCCGCCGAGCTGAAAGCCAGCGGCTTTTTGCAGCGCGGCTCGATCGGCATCGCGACGCAGCCGGTCACCGGGGAGCTGGCGCAGGCCTTCGGGCTTCAGACGCCAGGGGGCGCTCTGGTGATTCAGGTAGACGCGGCAAGTACGGCCCGGGAAGCCGGCCTTCGCAGCGGGGATATTGTCCTGTCGGTCAACGCGGGCAGTAGCAGCTCCCATGCTGCCATCGAAGAGCGCATTGCCGCCGCCAGGGCGGGCGAATCGCTGGCGATTGATCTCTGGCGGGACAGGGCGCTGCGGCGAACGCTGGTGAAGGTGCAGGCGCTGGCATCGGACATGCCGCGCAAGACAAACACCAAGCCCCGACATTCGGAGGTGCGGCTGGGGCTGGATGTGGGGCGGGCAAAAGTTTCCTCCAGACTGCCGGACGGCCTCTATGTCCATGCTGTTGCGGGCTCAAGCCTGCTGGCCGGCATCGAGCCGGGGGACCGGATAGCTGCGGTCAACAGCACGCCCGTGGGAAGCCTGGCCGAGCTGGACACGGCGCTCGAGCCCCTGGGCTCAAGCCCGGTCGTGGCCGTGCTGGTCATGCGGGGAAGTGTCGCGATTTATCTGGCCGTTCAGCGGGACCAGCGCTAGTACCGCCACGCGGAAGTAACCCAAATCAACGCAAATCCTCCTCCAGCAGCATCACGCGATGCTCATGGAAGCAGCAACCAGGGCTCCCGTCGTTATCGACACGAGATAGCCGGTTGCAACCTGTCGCCCCAGCGCTGACGAGCCGGAAACCGAGGCGATCGATGCTTTTGTGACCATGTTCGCCGTGACGGCGATGCCGATGGCCACCATGCTAGATGCGTCGGGCAGACCGCCAGAGGCCTGCATGCGCAGCACCGTGACGGTGATGGCGTCCACATCGGCCAGGCCCGACAGGCCCGCCACCAGAAACAGGCCGGAATTACCCAGCCATTGCGTCGCAACCTGGGCAATGACAGCCATGACGCCCAGCAGCAGGCCAAAACCCAGCGCCATGCTCAAGTCAAAGGGCGCGAGCTGATCTGCCTGCGCCGGCCCGACGGCCGGTGTGCGCCGCTTCCACTGCCAGGCGCCCAGCGCCAGCAGCATCACGCCGGCAGCGACCATGGGGAGCCCGATTTTTTGAAGGAGTGCGGGCTGGATCGACAGGACGATGATGGTCATGCGCAGGAACATCATGCCGCAAGCGGCCAGCGTGCCCGCCGCTGCAGCCTGGGTGAGCGCAGGGTCTGCACGGGCGCGCCGCGCCAGTGCCAGCGTGGCAACCGTGGAGGAAGCCAGCCCGCCCAGGACGCCCGTCCAGAAGATTCCCCGCTCGGGCCCGGTAAGGCGCATGGCGATATGGCCGCCCATCGACAGGCTCGCAATGATGACGACCGCCCACCAGAGCCGGTACGGGTTCAGCGCGCTGTAGGAGCCATAAGCCGTGTCCGGCAACAGGGGCAGGATCACCACGGAAAGCACCAGCAATTGCAGCGCTGCACTGAGTTCGCGGTGCTCCAGCATGCGAAGCCAGCGGTGCAGGGTGGGTTTGAGGTTGAGCAGCAGCGCCACGACGACCGCTGCGCCCAGCGCAAGGGCGTAGTAGCCCACACCGGCCATGACACCCAGCGCGTACGTCACCAGCGCGGCAACGGCCGTGGTGGCGCTCAGGTTGCCGTGCACGCGAACGCTTTCGCGGTAAGACACCGACATCAGCAGGGAAAGGCCTGCGAGCCCGGCCGCTGCGGGCCAGGCGTCCAAAGAATCGCTGATGACGCCCAGCACGCCGCCCAACAAGCCGAACAGCGCGAAAGTCCGCAATCCTGCGACCCGACTGCCTTCGGTGCCCTCGCGCTCGCGCCAGCCTCGCTCAAGACCGATCAGGGCGCCGACCGCGAGCGCAGTAGCGAGGGCCGCGACGGCGGGCGAAAAAGAAAGCTGGAGAAGATTGAGCACAGAGCCTCCACGCCATGAACAGGTCTTTTTGTGGCAATTTTTAAGTCAAATGGCCTTCTAGCCCAGGCGATATATGCGCAAGTAGCTATCGAAATAATAGCGCTATCCAACGACTGAACGACTGAACAATTGAACGATTGAACAATTGAACAAGTGGCAGTTGCCGGGATTTTCACGGCGTTGCGCCGATTCGCATGAAAGTGCCATCGCGCGTCGGCACTCTTTGCCTGCGGCAGATCGCCTGGTCGCACGCAACCCAATGTAAGCCTCCTACACACCGCTGCACTTGAGCTTTGTCAATGGGAAACACTGTAATTTTTCGCGAGAAAGTCCGGCTGTTTCCGCATTGATCCGCACCAACCTGATGCGTGAGCCTGACGCTATCGTGAGCCTTCCAATCATGCAGGACGACTTTCGTCAATACGCAGAAACGGTGCTGGACAAGGCGAAACGAGCCGCCAGGACGCAGGTGGGCAGGCTGCAACCCTGTTCCGCGAGATGACGCAGGGACGCGTTGCCGAGGTGATCGTGGATGAAGCCCGGAAATCGCACTGCGCGGTGTGCTTCAGCCCTGTGCCGGTGTTGCTGATCCTGCAGGAGGAGCAGGCGGCAAGGCGGCGGTCTGGATCGATGGCGTGGCTGTATGGCAGGGCGGAGAGGCGTTGTCTCACAGGCATCTCCGAGAGGTCCGACATGTCGCCCCGCGCGTGACCTTTAAGTTGAAAACTTGTTTGATTGCCAGTCGATGCGGCATTTTGCCCGGGACTGGGATTCAACCAACCTCAAGTCATTCAACCAATTCAACCAACTCGAGAAACTTAACATGGGTAACACTTTTCCTTTGTGGCTTGTACCTTTTGGCATGATGGCCGTGCCTTTTATCTACGCTCTTCTCGAACTCGCGCGCACACCCCGTGTGCAGCAGCACAGCGCCACGATGGACGAATCGACGGCTGCCTGAGCTCTGCCTTCTGTAGCGTTCAAGTTAGCGATTTGCAGCGATTTGCAGCGATTCACAGCGATTTTCCTGCACAAGCTCGCGGGCGTTCCGCTGCCTTTTGGCCGACAGGCTGGACTACGCCAGCCTTTGGTGGCGCCTTACAGCGGTGCGCCAGAGCGTTCCGTATCGTCATTCCACTTGAAAGTGACTGCGGCCTTTCGCCGCGGGCTTGTCAATCCGGGAGGCCGCTTTGATTGGTGTTGTCGTGCCAGCGCACAACGAAGGAAATTCGGTTCAGGGGTGTATCGCATCCATTTTGAAAGCGTCGGGTGATGCCTTATTGATGGAAGAGCAGGTGATGGTGATTGTGGTGCTGGACTGCTGCACCGACGACACCCAGGCCGTTGCCGAAGCCATGGGTGTACAGACGCTGACGATTGCTGCCCGAAATGTAGGGTTTGCGCGTGCAGCCGGTGCTGACGCGGCCATTGCGGCGGGCGCGCGCTGGCTTGCTTTTACCGACGGCGACAGCCTGGTGGCGCCGAATTGGCTGTCTGCGCAACTGGCTCACCAAATGCAGGGTGACGACGCGGTATGCGGGACTATTTCGGTCAGTGACTGGGCGGGTTATGGTGAAAAAATGAGACTTCATTTCGGCGCGACCTACCTCGACCAGGACGGTCACCGCCACATTCATGGTGCCAATTTGGGCGTCAGTACCGACGCCTACCAGCGCGCGGGAGGCTTTCAGGCGCTTGATACCCAGGAAGACGTGGCATTCGTGGAGTCGCTTGAGAAAGTCGGCGCCAGGATTGCATGGTCGGCCACACCCCGCGTGACGACCAGTGCACGTCACGATTTTCGTGCGCCGGGGGGATTTGGAGCCACGCTCCAGCGCATCCATCAGGAGGGTCAATGGGTGATGCCGATGGCCGCATGAGACCAGTCAAACCCGTGCGCCTGGCGCATCGCTTACGTGAAGCGCTGACCTGCTCCATCACGCCCGGCGACCCGGCTGCCTGCCTGCGCGAGTTGATTCACCAGGGGCTTGACCAGTTGCCATTGCCGGGCAGCGGACTCACGCTGGAGCGGTGGCGGGCGCTGGCAGCCGTCGCCGAACATGATCTGTCGCTTGCCAAACTCTATGAGGGCCACACCGATGCCCTGGCCATCCTCCACGAACTGGGTGCTGGCGCTACTGCTGACGGTGCCGCGCAGCAAAAGGGGGAGCACGTGCCGCCAGCCAAGCCGATGGCGTGGGGTGTGTGGGCCTCGGAAGCGCCCGGCGGGCGCGTCTCTATTCGGCCGGACGCGGCGACAGCCCACGGCGCCGTGCTGCTCGATGGCGTCAAGCACTGGTGTTCTGGCGCAAAAACCGGTAGCCACGCGTTGCTGACCGTCTGGCATTCCGGTGGAACAGAGCCGCAGCTGGCGCGGCTTGCGCTTGCAGAGCCCGGCGTTCAGGTGTTGGAAGATCAATGGAAGGCCGTGGGCATGAATGCCAGCGCCAGCCTGCAGGTGCAGCTGGACGGCGCCACCGCCTATCTGGTGGGGCAGCCTGGTCGGTACCTGTCACGACCCGGGTTTTGGCAGGGCGGTGCGGGTGTGGCGGCGTGCTGGTACGGGGGCACTCTTACGCTGGCAAAGACACTCTACCGTGCAGTCGCTGAAAGCCCTGACAGTTCGCGCAGTCCGTTCCGGTTAGCTGCCACTGGCAGGGTGACCGTCATGATGCGTGGCATGACCTTGATGCTGCAGGATGCGGCCCGCTGGATTGACGAGCACCCACGCAGCGACGCCAGCGCGGTGGCGCGCCGCGTCAGGCTGGCTGCGGCCCAATGCGCCAGCGGGGTGCTGGAAGAAGTCGCCTCGGCGTTGGGCGCCAGCCCGTTTTGCACCGACGCCACATTTGCCAGAGCGGCCGCCGATTTGCCGGTATTCATTCGGCAAAGCCACGGCGACCGCGACTATGCCGCGCTTGGCCAACAACTGGTGTCACAAGGAGAAGATCTATGGGCGCTCTAGATACGGCGGTTGTGCGCGAAATGACGGAAGTCGATTCTGCGCAGAGGCATCGCGTGATTCCCGATGAAGGCACCCCGGAGGCGATGTGGAATGCGTGGCCGGGTCTTGACGCGGTGGAGGTGGTCCCGATTGAAAAATGGATGCATCCCATGGCACGGCTGGTGGTTGTGGCGCCGCACCCCGATGACGAAATCCTCGCGTGCGGCGGGCTGATGGCCCAGCATGCCCGGCGCGGCGGGAAAAGTGTTGTGGTGGCAGTGACCGATGGCGAGGCCAGTCACGGCGACAACCGGTCGTGGCGTGGTGGAAGGCTGGCTGAAACGCGGCGCGCCGAGCGAATTCACGGACTGGCGCGCCTCGGCTGCGCGGAAACTGAAGTCCATCGACTTGGACTGGCCGACGGAAAAGTGGCCAGCCAGATTGACACGCTGCAATCTGAACTGTCGAAGGTGATGCAGTGGGGCGACATCGTGGTTACCACCTGGCGACTGGATGGGCACCCTGATCACGAGGCCTGCGGCGCGGCCGCAGCCAGAGCGTGCGCCGGGGTGCGCTGCCGGCTGCTGGAAGCACCGGTGTGGATGTGGCACTGGAGCCGGCCCGCGGATTCGCGAATTCCGTGGCACCGGCTGGTGGGACTGCAGTTGCCGGGCGAAGCGGTTTCACGCAAGCGGCGTGCAGTCGAGTCGCATGCCAGCCAGTTGCTGGCGCGAAGCCGGACGCAGGGGCCTGTTCTGGGGCAAACCATGCTTGACCGGCTGGCCAGACGCACTGAGTATTTTTTCGCCTGAGGTTCATGATTCATGGCGCTATCGACGGCAATTTCTCCCGCCTATTTTGAGGCGATGTTCGCGGGCAACGACGACCCCTGGAGTTTTCGGTCGCGCTGGTACGAAGCCCGAAAACGCGCGCTGACACTGGCGAGTCTGCCGAGGCCGACCTATGGGCGCGCTTACGAGCCTGGCTGCGCCAACGGCGAACTGTCTGCCGGGCTGGCCACGCGCTGCGATCACCTCCTGATTTCTGACGGCACACCTCGTGCTGTCGATGTCGCGCGCGAGCGGGTCGGCAGCATGGCCAACGTCGACGTCATTGAAGCCTGGGTGCCGGACGACTGGCCGCATGAGCGTTTTGACCTGGTTGTGATCAGCGAACTCGGGTACTTCCTCGAACCCGATGCCCTCGATCAACTGATAGGCAAAGTGCGCGGCTCGCTGCAGCCGGGCGGCACGGTGCTGGCTTGCCACTGGCGGCCACCGATCGCAGGCTGCGCGTTCAGCGGCGACGAAGTGCAGGGCCGCATCGGCCGCGGGTTGGGGCTGGCCAGCCTGACACGGGTCGTTGACACAGACTTTTTACTCGACGTGTGGTGTCTGGATGACGAGTCGGTCGCGCAGCGCGAAAAAATTCCCTGAGGGGCACAGTCGCTGAGTCAGGCGCCGGATACCCACATGATTCCCGCCACCTTTTCCGTATGAGTAGATTTGCTATTTAATTAGTAGCTACTGACGCATTTAAATTCGGGGCTGAAAGCCTTTTTGGCTTGAACTTTGTCTGCTGGAAATAACGGATTGGTCGGCCCGCCAGCCTTCCCGTCCGATTGCTAAAAGTCGTGGTCAGGCAGGCCGGACCGTGGAACGTCTGTGTGAATAGCGGGTCAGATGATCAGTTGCGTCTCGTCCCTTCCTTTTTTGCGTCACCGGAGCTTCCGATGAAAATTCTTCGAACCGTCTGCCGCGCTGCTGTAGCGAGTCTGGTTCTTGCCAGCTGTGCACTGACCTCCGTGAAGCCCGGGATGACCCGTGAAGAAGTGATCGCGGGCTATGGCACCCCTTCGGCAGTGGTGCCTCTTGCGAACGGAACCCGCCTGCAGTATTCACGGCAACCCCGTGGGCAGTCGGTGGTGATGGTGGACCTGGACGCCAGCGGCAAAGTCGTCAGCGCCCGCGAGGTTCTGATGCCGGCCGAATTTGCAAAAGTAGAAAACGGCAAGTGGACGCGCAGTGATGTCGAGCGTGCGTTCGGACCACCCGCCAGCATCGACCGGGTGGCCTCTTGGCCCAGCGACATCATGACCTATCGCTGGCGCGACGCCATCACCGACATGTTTTTTTTCGTCTACCTTGACGCCGCCAATACCGTTCAGCGTACAGGGCAGGGAATGGAAATTCCGACGCGCTGGGAAGTGGACTGACTGACGTCCGAAAACTGGCGGGCGGCGCTTATTCTTCCGAGATGGCGCGGCCAATTTCAGGCCAGCGGTGGTGCAGGTAAATCCAGGCCACGAGCCCAATGCACATCATGCTCAGCGATGCAGCCGCCAGAGCGATGGTCGAATGCATCACCAGCGGCGCAATCACGCCAGCGACGAGTCCGTTGGCACTCGACCCGATAAACGCCTGCAGCGACGACGCCATGCCGCGCCGGTCGGGGTGCAGGTCGAGCACCAGCAGCGTGACCACGGGCACCATCAGCGCCCACCCGAACGCAAACAGGGCAATCGGAAACAGCGCCCACGCGACGTGCACCGGAAAGAGCAGGTTGGCTGCGAGATTCATCAGCGACGTGGCGAACATGATGACGAAGCCGTGCCGGATCTGCCGCTTGGGCGCGACTTTCCCGGCCAGCCGGCCGCTCAGCCAGGCCCCGAGCATGATGCCCGAGATGGTGAGTACGAAGAACCAGAAAAATTGCGTTGGCTGCAATTGCAGGTGGCTGCCCAGAAACTCCGGCGCTGACAGCACATACAAAAACATGCCGTTGAATGGCACGCCACTGGCCAGCGCCAGCAGCAGAAAGCGCGGGCTGGAACCGAGCTGCCAGTAGCCGCGCATCAGGTGCTTCACCTCGAACGGCTGGCGCGCCTCGACGGCGAGTGTTTCGGGCAGAAACCGGACGTTGGTGACCCAGAGCACTGCGCCCACGCCGGTGAGAAACCAGAAAATGCTGTGCCAGCCCAGGTGCACAAACAACCAGCCTCCCACGATGGGCGCGAGCGCCGGCGCCACCCCGAAATAGATGGTGACCTGGCTCATGACTTTTTGGGCCTGCGCGGGGGGGTACATGTCGCGAATGACAGCGCGCGACACCACAATGCCAGCGCCGGTTGACAGCCCCTGCAAAGCCCGGAAGAAAACCAGCTGCTCGACGGTTTGCGACAGCGCACAACCGGCAGACGCCAGCGTGAACATCGCAATGCCCCACAGCACCACCGGCCGGCGCCCGAAGCTGTCGGCCAGCGCGCCGTGGAACAGATTCATGAAGGCAAAACCGAACAGGTAGGCTGACAGCGTCTGCTGCTTTTCCACCGGCGTGGCACCCAGCGAGCGTGCCATGCCGGTGAAGGCCGGAATGTAGGTGTCGATGGAAAACGGGCCCAGCATGCCCAGCACGGCGAGCAGCACCGCCAGCGTCCAGCGCGGCGCCCGCCAGAGCTGGTCGGCATTGGGGTTCATCCTAGAAACCGCAGTTGACCGCTTGCAAACTTCAGGAAAGCCGCATGGATATTGACTTTCCCCTCTTCGATCACGATCGCGTTCTGGGTGACTGCGCTATGCACCCGATTGCACCGCGCTTGACGCGCCAGGCTGCGTTGCTCCGCCTTGTGAGCAGGTGCCCACTGCGTTGTCACGCCTTGCCTGCCACGCCAATCACGGCACACTCGGGCGCATTCAACTGCGGTTTCTAGGATCATTCTTTTTTCAACTGAAGCGCGGCGTCGTACAGCTCGTTGCGTGGCGCGCCGGTAATTTCCGCCGCCAGTTTCACGGCCGTCTTCAAAGGCAGCTCTGCCAGCAGCAACTGCAGCACGCGTGTGTTGTCTTGCGGCGCTTCCGGCGCGGTGGCCGGGTGCAGCACCAGCGCAAATTCACCCCGCGTGCGCTGCGGGCTGGCAGCCAGCCAGGCGGCCAGTTCTTGCGCGGGCACGGTGGCAATTTCTTCAAACTGCTTGGTCAGCTCGCGCCCGACGGTGACCAGCCGGCCAGCCAATGGCGCCATGGCGCGCGCCAGTGCTTCGATACGGTGCGGCGCCTCCAGAATCACCGTGGCCCGCGTGTCCAGCGCCAGCAGGGCAATTGCCTGGTCGCGCTCGCCCGCCTTGCTCGGCAGAAAACCGGCAAACACGAAGGCGCCATCACCGGCAATACCGGCCACGCTCAGCGCGGTCGTCACGCTGCTGGCGCCGGGCAGCGGCATGACCCGAAAGCCTGCCGCCTGTGCAGCGGCCACCAGGCGCGCGCCCGGGTCGCTCACCGCAGGCGTACCGGCGTCGCTGACGTAGGCCACACGTTCACCGCGCTGCAGGCGCTCGATCACCAGGCCGGCGGCCTGCGCTTCGTTGTGCTCGTGCACCGCCAGCAGGGGTTTGTCGATGCCATAGTGGCGCAGCAGCGGCTGCGTGTGGCGCGTGTCCTCGCAGGCAATCGCGTCTGCCAGCTGCATCGCGTGCAGCGCGCGCAGGGTGATATCGGCCAGGTTGCCGATGGGGGTCGCAACCACGTAGAGTGTGGCTTCCGGATAATGCTGCATGCCTGCTGCGGCACGTGCCGCGCCCAGGGCCAGTTCGAAAGAAGCGTTCAATGTGGTTTTCCAGAAAACAGGCTGCCAAACCGCAACCAGCCTCGCAGCCAGACGGAGCGCAGGCTTTGGGAGGTCAGACCCAAGCCGCGGACCAGTCCATTGCGCGGGCCGGGGTGGCAATTGCACAGCCTACCACCAAGTCGCGCGGTGACGCGGCCGAGGCTGCGGCCAGGGGCTTTCTGACCAAGGCCGGGTTGAAGTTCATCGAGTCCAACTTCAAAACGCCGGGACGCGGCGGCGGCGAGATCGACTTGATCATGCGCGCGCGTGACGGCACGCTGGTTTTTGTCGAGGTGCGCCACCGCGCCAGTACCTCGCACGGCGGTGCGGCGGCCAGCATCAGCGCTGTCAAGCAGCAGCGCATCATTTTCGCCGCCCGTCACTACCTGATGCGTTTTGCCAGTGCGCCGCCGTGCCGGTTTGATGTGGTGCTGGTTCAGGGCGGGGCAGATGGCGGCGATGCGTTTGAGATCGAGTGGTTGCAGGCGGCGTTCGACGCGTCCTGACGGCGCTGCTGCCCTTTGTTACCCGAAAGATGTCTGCAGCGACTTAATCTGCTATAAAATTAATAGCTGCTTGCGCAAAGATCTCGTGGGCTAGAGCCCGATTTGATTAAAATTAACCAGATTTTTACGTCGCAACGGCCATTTTTTCATCCATCATTGACCCGCTATCATTGACCCATGCTTGAACAACGTATTGAACAGCACTTCATCGACAGCGCCGACCTGAAGTACCAGGCGGCGCAGGTTTTGTCCAAGCCCATCGCGGCGGCCGTGCTGGCAATACTGGCCAGCGTGACCAGCGGCGGCAAGGTGCTGGCCTGCGGCAATGGGGGCTCGGCGGCTGATGCGCAGCATTTTGCGGCCGAGTTTGTCGGCCGCTATGAACGCGAGCGGCCCGAACTGGGCGCGATTGCGCTGACGACCGACAGTTCCATCCTCACGGCGATTGCCAACGACTACGACTTCAGCGTCATTTTCTCCAAGCAGGTGCGCGCACTCGGCAGCGCCGGCGATGTGCTGCTGGCCATGAGCACCAGCGGCAATTCTGCCAACGTGCTGGCGGCGATAGCAGCCGCCCATGAGCGCGACATGACGGTGGTGGCCCTGACGGGGCGCGGCGGCGGCAAGATGACGCAGGCCCTGCGCGAAACCGATGTGCATATTTGCGTACCCCATGAGCGCACCGCGCGCATTCAGGAGGTGCATCTTCTTGTCATCCATTGCATCTGCGATGGCGTCGACGCCCAGTTACTTGGTGATCAGGAGTCTCCTACATGAAACGTGTTTTTTTCAAACGATTGGCATTGTCTGCCGCGCTGGCCGGTTTGCTTGGCGGCGCATTGACGGCCTGTATTCCGCTGGTGATCGGCGGGGCGGCAGCCGGCGGCGCGCTGGTGGCGACAGATCGCCGCACGTCGGGTGCGCAACTGGAAGACGAAGGCATCGAGCTGCGCGCCAATTCCCGCATTCGCAGCAGCGTGGGCGACCAGACCCATGTGAACGTGACCAGCTACAACCGCCAGGCGCTGATCACCGGCGAGGCGCCCAACGAGCAGCAAAAGCAACTGGTCGAGCAGATCGTCAGGGGCACGGACAACGTGAACTCGGTCGTCAACGAAATGACGATCGGCCCGGTCAGCAGCCTGTCGCGGCGCTCGCAAGACGCGCTGATCAGCGGCCGCATCAAGGCCAGCATTCTGGACTCAAAAGACCTGTTTTTGAACGCGTTCAAGGTCTTCACTGAAAACGGCACCGTCTACCTGATGGGACGCGTCACGCAGCGCGAAGCCGACCGTGTCACCAGCATCGCCCGGTCAACGTCGGGTGTTTCCAAGGTGATTCGCGTATTTGAGATCGTGACTGAAGACGAGCTGGTGCGCGGCCTGCCCGCGCGCAGCGCAGCGCCCCGGCCCGCGCCGGCTGCGTCCGCACCCAATTAAAACGGTTGCGGCGGCGGCTACTTCAGCCGCCGTATCCTGCGCAACCTATTTGAGCCTTCGAATCAGGCTCGATGTATCCCAGCGCTGCCCGCCCATCGCCTGCACATCGGCGTAGAACTGGTCCACCAGCGCGGTGACAGGCAGGCGTGCGCCGTTGCGCTTGGCTTCCTCCAGCACCAGGCCCAGATCCTTGCGCATCCAGTCGACCGCGAAACCGAATTCGAACTGATCGGCCACCATGGTCTTGCCGCGGTTGTCGAGCTGCCAGCTTTGCGCCGCGCCCTTGCCGATCACGTCGAGCACCTGATTCACATCCAGCCCGGCTTTCTGGCCGAAGGCAATCGCTTCACTCAGGCCCTGCACCAGTCCGGCGATGCAGATCTGATTCACCATCTTGGTCAGCTGGCCGGCACCGCTGTTGCCCATCAGCGTGAAGGCTTTTGAGAAAGCCATGCCGACCGGTTTGACCGCCGCAAAAGCCGCCGCACCGCCACCGCACATCACGGTCAGCGCGCCGTTCTGCGCGCCCGCCTGGCCGCCCGATACCGGCGCGTCGATGAAGTGCAGGCCGAGCTTTTCCGCGGCGGCATAGAGCTCGCGCGCCACGCTGGCTGAGGCGGTGGTGTGGTCGACAAAGACCGCGCCAGGCTTCATGCCGGCAAACGCGCCGTCGGCGCCGACCGTGACCGAACGCAGATCATCGTCGTTGCCGACGCAGCAAAAAATGACGTCGGCGCCTGCAGCCGCCAAGGCTGGCGTTGCAGCATGGCTTGGGCCGCCAGCCGACGAATACTCTACGCACCATGCTACTGATTTTATAGCGTTCCGGTTGTAGACCGTCACGGCATGCCCGGCCAGCGCCAGGTGCCCGGCCATGGGGTAGCCCATGACGCCGAGGCCCAGGAAGGCGACTTTTTTGGCGGGAGCGGGTTCGTAGGTTTTGGGGTGGGTGCTGCTGGTCATGCGTCGATTATGACGACGCTAGTACTGCAGCCCGGAAGTAGCGAAACAAAATGAAAGTGATGGATTCGTGCCTAGGGCAAGGCGCAAGCCGCAGCGAAGGCTGGTCGCCTTCGCAAGGGTTGCAACGCCGCCATGGGTGCGAAGACGCGCTTTCATGTTTCGATATTTTCGGGTTGCAGTACTACACCCACCTTGCCCGTCACACGATCGCCAGGTTCTCGGTGCCTGCGGCCAGATCGGTCGACTTCGCGCGCGTGCTGTTGAGCTTGATCTGCAGCCGCAGGTCGTTGACCGAATCGGCGTTGCGCAGCGCGTCTTCGTAAGTGATCTGCTGATTTTCGAAGCCATCGAACAGCGCCTGGTCGAAAGTCTGCATGCCGAGCTGGCGGCTCTTCTTCATGATCTCCTTGATCTCGCTCACTTCGCCCTTGAAGATCAGGTCAGAAATCAATGGCGAGTTGAGCATGACCTCGACCGCGGCAAAGCGGCCCCGGCCGTCCTGCTTGGGCACCAGCCGCTGCGAGATCAGCGCTTTCAGGTTCAAAGACAAGTCCATCAGCAACTGGTCGCGCCGCTCTTCAGGGAAGAAGTTGATGATGCGGTCCAGCGCCTGGTTGGCACTGTTGGCGTGCAGCGTGGCCATGCACAGGTGACCGGTTTCGGCAAAGGCAATCGCGTGCTCCATCGTCTCGCGGTCGCGAATCTCGCCCATCAAGATCACATCGGGTGCCTGGCGCAGCGTGTTTTTCAGCGCCGCTTCCCAGCTGTCGGTGTCCAGGCCAACTTCGCGCTGCGTGATGACGCAGTTCTTGTGCGGGTGAACAAACTCGATCGGGTCTTCGATCGTGATGATATGGCCGAAAGACTGCTCGTTGCGCCAGTCGACCATGGCCGCCAGCGTGGTGGATTTGCCGGAACCGGTGGCACCCACCAGAATCGTCAGGCCGCGCTTGGTCATCACCACGTCCTTGAGTACTTGCGGCATGCCCAGTCCATCGATCGTCGGCAATGTCACTGGAATCACCCGCATCACCATGCCGACCTGGCCCTGCTGAATGAAGGCGTTGACGCGGAAACGGCCCAGCCCCGGCGGCGCGATGGCGAAGTTGCATTCTTTGGTGCGCTCGAATTCCGCCGCCTGCTTGTCGTTCATGATCGAGCGAGCCAGTGCCAGAGTGTGCGTGGCCGTCAGCGGCTGCGGCGACACCTTGGTCACCTTGCCGTCAATCTTCATCGCCGGCGGAAAGTCGCCCGTGATGAACAGGTCACTGCCATTGCGGCTGACCAGCAAACGGAGCAGATCGTTGATGAATTTACTGGCCTGATCGCGTTCCATGAACGAATCCTTTCAAATAGATTCTGTAGCCGCCGTAAACACGACAGGATGAGGGCTCTTCAACCAGGCAGGGGCCGCGGAACTGGCTTCGCCAGGCCGCAGGCGCAGTGCCCCCCTCGGGGGGCAGGGAGCCACACGAAGTGGGCGAAAGTGGGGGCTTGTTCAGCTCCGCGGAACTGGCTTTGCCAGGCCGCAGGCGCAGCGCCCCCTCGGGGGGCAGGGAGCTACGCGCAGCGAGCGAACGTGGGGGCAGCATGTCTAGCCGGGGAAATTGTCTGGAATCTTGGCTTTACCGCGGGCTTCCGCGGCCGAGATCACATTACGCTTCACCAACTCGGTCAAATTCTGGTCCAGCGTCTGCATGCCCACGCTGTTGCCGGTCTGGATCGACGAATACATCTGCGCCACCTTGGCTTCGCGGATCAGATTGCGGATCGCGCTGGTGCCCAGCATGATCTCGTGCGCGGCGACGCGGCCGGCGCCGTCTTTTGTCTTGCACAGCGTCTGCGAAATCACCGCCTGCAATGATTCCGACAGCATCGAGCGGATCATTTCCTTTTCCTCGGCCGGGAACACGTC
>JANNKV010000263.1:0-4001 GCA_031396485.1 Polaromonas sp. | reverse complement strand
TCCACGCAGGTGACGTTTGTTTTTGGTGGTCTTCTTGGTCAGGATGTGACGTTTGAAGGCTTGACCGCGCTTGACGGTGCCACCTGGACGAACGCGGAAACGCTTTTTAGCGCCGCTCTTGGTCTTCATTTTGGGCATGTGTATGCTCCTTTTCATTTGTGCTCGTGAGGCGCTGCGAACATTCCGCAGACTTGACGGCCCCGAGCCACTTGTTAGTGGCGAGTTTTAACCTTGCCACTTGTTAATGACGAGTTTTTAACCTTGCCACTTGTACACAGCCAGCCGTAAGGCCCGCTGCGATTGCGCGAAGAGGTTTAACTCCTCACTTTTGGATAGTGGGCTTATCGCCTACTTTCACAGGAGCACCTTGCGGCACCCCTTAAACTTTCGTCCGGCTTTTAAGCGGAGGCAGCCGGCGCGGATTCCGCTGCTGGCTTGGCGATCGGCTTTTTACGACCTGGCGCAATCATCATCACCATCTGACGGCCTTCGAGCTTGGGGAACTGCTCCACCACGATCAAATCAGCCAACTCGTCGCGTATACGCGCCAGCAGGGCAAGACCCAATTCCTGGTGCGTAATTTCGCGACCCCGAAAGCGCAAGGTGATCTTGCACTTGTCGCCTTCATCCAAAAAGCGCTTGATATTGCGCAGCTTGATGTTGTAGTCACCATCGTCAGTGCCGGGTCGGAATTTGATTTCCTTGATCTCGATCACTTTCTGCTTGGATTTCGCGTCCGCGGCCTTCTTCTGCTCGGCGTACTTGAACTTGCCGTAATCCATCAATCGGCAAACCGGCGGTACCGCCGTGGGAGAAATCTCCACCAGATCAACGTCATATTCACCCGCAAGACGCAGGGCTTCCATGATGCTGACAATACCCAGCGGTTCATTCTCGGGTCCCGAAAGGCGTACCTCTGGGGCCATGATTTCACGGTTCAAGCGGTGCTTGCGTTCTTCACGGTGACGGCGGTCACGAAATTCAGTAGCGATGGTTCTGATCCTTCAATATCTGCTATAAAAGCTATAGCTGCTTACGCACGTTTTTGCTGGGCTAGAGGCCAAAATCGTTCAAAAAATGAAAGATTTCAACTCTTCAGCGCAATATCCGATGCAATCTGTTTGACAAACGCCTCCAGCGGCATGGCCCCGAGGTCTTTATTGCCCCGGGCGCGAACTGCTACCGCGCCAGCTTCTTTCTCCTTGTCGCCAACGACCAGGATGTAAGGCAGCTTCTGCAGCGAATGCTCTCGTATTTTATACGTAATCTTCTCGTTGCGCAGGTCCAATTTGACCCTAAGCCCTTGATTTTGCAGCGTTTTGGCCACTTCCCGGGCGTAATCGGCGTGGGAATCGGTGATCGTGAGGACGGAAACCTGCTCCGGCGCCAGCCACGTCGGCATGGCACCGGCATGCTCCTCAATCAAAATCCCGATGAAACGCTCCAGGCTGCCGACAATCGCCCGATGCAGCATCACGGGCCGGTGCCGCGCCCCGTCTTCACCGACATATTCAGCGTCCAGCCGCTCAGGCATTGAAAAGTCAACCTGCATGGTGCCGCACTGCCACTGGCGGCCAATGGCGTCTTTCAGCGTGTATTCAATCTTGGGACCATAAAACGCGCCATCACCCGGCGAGATTTCAAACTCGCATCCAGAGGCACGCAGGCTTTCCATCAAGGCATGCTCGGCCTTGTCCCAGCTTTCGTCGGTGCCAATACGGGCTTCGGGACGCGTGGCGACCTTGTAGATGATGTTCTTGAATCCAAAATCGGTGTAGACCTTCTGCAGCAGCGTCGTGTAGTCAACGCACTCTTTCAGAATCTGCTCTTCGGTACAGAAAATATGCCCATCGTCTTGCGTAAAGCCGCGGACGCGCATGATGCCGTGCAGGCCACCCGAAGGCTCGTTGCGGTGGCACTGGCCGAACTCGCCGTAGCGCAGTGGCAGGTCGCGGTAGCTTTTGATGCCTTGCTTGAAAATAAGTATGTGACCGGGGCAGTTCATCGGCTTGAGCGCGTATTCGCGCTTCTCGCTCTCGGTCGTGAACATGTTGTCACGGTACTTGTCCCAGTGGCCCGTCTTTTCCCACAGTGTTTTGTCGATGACCTGCGGGCCCTTGACTTCCTGGTAACCATTGTCCTGGTAGACCTTGCGCATGTACTGCTCCACACCCTGCCAAATCGTCCAGCCTTTAGGGTGCCAGAACACCAGACCTGGCGCGTGGTCGTCGATGTGGAACAGGTCAAGCTCTTTGCCCAATTTGCGGTGATCGCGCTTTTCGGCCTCTTCCAACTGCGTGAGGTACTGCTGCAGCTCGTCTTTCGTGGCCCAGGCCGTGCCGTAAATGCGCTGCAGCATTTCGTTGCGGTGATCACCACGCCAGTAGGCGCCCGCGACCTTCATCAACTTGAAGAATTTCAGCTTGCCGGTGCTGGGCACGTGGGGGCCGCGGCAGAGGTCTTCGAAGTTACCTTCGCGGTAAAGCGAAACATCTTCGCCCGCCGGAATGCTGGCAATGATTTCGGCCTTGTAGTGCTCGCCCATGCTTTTGAAATGCGCCACCGCTTCGTCGCGCGGCAACACGCGGCGCTGCACCGGCTCGTCTTTCGCGGCCAGTTCGGTCATGCGTTTTTCGATGGCGACCAGGTCCTCGGGCGTAAAGGGCCGCTTGTACGAAAAATCGTAGAAAAAACCGTTTTCAATCACCGGGCCAATGGTGACCTGCACGTCGGGGAACAGCTCTTTCACCGCATACGCCAGCAAGTGGGCCGTCGAGTGCCGGATCAGATCCAGTCCATCCGCATCTTTGGCCGTGATGATGGACAGCGCACTGTCTTTGTCGATCAGATAGCTGGTATCAACCACCTTGCCATCGACTTTGCCGCCCAGGGCAGCCTTGGCCAGACCCGCGCCAATCGACGCAGCCACATCGGCCACGGTTACAGGCTGCGGAAATTCGCGTTTCGAAGCATCGGGAAGCGTGATTTGGATCATGGCAACAACTTTGAGTAACTTTTGATCAGACGGCTAAAAACAAAAAAGCACGGAACCTGCCGCGCTTTTTGATGGGAGAAAGACGAAAAAGCTATAAATTTTATAGCTGGGAATCAACAAGGCAGGCGGGCTGGCGCCCTGGATGACTCCAGAATGCAGGCGAGGTCGTAGTTCGCGGTGTCATAACCCGGACTATCCTTCCTGTTTCTGGCTTGATTGATTGCATGCCCTTATTTTACGGCAGGATGAAGAGATTCCATCCAACGTGAAAAAGCCCGGACAGGCGGTTGGCGCTGGCCAGGCTCAAGTCACACACGCGCCCCGGTCAGGGCGTTGCGTACTCAGTCTGATTTGACAGATTGATCAGTGGAACTGCTCTTCTTCGGTTGAGCCGGTCAGCGCGGTGACACTGGACTTGCCGCCTTGAATGGTCGTGGTGACTTCATCGAAGTAGCCGGTGCCGACTTCCTGCTGGTGCGACACGAAGGTGTAGCCGCGGTCGCGGGCTGCGAACTCAGGCTCTTGCACCTTCTCGACATACGCCGTCATGCCGCGCTTGACGTAGTCTTGCGACAAGTCATACATGTTGTACCACATGGAGTGGATACCAGCGAGCGTGATGAACTGGTACTTGTAGCCCATGGCACCGAGTTCGCGCTGGAACTTGGCGATGGTGGCGTCGTCGAGGTTTTTCTTCCAGTTGAACGATGGCGAGCAGTTGTAGGCCAGCATTTTTCCGGGGTGAACCTTGTGTACCGCGTCGGCAAATTTCTTCGCGAAGTCGAGGTCAGGCGTGCCGGTCTCGCACCACACCAAATCAGCGTAATGCGCATAGGCATTGGCGCGGGCGATAGCCTGGTCGATGCCCTTGCGGGTTTTATAGAACCCTTCTGCGGTGCGCTCACCGGTGAGGAACGGCTTGTCGATGTCGTCGTAGTCGGACGTCAGCAAGTCAGCGGCTTCGGCGTCGGTACGCGCAATCACCAGCGTAGGCACGCCGCAGACG
>JANNKV010000262.1:0-5866 GCA_031396485.1 Polaromonas sp. | reverse complement strand
CCGGCAAACAGTCGATCGGTGTGAAGTCGCGGTGGGCGATGTATTCGGGCCGCTTGTGCCGGCGGATGTGGTTGCTGACCGCACACAGGCTGAGGTAGACGCTGACGCGGTCGAATGGCGACATGTTGCTGCCCGACCCATGAACCAGGCAGGAGTGAAAAAGAATCATCGAGCCGGCCGGGCCTTTGGGGCTGACAATCCCACCCTCTTTGCCACCGGCACGCTGCACCAATTGGCGAATCAGGTTGTTGTCCACCGTCCACAGCGGGTAGCTGGTGGTCGTCAGGTCGTGTTTGGCATCAACGACGCCTTTTTTGTGGCTGCCAGGAATGAACATCAGCGGGCCATTGTGCTCGGTCACGTCGTCCAGAAAAATCGCCACGTTCATCGCGCGTTCGGTCGGCATCAGGTCGTCGTTCAGCCAGGTGCCGTAGTCCTGGTGCCACTGCCACACATCGCCTTCAAACGCCATCTTGCCATTGATCTTGAACTGGTGCATGTAGAGCTTTTCACCCAGCAGTTCTTCCACCGGTTCAATCATGCGGGGATGCCGGCCGAGCTTGGCAAAGGGCTCGCTGTACATGTGCGCCGCAAAATTGGTGCGCACCGCATCCTTGCCTTTTTCGCGCACGTTGTAGTCTTCGCGCCGCTCATAGAGTTCAGGCACCGCATCGTTCAGTGTTTGTGTTTCTTCCGGCGTGAAGAGGCCAGGAAAGAACAGGTAGCCGTCGCGGTCGAATTGCGCGTGTTGTTCGGGTGTCAGTTTCATGGGGGTCTCCTTAAGATGGGCGCATCAACGTTGGTGCATCAGTGCGCTGGTTAACAGGCTGGCCAGGTTGCGGCCAGCGTCTTCGCCGTGTTGCCGGGTCAGGGCTTCGGCGGCGTCTTCATCGCCATTGCCAATGGCTTTGGCAATGGCTTCGTGTTCGTCCCAGATCGATTCGCGCATGGTCGATACCTGCAGCACCGCACCCATCGCGCGGCGAATATGCTGCCAGTGCAACTGCGCGCTCTGGGCGATCAGCGGGTTGCCCGACGCGGCGTATATCACGCTGTGAAATTGCACGTCGGCGGCCATCATGGCCTTCACCTTGTTGGCGCGCGCAGCGGCCCGGCCCTGGCTGATCAGTTTCGGGTCGATCCGGTAGTGCGCCCGCGCGGCCAGCCGGGCGGCCAGCGCATCGAGTGCGCTGCGCACCTGGTAAATCTGCACCAGCCACGTGACGTCGAGCGGCGCCACCAGCACGCCGCGGCCGGGTGCGTCCAGCACAAAGCCGTCTTTTTTCAAAAGCCGCAAGGCCTGCAGCACGGGCTGGCGAGACACCGCCAATTGCTCGGCAATCTCTTCCTGCATGATGCGGGCGCCGGGCGCCATCGAGCCGTCGCTGATCGCATCGAGCAGGCTGCGGTAGACCTGGTCGACCAGATCGGGCGTGGATTCAATTTTGACCAACTGCAGATTCATCGTCGTAGTTGTTCTGGGGTTTTTTGTACTCTGTATACAGAATACACCGATGTTGCCAACGCCGGCCCAGGGTTTACCCCTCCCGGTGCCAGCACCGATGAGTGTGCCAAGATGCCACCGTCAACAGCAACAATATTCAGGAGCCCGCATGAATCGCCTAGAGCCCGCCTGGCTGGACCGCATGTACAACAACCGCGCACTGGTACCCGAGCACGCCACGCATTTCGCGCGCTGGGCCGAAACGTCGGCGCAGGCGCGTGCCTCGCAGGCTTGCACGCTCGATGTGGCTTACGGAAGCGCGAAAGGGGAGACGCTGGATGTCTTTCCCGCCGCCGAGCCCGATGCACCGGTGCTCGTGTTCATCCACGGCGGCTACTGGCGCTCGCTCGACAAGTCAGACCACTCCTTTATTGCGCCCGCGTTCACCAGCGAAGGCGCCTGCGTGGTGATTCCCAATTACGACTTGTGTCCGGCGGTGACGATTCCCGAGATCGTCATGCAGACTGTGCGGGCGCTGGCATGGACCTACCGCAACGTGGCGCGCTTCGGCGGTAATCCGAAGCGCATCACGGTCATCGGGCACTCCGCCGGCGGGCACCTTGCGGCCATGATGCTGGCCTGCCAATGGGCCACCTTTGACCCGGATGTGCCGCTGGACCTGGTGAAAAATGCCATGTCGATTTCGGGCCTGTATGAGCTGGATTCGGTGATGCAGACGCAATTCCTGCAGGACTCGCTGCGGCTCACCCCCGAGCAGGTCTTGCGCGCCAGCCCGGCCTGGTTACCTGCACCCAAACGCGCGTACCTGTATGCCCTGGCCGGTGCAGATGAAAGTGAGGAATTTTTGCGCCACAACGCACTGATTCAGCAGGCATGGGGCGAGAAAACAGTGCCGGTGCGTGAGGCCTTGCTCGGGCTCAATCATTTCAGCATCGTGGAAGCCCTGGTGCAGCCGGGCCATCGGCTGAATGATCTGGCGCTGCAGTTGCTGGCCCGGACGGCTGCCTGACTTGCCCTGCTGATTTCAAATGTCGACGTCATACTCCAGCGCCACGCTTGAAGCCGGCTGGCCACCGCGTATGGCCCAGTTCTCGCGCGGCGCCTCGCGCAGCAGCACCTTGATGTGGTCGGCGGGAATGCCGCAGCGCCCGAGGTTCTGCAAGATGGCTGAATACAACGCGCGTTTGGTCTCGATAGAACGGCCGATGAAGCAGTCGATGCTGACCAGCGTGTACCAGTCGCTTTTGTCCGGCGGCCCGACAAAGCGGTGAGCTTCGTGCACGATCAGGCGGATGACGGTGGTCCACGGCGGCACCCGAAGCGCTGTAGTCAGCGCGTCCTGCACGGCGGCGATGAGCGCGGTTTCTTCGTCACGCGTGTAATGCCGGCTTGTTTCAATCGCTGCAGTGGGCATGAAAGCTCCCTTTCATGGTTGGTGGCAGGTACTGCTTTTTGGACAGGTGGCTTGCTGTTGCTATTAAAGTAATAGCTGTCAGCGCAGATATCTACTGGGCTGGAAGCCTGTTTGAACCCTATTTTACGACCCGGGAGTGACGCCGCGTGCAGCGCCTGCGGTCGCCCCGTTACATCAGCAGATGCTCGCCCGCGTTATCGCCGCCCAGCGTCACGTAGTTCACCTTGCGAATGTCCATCAACTTCTTGCCGCCGGCATAACTGATCGAGCTTTGGATGTCTTCTTCCATTTCACGCAGCGTGGCTTCGAGCGTACCCTTGACCGGCTCCAGAATGCGTTTGCCTTCGACGTGCTTGTACTCGCCCTTGTTGAAGTCTGAGGCGCTGCCGTAGTATTCCTTGAAGAGCTTGCCATCGACCTCGACCGTGGCGCCCGGGCTTTCCTCCAGGCCCGCCAGCATCGAGCCGATCATCACCATCGTCGCGCCGAAGCGAACCGATTTGGCGATGTCGCCATGCTCCCGAATACCGCCGTCGGCAATGATGGGTTTGGTCGCTACCCGCGCGCACCACTTGAGCGCTGACAACTGCCAGCCACCGGTGCCAAAGCCGGTTTTCATTTTGGTGATACAGACCTTGCCGGGGCCGACGCCGACCTTCGTCGCGTCGGCGCCCCAGTTTTCCAGGTCAATCACCGCTTCGGGCGTGGCCACGTTCCCGGCTATGACGAACGAGGCCGGCAGTTTCGTCTTGATGTGGGCGATCATCCGTTGCACCGTGTCGGCGTGGCCGTGCGCAATGTCGATGGTGATGTATTCGGGTATCAAGCCGAGCGCGGCCAGCTGGTCCACCGTGTCGTAGTCGGGCTGTTTCACGCCAAGTGAAATCGACGCGTAGAGGCCCTGGCCTTTCATTCGCTGCACGAATTCGACGTTGTTCAAATGGAAACGGTGCATCACGTAGAAGTAGCCGTTTCTGGCCATCCAGGCGCAGATTTCCTCGTTGACCACCGTCTTCATGTTGGCCGGCACCACCGGTATCCGGAAACTGCGTCCGCCGAGCTCAACGCTGGCATCGCATTCGGAGCGGCTTTCCACGCGGCACTTGCGCGGCAGCAGCAAAATATTGTCGTAGTCGAAGATTTCCATGAGCAGGGCGTCCCGTTGAACTGTTGATGAACAGAAGGCGCTTGGGACTGGACCGGTTCGTCATCGGGCGGCTGGGCGCAAAAACGAAAAACCGGGCGCAATTGCTTGGGCCCGGTGTCTGATTTTAGACGCTCCGGCGCGCCACCGTTATCGACTCGCTGTTATAGCCTTCATACGCCGGGGCGCATCAACTGCCGGCCACGGCGCGCCGCAGCACGAAGCCATACACGATCAGATTGAACGCCAGCACACCGACGCCCAGCCAGATCTGGATCGCCCGCGTCAGGCCTTCCGGGTAGATGGCGGCCAGCACATAGTGTTCGATGAAGTCGCCTTCGTAGCCGCTTTGACCGGCCGAGGCGCGCAGGCTTTGTTCCAGCGGCGTGAGCGGGCAGGTCCATCCCATGATGACGACAGCAGCCGCCCACGCCACGGTCGGCAGGTGCACCCACATCCAGCCGCCGTGGTTCAGGGCCAGCAGGCCGCCAAAAACCGCAAAGACAATAAATGCTGCATGCACCAACACCACGGCGTCGGCAAGGATTCTGTAGCTCATCATGACCTTACTGTTTTTCGGGCACGCATTGCGACGCTGCGGCGACCACAATCTGCCCTTTTTGATCTTCAACCCAGCCGATCACGCGCAGACGGCTGGCGTCCACGCCGGCGGCGATGCTCATTGAGCGTTGGTCGAAGAAACGGCTCTGCTCTGTTTCTGATAGCTGTTTGCGCCCATTCCATGACGCCTGTAGCAGGTTTCTCACAAGATTTCTGGCCACTGGCGAGCCCTCCGTGCCAGCCGGCAGGGTTTCGACCAGCGCCAGCCACGCCGTCCAGTTCTGCCCGCGCGCGGAAGAGGGAACCGGTTTGAGCTCAATCGACGCGCCCACATAGTCAGCCAGCGGCAGGCCATGCGCGACGCGCAAGCGCGCGCCTTTCACGCCGCGCACCGGTTGCGCCTGCACGCTGCTGGTGGCTGGCGGCTGCTTTTTCAGCGACTCCAGCCGGGTCAAAGCATCTCGGGTCGCGATGGCCGACATGGGCGCGTCATCGCCCTTGCTGCCCGGCGTGACCCAATCGAGCGCCAACTGTCCGGCGCCGGTTTTCGGCGTGGCCGCGTCTTTCCAGCAACTGTCGCAGTCGGCATTGATGAATCGTTCCAGCAACTGCTTGGGTTGGGGCTGGCCATCACTGGCGCAAAAAGACTGGGCCTGCACACTGCCTGCTGACGCCAGCACCACAACAGCAAGTAACAAGGTGAAGTTTCGGGCGCGTGGCCAAAGTCGATTCATCAGGGCTTTCTACAATGGGGCATGTCTCTAGAAGTCGCGTCAAACTCCCCCCTCTTACAAAATCTTAATCCAGAGCAGCTGGCGGCAGTGACGCTCCCCGCCACGCACGCGCTGATTCTGGCTGGAGCCGGGTCGGGCAAGACCCGTGTGCTGACCACACGCATCGCGTGGCTGCTGCAAACCGGGCAGGTGTCGTCAGGCGGCATTTTGGCGGTGACATTTACCAACAAGGCGGCCAAGGAAATGCTGCTGAGATTGTCCAGCATGCTGCCGGTCAATGTGCGCGGCATGTGGATAGGCACTTTTCACGGCCTGTGTAACCGGTTTTTGCGCGCGCATTACAAGCTCGCCAACCTGCCATCGACGTTCCAGATTCTTGACACGCAGGACCAGTTGTCTGCGATCAAGCGGCTGTGCAAGCAGTTCAACGTCGACGACGAACGCTTTCCGCCCAAGCAGTTGATGTATTTCATTGCCGGCTGCAAGGAAGAAGGCCAGCGGCCGAAAGATGTGCCGGTGCGTGATGAAGAAGGCCGCAAGAAAGTAGA
>JANNKV010000260.1:0-2581 GCA_031396485.1 Polaromonas sp. | reverse complement strand
TCGACATCGGCCTGCCCGGCATGGATGGCTACGAGCTGGCCCGGCGACTTCGCGCGTTACCCCCAACGGCTGGCGCCACCCTGATTGCCTTGACCGGCTACGGCCAGCCGCAAGACCGCGAAAAATCGCGGGCGGCGGGTTTTGATCACCACGTCGAAAAGCCGGTCGATCCTGACCGGCTGCTGGCGCTGCTGAACGGCGGTCAAGCGACCTGAATGGCTTGCGCTGCAGCGGGTCGTGAGTGCTAAGCCGGTAGCAGCTGCCTCGGCAACCGGATGCAGAAAATACACCCCGACCCCGGCAGGTCACGCACGCTCAAGGTGCCGTGGCTGGCCTCCACGCTGCGTCTTGAAATGGACAGGCCCAGGCCGACGCCGGTGCGGTCTGCACCGTATTGCGTGAACGGCCTGAAAAGATCTTCATGATTTCGCGGGCCGAGCCCGCCGCAGTGATCTTGCACTTCGATGTGGACATGATCGCCGGCCGCGTGTGACGTCAGCATCACCTGGGTGCCGTATTTTGTGAACTTGAAGGCGTTTTGCAGCAGGTTTCCAATCGCGGCAAGGAGCAGGTCGCGGTCGGCCCTCACGGCCAGGTCGGCATGGACGGCCGCCGTCGTGAATAGGCATCCCCGAGACTGCGCCTCAAGCGACGTGGAAAGGGCCAGCTCGGCGAAAAGATCGGCAACAGAAATGACTTGATGCTCTGTCGACATTCCGGGCGTCATTCGCACCTCGGCGAGGGACTGATCGACGAGGGTGCGCAGACCAATGAGACTGCGATCCAGCACGCCCCCCAAAGCCCCTGAAAAACCGGCCTGGCCCGACTTGATGACGCGCAGCGCAAGGGTTGCGGTATTGATGTGGTTGCGCAATTCATGCGCCAAGAACCCCATCCGCTGGTTTAAAGCCTGCGTTTCCCGGTCAGCGCTGATCAGCTCGCGCTGATAGGAAAATTCCGTCACCGCATCAGCGATCACATTGTCCAGACAAAGATTCAGCGTCTTGAACTCGGACGTTTCGATCGGCGCGTCGAGTTCGAGCGCCAGGCCGGTAATGGCCTGGCACAAGTCGCCATATTCATGCACCACCTGTTCGACCGAAAGCCCTTGCCTGGAGAGTTCACGTCCGTGCTCCAACCCTGCGGAGCCAATCTGTAACCGTCGTGATGGGCCACCCACCTGGTCAGAAATTTCTTCGGCTTCACCGAATTCAGCCATGTATTGAGCCTCCAGCGTCTCGATGAGCTCCTCAAGAAACAAAGGAATGCCAAATTTTGTCTCCAGGCCGAATTCTTCGGGTGCAGCCCTTTGGGCGGCGCTGTGCCGGCATCGGGCAATGAGAGCAGATCGGTGATTTTTCAGAAAGTCATGGAGCATTCCAACAGGCTACGCGCATGCGGGCGTCCAGTCGGTGCGCCAGCAAACATAGGCGGCGGGCATGGGTTACAGACCCGCGCACACGATAGGCCCGGGACGCTATAGGAACGCGATAGTGATTTCACGGCAAACTAAGTGCCAAATCGGCCTGTAGCCCAGACAATACCTGCGCAAGCAGCTCCTGATTTAATAGCAAATTGCAGAGGCGTGGGGCTTGCAGATCCCGACACTTCGGTCGGGGCGACGACAAGTCAGGCCGCCGCCGGGCCACCCGAAACGGCGCCGCCGATCAACCGGCACTTCCCCACCCGCAGGGAAGATTTTTGCCTACACGCCGTGGTCCTGAGCGACTCATCATCAACTGCCGGGCAAAAAACGCGGCCTGAATCGTCAGGCTGGTTTTTGCAGGGTCGGCCCGTGCCAGGTAGTGCCAAGCCGTGTTACCCACTCCCCATTCAAGAAAGGTGGCTCAGATGAACTTTTTAATTTGGCTCGTTGTCGGCGGCATCATCGGCTGGATCGCCAGCATGGTGATGAAGACCGACGCGCAGCAGGGCGTCATTCTCAACGTTGTCGTGGGCATCGTGGGCGCATTTCTGGGCGGCCTGCTCATCTCGCCGCTGGTGGGCGTGCCGTCCATCAACCAGAACGCGTTCAGTCTGGGCGCCATGCTGGTGTCGCTGGTCGGCGCCATCATTTTGCTGGCCATCGTCAATTTTTTCCGGCGCGGCAGGGCCCGGTAAACGAACCCTCACGATTGAGATTTACCCACGCCGCCAGCGTATGACCATCGTGCGCTGGCGGTTTTTTTATTTCAGCACGTGCCTGGTGTTCAGACCAGCACGACATCCGGCGTCAAAGTCATTTTTTTAGCCTGACGCGCAAACGCCTTGTCAAACGTCATGAACTGCTGTGCGCGCGCTTGGTGTTAAATCGGTCTGCAGCCCAGGTAAAACCTGCGCAAGCAGCTCCTGATTTAATAGCGACTGATCTGGTGCCGAGGCTGGCGGATTCTGGAATTCGGAGCGCAACCAGCAGGTGCGGCCGGCTTTTTCTTTTGCCGCGTGCTCCGCGCTACGAACCCGAGGGCGCAGCTCCTGCCGCAGGATGCGCGCCAGGACCCGTCACTGACTTTCGCCCTTTTCGTGCTTTCCGCCCGACGGAAAAATCTGCTCCAGATAAGTCTCAAGCACTTTCGCTGCC
>JANNKV010000231.1:0-20306 GCA_031396485.1 Polaromonas sp. | reverse complement strand
GAGCTGCGCCCGCTGATCGGCAACCGCATCTACGGCTGCGACGACTGCCAGCTGATCTGCCCCTGGAACAAATTCGCCCAGCGCAGCGCCTTGCCCGACTTCGACGAACGCGCCGGCCTGACCGGCCAGCAACTCGTCACCTTGTTCGACTGGACCGAAGCCGAATTTCTGCACATCACCGAAGGCAGCCCGGTTCGCCGCATCGGCCATGAACGCTGGCTGCGCAATGTGGCGGTGGCGATGGGGAATGCCTTGCACCCCGAGAGTTCCACCAACGAGCCCGCCCGCGCCAGCATTTGCGCCAGTCTGGTTCGGCGTGCGGATCATCCTGCTGAGCTGGTCAGGGAGCATGTACAGTGGGCGCTGGGCAGGTAGTTACGGGTTATTGGTGGTCAAATCGGCCGTTAGCCCAAGCAGAATGTGCGCGGGCAGCTATTAAAATAGTAGCATAGATTGGCTCGCCAAGTTGTCGCTGGTCGAGGGCTTATGCCGTGTTGGGCAAATGCTGTAGCTCCTTTAGAGAACGTATCTAAATACGTGTTTGAGATATCTTCCTGCTACCAACCCAATAATGGAGGGCTGAAATATTGATTCACAAGGTGCGTTCTGGCTTATGACATCCGGGACAGAATCCCTGCACACAGCGTTCCCCGTATCGCAACCTTGGCCCTGACGGCTCGCGTCTTGCGGGCGCTTAAAGGTTGCAGCGACACACTTGTGTCTAAAAAGAACGAATGCAATATTTCAGGCCCTGCATCTAGTCTAATATTCTCGAAGAACATTACTTTTCAAACACAAGACCAGCGTAGCGTAAAAATCCAGGTGAAAATTAATGAATTTAGTCCCAAAAATTGCAGTTGTCATACCTAGTTTTAAGGTACGACCTCACGTTTTGAGCGTGATAGCGGAAATAGGTCCAGAAGTTAGTCGAATATACGTGGTCGATGACTGCTGCCCAGAAGCATCTGGTGATTTCGTTGAAAGTAACTGTAATGACGAACGTATTCTCGTTATACGTCACATTGAAAATCAAGGTGTTGGTGGTGCTGTAATGACTGGCTACCAGGCGGCCATAGCAGATGGAATGGATATTATTGTAAAACTAGATGGCGACGGTCAGATGGACCCACGTTTAATACCCTGTTTTATTACACCGATTTTGGATGGAGAAGCTGACTACACCAAAGGAAACCGCTTTTTTGATCTCGAAGCAATTCTCGAAATGCCAAAAATCCGGTTACTCGGTAATGCCGCGTTATCTTTCATGACAAAATTTTCTTCAGGTTACTGGGATTTGTTTGATCCAACGAATGGATATACCGCCATCCATAGAGATGTTGCGTCGCATTTGCCTTTCAATAAAATTAGTCGTCGATATTTTTTTGAAACCGATATGCTTTTTAGGCTAAATACTTTGCGCGCGGTAGTCGTGGACATTCCAATGGATGCAAAATATGGCACAGAGGTTAGCAACCTTAAGATTTATAAAGTCATGGGTGAATTTTTCCTTAAGCATAACCGTAATTTTGCGAAGAGAATTTTTTATAACTACTATTTAAGAGATGTTTCCATTGCGTCAGTTGAACTTCCGCTTGGATTAGCGCTTTTTTTCTTTGGCCTCATATTCGGATTTTATCAATGGATGCATTCCTCTGCACTTGGTTTGTATGCGTCGGCGGGTAGGGTAATGATTTCAGCGTTACCAGTAATTATCGGTTTTCAATTAATATTAGCTTTTTTAGGTCATGACATTAGATCAGTTCCGATTAGGCCATTTCATCGATTAAAAAGAAAGTTCGAAATCTTGAAAAAAATTAATGGAGTGAAAAATGTACAACGAAGATAAGTCATGGATCGAATACCGGGAGAAGTTTTCTGAGATTTATGACGATTCGAATTATTCGAGTCCACTCCAGTCTTCGGTTATGCGTGCGAGTCATAGGCTTGTAGAGAAGGCATATACTCACAAATCTTGCTATAGTCGTGTACTGGAGGTCGGTGCCGGAACTGGCGAGCATGTAAAATTTGTTCGCCATCAATTTGATGAGTATATACTTTCTGATATAGATCAAACAACGTTAGAAGTTGCCAAAAAAAAGCTTGTCGGAATCTTCGATGGAAAGTTGACGTACAAAGCTCAAACAGGGAATGGTCTGGACTATTCGGACAACACTTTCGACAGACTGATAGCAACCCATGTCCTAGAGCACATCTATCAGCCACACCTTGCGGTGAAAGAGTGGGTGAGAGTGTTAAAGCATGGGGGAGTTTTATCAATTTTGATTCCAACAGATCCAGGAATTGCATGGCGTTTGGGGAGGCATTTGGGCCCTCGAAGAAATGCAATCGCACAAGGAATTGCATACGATTACGTCATGGCAAGAGAGCATGTGAATTCTTGCAATAACCTCATTGCAATTTTGAGGCATTACTTCCACCAAGCTGATGAAGCGTGGTGGCCGCTTCCTATTCCATCAATAGATTTGAACTTATTTTTCGTATTTCATGCGCGCATTACCAAGCGGGAGATGAGTTAATGACCATTTACATTGTTGCTATCCTCTGCGTTTTAGGCTTGGCCATTGGCCAAATTCTGTTTAAGGCTAGCGCAGCAGCTCAAGTTGCTAGCGGATCGTTATTCGCGGCTAAAGCGGTCGTCCCTTTCTTTGCTGCTATATGCCTCTACGGAATCACATCAGTAGCATGGATTTGGGCTTTGCAGAAGATTGAACTTGGTCGCATTTATCCCCTGATGGCATTGGCCTTTGTTTTTGTCCCCTTGGGCAGCCATCTAGTTTTTGGTGAACGCTTTCAAGCGCAATACTTTTTTGGAGTGGCAATGATTGTGGTTGGGATTGTTGTTACGATCAAAAGCTAAAAATTCTGGTTTTTAGAACCTAATAGATTCTTTCTTTGTTATCCCTTACTTATATATCTTCGTTCATGATCAGCCGTAAGAATCTATACCACGTCATCCTAATTTCCATAGTATTCTCATCATTTTTTTTGTTGATTCTGCCATTCCAACCTACTGTTGCAGTGTCAATTGCTGCAACTGGTGAAAAAAATACTCTTTCTAAAGGAACGGAAGTTTGGCTTCAGATTCCTGCAAGGAGTGGTGGTTTCAATTCGACCGTTCTTGGTGACCAAGGTTGGACCATGCAGGATCGTCAACTTGTTTCAGCTAAACACCAACCGGCTAAGCTCGCTCTGCAGCTTCCGCTATCGAGTGACTCAAAAATAGTCTTTGGGATGCATCCTTGGTCTGGCATTGTCGAAGTCGAGGTCAATGGTCAAAATCAGAAGTTTGATCTATATAAAGAGTCCCCGGGAGCAATAGAACTTCGTCTCGACTCCCTGTCTACATCCCCGATAGCCATTGATAAAGTGGCAACTTTTTTTTCGCTGGCGAAAACATTCGGAGTTACCGGCTTCCTCTTTGCGTCACTAGCTGCCATACTACTTGCACGACTGCCGGAAAACCGGGCTCAGGAAGTAAATTCGTCCGATTGCGTTCGTGCCGTCTATTACGCGGTTCCAAGCATCCTTATTTATTTGACGGTTCACCTAGCATTTTGGCCCGGCCAAATGTCTCCCGACTCATTAGATCAGTGGCATCAAGCAGCAACAGGGCAGAATTTAAATGATGCCCATCCGATCTTTTCGACGCTACTCATTCGCTTTGCATATCTTGTTTACCCGAGTCCCGGGCTTGCGGTGGCATTCCAATACACTGCGTATGCACTAGCCACTGGATTAATACTCAATGAGTTTCGCCGATGGGGTGTAAAAACTTGGTTGATTGGTTTAATTGCGTTGCTCTTCCCCCTTTTTCCGGCAAATTTTCTAATTGTTACTACCCTTTGGAAAGATGTACCTTTTGCTACGGGAATGCTACTTCTAGCATTTTTTGGTATTAGAGCTGTTAGACTGAATTTTCAATTAACTAAATTAGACTTTATTGGTTTAGCATTGGCATGTATTCTCGTGCTCTCAACAAGGCACTACGGAATATTAATAACTATACCATTTTGCATTGCATTGTTTGTCGTTGCACGTCACTCGTCTGTAAGGTGGATATTTGCAGTAGTGGCATCGATTCAATTTGTGGCATTTTTAGCACTAAAAACTATTGTATTAAGTTCTGTTGGTGCATCGCCCACACCTCCTCAATATCATTCTATACATGCGCTTCATGTGCTGGGGGCCATGATTAGCAATGAGGCCCGTTTTTCTCCAGATGAAGTTGCTGTTATTAGCAGGATTATGCCTTTGGAGAAATGGAGAGAAGGTTACGACTGTCGTTCGGTCGGAGGACTCTTCGCGAGCAAGTACGCTTCTGCCAAATCGTTAGCTTCAGAGTCCGCTGCACTTAATCTGCTAGCTATAAATGTTGCAATTAAAAATCCTGCCATATTTTTCCATCATCGATTATGCGTCACAAGTGTAATATGGCGAATTCAACCGATGTTTAACGAGAGAATTCCAATATCCCCACTGGGGATTGAGCAAATTGATTTGGCCTATCAGCAGAATCTTGCGACAGCTTCCAAGCTACCGGAGCTGCAAACGGTAATCAAGGAAATTCACCGCAAATACTTGGAGATAAGTGCGCCATCCAATCGCGCAGCAGGTTTTCTGTTGGTTGGCATTTTTATGGCTTTAATGGCGGTGATACGTATAGAAAGGAGATCATGGATAGTGTTGGCACCCAGCATCCTAAACTGCGTTGCGCTGACGGTACTTATTCCGGCTCCTGATTACCGCTATTTATGGCCTTCGATTATCGGGGCATTGCTCATGACTATTTTCGCGCTCTTCGCGTACCGCAGCTATAACTTTAAAAGTTCAAGTATGTAAATGACCCTGTAAAAGACTGAGCTTAAATGTTTGAAATACGGGAATGCAGGAAAATTGGCGTGAAAGAAAAACTATCACAATAGGAAATTCACGTTGATGTTCGAACACCTCAGCAGTAGCTTGCGAACACATCAGGCCTTTCCTGTGCTTACATGACGCCAAATCAGCCTCCAGCCCAGGTAAAACATGCGCCAGCAGCTCATGAATGAATAGCGACCCAGATCCCCGGACAACTGGCGCAGCGCGCCACCCAGCGTAAAAGTCAAGCTTGCCTTCCATCTCGCGGACCAAGTGACTACCCCGCCGCAGCCCACCGTGATAGCCCAAATCCCGCCCTAAGACGGCCGCAGCATGCGCGACGGCACAATCCCGCGCTTGCCGTTTTCCATGCTGACGTCGTAGGCCACCTCGGGGCCGCGCGGCCCAGTGAGTTGGGTCACCTTGTTGACGCGGGCCTTGATCCACTCGCCGCCGTATCGGGCCCGCACCGTCTGGCCCACGGCGTATTCGGCTGTCGGCTGGCCTGGCTGCGGCGCGGCGCTGTTCTGCGGTCGGCCTGCGACGACGCCGGGCGCCGTGGTCTGGGCCGCGTTGCCGCCGCGCCCGGCGCCGGGGCACAGCACTTCCCACTGCTGCGAAATGCCCAGGCCGCCGCTGGCGTTGTCGCGCCCGACGATCTTGCCGGCGGCGTCGCGCCACCGGCTGCGGCCCTGGCCGATGTCGCTGCCGTCCCAGACGCCGGCGAAGGTGTAGGTTTTGCCGTCAATCGGCGTAATGCGGCCAGCCGGGCAGTTGGCTGTGGCGCGGTAGATTTTGTTGAGGTCTTCGGCGACGAGCTGGTTCTTCAGGCAGGCCTTGTCGCCGGGCTGCCAGTTGTCGCACCAGCCCTTGACTTCGGCGCGTGTGATGCGGGCCTCGGCTTTGGCGCTGGCTGTGCCGATGCCGGACCTGGAAAAAATCGTCGGGTTGACGCATTTGCTGCAAACCGCCAGCCACTCGCTCTCGGCGCGGGCGCTGCCGGCCGTGCCGGCCAGCAGCAGCGCGATCAGACCGATTTGGGCGCCGCCGGTACTGCGCATCGTCAAGGCTTTGAACATGGCTGCCTCCCTTTGAAGAAATTACCGCCCAACCACTCGGGTTGCAAGGCGCTATCAATTCAATAGCTGCTGGCGCAGGTGTTACCTGGGCTAGAGGCCAAAAAGACCAAAATTGCGGGCAATAACCACGGTTTAACCGCCCGTGTCGTAGAAAAACTCTTCGCGCACGATCTTTCCGCCTTCGACGGTGTACAGCCCCACCTCATCGAGTTTCATTCGCTTGCCGGTCGGCTTGAAGGTCACGTCGTACTGAAAGCCGACCACAAAGCGGTTGCCGTGCGGCCACGGGCCGGTCACGTTGCCTGAGTGGATTTCATGGTTGGCGAACCACCATTCGCCCTTGGCCTTGACGGCCGCCATGCCCACCGATTCCTGCGTGCCGCCGGCCATCGCCGCCGCCTCGACGCTGACCACCTCGGGCGAAAAGAGCGTTTGCAGTGCTTCTTCGTTCTTGCCCTGCTGGCACAGCGTGACCAGTTGCCGGGCTATTTCCATCGTGTTCATGGGGGGTCCTTTCGGCTCGTCCAGAGCGCGCCATTAGCGTGAGCTAACGCGGCGCGCCAAACGGCGGCCCCGGGCGACGAGCAATGCATCGGGAACCGCCAACGCCATGGTAGAGCGGCAGGCGAAAGCGGGCAACTGGCCGTGAAGCGGGAACGATCCTGCTAACGGCTCCGGTACCTCTTTTCAGAGCAAATCAGCCTCTAGCTCAAGTAATGCTTGCGCAAGCAGCTACTAAAATAATAGCAAGCAGAACTCTCAGAATACGGCCTCAGCGCAGCACCCCGAGCGCAAAAGTCAGGCTCACCACCCCCAGCATCGTTGACAGGGTGACCAGCCCCGCGACGAGCCCGCCGTTGTAGCCCATGCGCGCGGCCAGCACGTAGGCGCTGGATGCGGTGGGCAGGGCAGAGAACGCGAGCAATATCGTCGTCTGCTCGAACGACAGGCGAAACGCCCGCGCCAGTCCCACTGCGGCCAATGGCATGGCGAGGTGCTTGATGGACAGCAGCGCCACGGCCAGCGCCTTCGCCTGTGACAGGTGGCCAAACTGCAGACCGGCCCCGGCCGCCATCAGGCCCAGGGCGATGGATGCGGCGCCGATGCGTGTAACGGTAGGTTCCAGCCACACCGGCAGGCTGAAACCCAGCAGGTTGGCGGCCAGGCCGGCGGCGGTGGCGATGATGAGCGGGTTGCGCGATAGCTCGCGCAAAAACCCGCTGCCGGTGTGCCTTGCCATCGGCCAGACGGCGGCGATGTTGAAGAGCGGAATGCACACGCCCATCAACACGGCAATCATCTGCAGCCCCGCGCCGCCGGCCAGCTTGTCGGCCAGTGCCAGCCCGATGAAGGAGTTGAAGCGGAAGGCGACCTGCGCGCTGCCGGCGTGCTCGCGCGGGTCAATGTGCCGACCCAGCCAGGGCAGGTGCGGCAGGCTGTAGGCCAGCGCGATGCCGGTGAGCCCGGTGAGCAGGCCGGCGCTGATCAGGCTGGACGCCGCACCCAGATCCAGCGGGCTTCTGACGATGGACTGAAACAGCAGCACCGGGAACAGAAAGTAATAGACGAGGGTTTCGACCTGCTCCCAGACGGGGCGGCCAAGGCGCGTGTAGCGGCAGACGAGATAACCACAAATGATCAGGGAGAAGTCGGGGAAGAGAAGCTGCGCAAAGTTCACTTGACGAGAATAACGCGAAAACTTGGCCGCTCAGGGGGTTTGCCCTTACGCATTGCCCAGCACAGGCGGGAACGCATCTTGCAGCTACCATTCCAACAGCTTTAAACGTTTTACCTCAAGGACTTGAACATGCAGCGTCGCACGATTTGTAGTTTGTCAGCATTGGCCGTTCTCGCGCTGGGCGCCGCCGGCGCCGCGCTGGCGCAGGGCTATCCCAACAAGGTCATCAAGCTGCAGGTGCCTTTTGCGCCCGGCGGCACCACCGACATCGTCGGCCGCGTGATTGCCGAGCCGCTGGGCAAGGCGTTGGGCCAGACGGTGATCATTGAAAACAAAGCCGGTGGCGGCGGCGTGATCGGTGCGACTGAAACAGTTCGCGCCGCGCCCGATGGTTACTCGCTGGGCATGGCCACGGTGTCAACCACCGCCGCCAACCCGGCCATCAATCCGAAGATTCCGTACAACCCGACAACAGACTTCACACCGATCATCAACATTGCGGCCACGCCCAACATCATTGCCGTGCACCCGAGCTTTCCGGCGCGCAACTACAAGGAGTTTGTGGCCGAGCTGAAGAAAAACCCGGGCAAGTATTCGTATGCCTCGTCGGGCACCGGCGGCATTGGGCACCTGCAGATGGAGCTGTACAAGAACCTCAGCGGCACCTTCGTGACGCACATTCCCTATCGCGGCGCCGGCCCGGCATTGAACGACACGGTGGCCGGCCAGGTACCGATCATTTTTGACAACATTCCCTCGGCGCTGCCTTTCATTCAGCAAAAGCGTTTGATTCCGATCGTGGTGGCGGCGCCGCAGCGATTGGCCGTGTTGCCTGATGTGCCGACCTTCAAGGAGGTCGGCCTGGAGCCGGTGAACCGCATGGCTTACTATGGAATTTTGGGTCCCAAAGGGCTGCCGAAAGAAGTCGTCGACAAGGTCAACGCCGGCGTGAAAAAGGCGCTGGAAGACCCGGCCGTGCGCAAGCGCATCGAAGACACTGGCTCGCTGGTAATTGGCAACACGCCGGAACAATTCACCGCGCAGATCAAGGCGGAATACGAGGTCTATAAAAAGGTGGTCGAATCTGCCAGGTTAACGCTCGAGTAAATTTAAGACGCGGTTCGTCCGCCTCAAAGCCGCCTGCTCGGGTCTGAGTCAGGCGGTTTTTTCGTTTCACTTTTGTTATCGTCAAGCGCATGCCCTCTTCCATGCATCTTCAGAGCCAGTCCAGTATTGACGATTTCATTGACGCCCTGTGGCTGGAAGACGGCTTGTCCAAAAACACGCTGGCCGCGTACAGGCGTGACCTGTCGCTGTACGCCGACTGGCTGGGCGACAAAAAGCAGGGCGGTCGCGCGCTCAATGAAACCATCGAGCCTGACCTGAATGCTTATTTTTCAGCCCGGCACGACACCACCAAAGCCACGTCGGCCAACCGGCGCCTGACGGTGTTCAAGCGCTACTTTCGCTGGGCGCTGCGAGAGCGTTTCATGGCCGCCGACCCCACGCTTAAATTGCAGTCCGCCAAGCAGGCCCTGCGTGTGCCGAAGATCATGAGCGAGATGCAGGTGGAAGCCCTGCTGGCCGCTCCCAGCGATGACAGCCCACTGGGGCAACGTGACCGCGCCATGCTGGAGCTGATGTATGCCAGTGGTTTGCGCGTGAGTGAACTGGTCAGCCTGAAAACCTTCAACGCCAGCCTGAACGACGGTGTGCTGCGCGTGATGGGCAAGGGCAGCAAAGAGCGGCTGGTGCCGTTCGGTCAGGTCGCGCGGCAGGCTATCGAGCGTTACCTCGCAGAAGCCAGGCCGCAGATTCTTGACGGCCAGCAGACCGACGATCTTTTTGTCACGGCGCGCGGCAGCGGCATGAGCCGTGTGATGTTCTGGATGCTGGTGAAAAAGTACGCGCTGATCGCTGATATTCGAACCGCGCTGTCACCGCACACCCTGCGCCACGCCTTTGCCACGCATCTGCTGAATCAC
Source organism: Polaromonas sp. (assembly GCA_031396485.1). GTDB lineage: Bacteria > Pseudomonadota > Gammaproteobacteria > Burkholderiales > Burkholderiaceae_C > Polaromonas. The sequence goes on along the minus strand of JANNKV010000231.1, from coordinate 10,686 downwards.
GGCGCTGATTTGCGCGCGGTGCAGTTGCTGCTCGGACATGCTGATATTTCGACCACCACCATATACACCCATGTGGCGCGGGAACGGCTCAAACAACTGCATGCGCAGCACCACCCGCGAGGTTAGCGTGGCCCCCACCGTCGCTCACCGCGTGTAGCTTCCTGCCCCCCGAGGGGGCGGCTGCGCCTGCGGCCCGGCAGAGCAGGTTCCGCGGCCTCTGCTTGACTGAGAGGGTGCTCGCGCCGCTTCTACCCGCTTTGTGTGTTTGAGTACATGTAATCCCGGCTGAATGGATAGACCGAATTGCCACCCTTGACCTTGCCTTCTTTGGTGTGCGCAGGCGTGTCGGCCGGTCGCGCGGCCAGTAGCTGGTGCAGCGAAATCCAGCCCTGCTCGAAACTCATCGCGCTGCCAGCCAGATACAGCCGGTAGGCGCGCAGGGTTCTTTCGCCGCGCTCGCTGCCGCCGTCTGCAGCAAGCACCTGGCGCGCTTCATCGAGCCGTGCTTCGAGGTTGTCTGACCAGTCCCAGAGCGTGCGGGCGTAGTGCGGGCGCAGGTTCTCCGAATCGACCATTTCCAGCCCGGCCCGGGCCAGGTGCTGCAGCACGGCGCTGACGTGCATCAGCTCGCCGCCGGGGAAGATGTATTTTTCAATGAAGTCGCCCATGCCGGCGCCCAGCTGCGGGTTGTCCAGGCCGCCCGCTGTGATGCCGTGGTTCATCACCAGGCCGCCGGGTGCCAGCAGGCGCATGATTTTTTCGAAGTAGCCGCTCATGTTGGCGCGCCCTACATGCTCGAACATGCCTACCGAGGCGATCTTGTCGTAGCTTTGATCTTCGGGCAGATGGCGGTAGTCCAGCAGTTCCATGCGCACGCTCCCAGCCAGGCCCTTTTCGGCGATCAGCTGTTGGACATGCGCGTGCTGGTTCCTCGACAGTGTGATGCCGGTGGCGTTCACGCCATAGTGCTCGGCCGCCCACAGCAGCAGGCCGCCCCAACCGGCGCCGATGTCAAGAAAGCGCTCACCGGGCCGGAGCATCAACTTGCGGCAGATCAGATCGAGCTTGGCTTCCTGCGCCTGCGCCAGCGTGATGGAGGCATCACCGAGGCGCGGGTAATAGGCACAGGAGTAGACCCAACGCGGGTCGAGCCACAGCGCATAAAAGTCGTCTGACACGTCGTAGTGAAACTGGATCTGCGCCGCGTCCCTGGCTGGTGTGTGGGCAGACAAGGCCTTCGTTCTGGCAAGCAGGGCAGACCACCATGGCGAGTCGATGGCCAGCGGCGTGGCGGGCAACACGCGTGTCACGGTATGCATCAGGTCCCGCATGGCGCCCTCAAGCTGCAACTTGCCTTCGACGTAGTCTTCGGCGAGTGCGCCGATTTTCCCAGCTTTCAGCCGCGCGATGCTGGACCAGTTGGAAAAAGACAACCTGACGCGCGCGTTGGCGGGGCCCATTTGCTGGCCTTGGGGAAGCCGCAGCGCGACGTCGGCCGGCAGACGCGGCAGATGAAACGGCAGGTCGGGGACCAGAGACCGGGTCATACCAAAACTCCTCGCAAAAAACTTGTCGCGGTTCTTGTCGATGTTTTTATTTTCTTGTCGGTGTTTTTCTGGACTGTAGCTTTCCTGCGACTTTTGTGACGTAGGAATCTGCCTCATTTTTCAGCTAGGGATGCGCTGAATAAGTCCTTCGCGAAAGCCTATTCAGCACGTGCCCGATTCAGACAGACTGCATCAACACGTCAAGCTCGGCTTGCGCGAAGCCGGCCGCGCGACGGGCATCGAGGTTCAGCGGCCCGCGCAGCCGCGGTGCGTTGTATTGCGCCGCCAGCAGGGCGTAGGTAGCGACGGGGTCGAGCCCGCGCTGACCGCACAAAAAGCGGTACCAGTGGTTGCCGATGGCGACATGGCCGATCTCGTCGCGCAGGATGATGTCCAGAATGTCAACGGCCCGCAGCGCGTCGGGCGTTGCGACTTTTCGCAGCTTGGCCTGCATCGGCGGTGTGGCGTCCAGGCCGCGCGCTTCCAGCGTGCGCGGTACCAGCGCCATGCGCGCCAGCACATCGCCCTCGGTCTTCGCCGTCATGTCCCACAGCCCCGTGTGGGCCGGGAAGTCACCATAGTCATAGCCCATCGCTTGCAGCTGCGCGCGCAGCAGGCTGAAGTGGTGCGCCTCTTCATGCGCCACCTTGAACCAGTCGAGGTAATAGGCCGTCGGCATGTGCGGGAAGCGCCAGACCGCGTCGAGTGCCAGATTGATGGCGTTGAACTCGATATGCGTGACTGCGTGCAGCAGCGCGGCAAGGCCATCCGCGGTGAAGGGCGATCGCTTCGGGATCTGCAGGTGCGAGCGCAATTCAGGCCGCGCTGGGCACCCGGGCAGGCCGGGCGGCGCTTCAATGTCAATATCAGGCGCTATCGAAATAGTAGCTAGTTGCGCATGTATTACCTGGGCTAGAGCCACTTTTCGTTCTGAATCGGGCTCCAGCAGGGCCTTTAGGGCCTGTGCACGCAGTTCGTCGGGCGGTGGCGAGGCTGTCATGACCGGATTGTCGGTGATAGGGTGCGTACCTGGCGCCGCAGCCACAGCCACGCGAAGACGGCAGGCTACTTACAATGAACCCATCCTCACTCGCAGCAACTGCAATCCGTTCGACAAACTCATGGCTCTTTATCAACTTGATGATCTGACTCCCCAACTTCACGCTTCAGCCTGGGTCGCAGACAGCGCCCAGGTGGTTGGTAATGTGCATCTGGGCCCGGACAGCAGCGTCTGGTTTGGTGTGGTGGCGCGCGGCGACACTGACACCATCACCGTCGGGCGCGGCACCAATATCCAGGACAACAGCGTGCTGCATGCCGACCCAGGCATGCCGCTGTTCATTGGCGACAACGTCAGCGTCGGCCATCAGGTCATGCTGCATGGCTGCACCGTGGGCGACGGCTCGCTGATTGGTATCGGTGCGGTGGTGCTGAACGGTGCGCGCATTGGCAAAAACTGTCTGGTCGGCGCGGGTGCGCTGGTGACCGAAGGCAAGGAATTCCCGGACGCCACGATGATTCTCGGCAGCCCAGCCAAGGCAGTGAGGCAGCTGCTGCCCGAGCAGATCGCCGGGATGGCCGACACCGCAAAGCACTACGTCGACAACGCGCGGCGCTACCGGGCCGGTCTGAAGAAGATTGCATGAGGCGGACCACGACTATGACGAAAACCAACAGATGCACAGAGGAGTTAAACGTCACGATTCCGATTCAAGCAGGGGCCGCGGGACTGGCTTTGCCAGACCGCAGGCGCAGCGCCCCCTCGGGGGGCAGCGCATTACACGAAGTGAAAAGCGTGGGGGCCTATTCAGGCAGGCGCAGCGGCCCCCCCGGGGGGCAGGGAGCGACACGCAGTGCGCGACCGTGGGGGCCAAATGCTCTATAAATTCATCTTCGAAGGCCTGCCCGTTCGCGGCATGCTGGTGCGCCTGACCGATTCCTGGCAGGAAATTCTCAAGCGGCGGCAAGCGGCAGGCGGGTATCCGGTCGAAGTGATGCACCTGCTGGGCGAGATGACCGCCGCCGGCGCGCTGATGCAAAGCACCATCAAGTTCAACGGCGCGCTGATCCTGCAGATTTTTGGCGACGGACCTGTGAAGCTCGCCGTGGCAGAAGTACAGCCTGATTTGAGCTTGCGGGCGACGGCGACCGTCATCGGCCCCATCACGCCGGGTGCGTCACTGAGCGAGCTGGTCAATGTCAACAACCTGGGCCGCTGTGCCATCACGCTGGACCCGAAAGACAAGTTTCCGGGCCAACAGCCGTATCAGGGCGTGGTTCCGCTGTTTGGCGACCAGCATGAAAAGCTGGAGAACCTGGGCGAAGTGCTGGAGCACTACATGCTGCAAAGCGAGCAGCTCGACACGCGCCTGATTCTGGCAGCCGACGGCAAGGTGGCTGCGGGTCTGCTGATCCAGCGGCTGCCGGTGAAGGGGCAGGGCAATCTTGAAGGGCAGATCGATCGTGATGCGAACGAAGACCAGATCGGCGTGAACGAAGACTACAAACGCATTGCCATGCTCGCAGCCACGTTGAAGCGGGAAGAACTGTTGACGCTGGACGCAGAGACGATTTTGCGCCGCCTGTTCTGGGAAGAGAAAGTTCTGCAGTTCGAGCCCGCAACGCCCAGTTTTGCCTGCAGCTGCTCGCGCGAACGCGTGAGCAACATGCTGCGCAGCCTGGGCACCGGCGAGATCGAGGGCATCATTGCCGAGCGCGGCAAGGTCGGCGTGGGCTGCGAGTTCTGCGGCGCGCAGTATGAGTTCGACCCGGTGGATGCCGCCCAGATTTTCACCAATCCGGGTAACCAGTTACCGCCGGCGGCAGCGGTGCAGTAGCCATTGACGCCGCGCCAGTCGCTATCACTTCTATAGCTACTGGCGCAGATATTGCCTGGGTTGGAGCCCGATTTAACCAATAATTCAGGCTGAAATGCGCGTTTGGCGCTGTTCAAGCAGATCGGTCAGCAGCCGGTGTTCGCATTGCGGGTCGCTGCACTTGTCGCACAGCCAGACCCAGGGGGCGGCGCCGTTCAGGCTGCGGGGTTTTTGAATTGATGGAGCCGCGGTAATTGGCGGGACTGTGCCGAGGTTTTCAATCGCGCGCATCATCTGCTCCAGCGATTGCGCATCGCTGCCGTAGACAACGTGGAAAGGGGTTTCGCTTAGTCGCAGCGCAGTGCGTATTGAATCGTCAGCGGCTTGTCGCGACAAGTCAGCGCTGGCTGGACTCTGCAGCCCCCTCAAAAAAACGGAGTCAAAGCCGGAAGCGTCGATGTCGGGTGTCACCGCATCGAAGGCCATCACATGGGCCGCAATGCCAGACTCGGCCAGCAACCGGCTCAAGCCGGCGGCAGAGCCAGAGGCGCCGACCAAGCCTGCATCAAACAGCGCAATCTTCAGGGGCATCAATGGTGAAGTCACGGGTCAATGCCGTCCTTTGCAGGTCCGCAACGCAGGCTGGCTACTTGGTGATCTGAACGAATATTTCGTTGGGTTTGACCATGCCCAGCTCGCTCCGCGCCTTTTCCTCGACCATTTCCAGGCCTTCTTTCAGATCACGCACCTCGGCGGCCAATTGGGCATTGCCTGCTTGTGCCTCGGCGTTTTTGATCAACTGCTGATCGAGCTTTTGCTGCAGCTCACGCACGTTGGGCACGCTGCCCCGCCCGATCCAGAGCTGCGCATGGAATAGCACCAGAAGCGCGATCAGGATGGCCGGGATGATGCGTTTTTGCACGTGGTTCAGGCGTGTCTGGGCAAGGTCTGGATTGGGCGCCTAGCGCATGCTGTAGAACGCGCCCTTACCCGGGTAAGTTGCGATGTCACCCAGGTCTTCCTCGATGCGAAGCAACTGGTTGTATTTCGCCATACGGTCAGAACGCGACAGCGAACCGGTCTTGATCTGCCCCGCGTTGGTTCCCACGGCAATGTCTGCGATGGTTGAATCTTCGGTTTCACCCGAACGGTGACTGATGACGGCGGTGTAGCCGGCGCGTTTGGCCATCTCGATGGCGGCGAAGGTTTCTGTCAACGTGCCGATCTGGTTGATCTTGATCAGGATCGAATTCGCAATGTGCTTGTCGATGCCTTCCTTGAAAATCTTGGTGTTGGTGACAAACAGGTCGTCGCCGACCAGCTGCACTTTGGCGCCCAGGCGCTCCGTCAGCACTTTCCAGCCGTCCCAGTCGCCTTCGGCCATGCCGTCCTCGATGCTGATGATGGGGTATTTGTCGACCCAGGTCGCCAACACGTTGGTCCATTCTTCGGCGGACAGGCTCAAGCCCTCGCTGCCCAGCACGTACTTGCCGTCCTTGTAGAACTCGGACGCGGCGCAATCGAGGCCGAGCGCGATCTGCTCGCCGGCCACATAGCCGGCCTTGTCGATGGCTTCCAGAATCATCTGGATCGCGGCTTCGTGGTTCGGCACGTTGGGCGCAAAACCGCCTTCGTCGCCGACGGCCACGCTCATGCCTTTGTCATGCATGATCTTTTTAAGCGCATGAAAAACCTCGGCGCCATAGCGCACGGCTTCGCGAAAGCTAGGCGCGCCGACCGGAATGATCATCAGCTCCTGCAGATCAAGGTTGTTATTCGCGTGCGCGCCGCCGTTGATGACGTTCATCATCGGCACCGGCATCTGCATGGCGCCACTGCCGCCGAAATAACGGTACAGCGGCAGGCCGGCTTCTTCGGCCGCAGCGCGCGCAACCGCCATGCTGACAGCCAGCGTGGCATTGGCGCCCAGGCGCGATTTGTTGTCAGTGCCATCTAGGTCGCACAGCGTGCGGTCGAGGAAGGCCTGCTCGCTGGCGTCCAGGCCCAGCACAGCCTCGGAGATTTCGGTGTTGATGTATTCGACCGCCTTCAGAACGCCCTTGCCGAGGTAGCGCGACATGTCCCCGTCGCGCAGTTCGATCGCCTCGCGCGAACCGGTGGATGCACCCGACGGCACCGCAGCGCGGCCCATCACGCCAGACTCCAGCAGCACATCGCATTCAACCGTGGGGTTGCCACGGCTGTCCAGAATTTCGCGGCCGACGATATCAACAATTGCACTCATTTAGTTCTTTCTCGATTCAAAAAATCACAGACAAATTACAGGACTTGACTAGTCTTCAAACGCCTTCAACCAGCACCATGTTGAAGTGCTTGGTGGCGCCGACGCGGTTTTGCCGCACATCCTGATACGACGCGCTGTCGTAAAAAGCTTTGGCTGCTTCGTAGCTCGGAAATCGCAGAACGGTCAGCCGCGTGGGCATCCAGTTGCCCTCCAGCGTTTCGTTTCGGCCACCCCGCGCCAGGTACTCGCCCCCCGCTGCAGCCACTGCAGCGGGGGCAAGGGATGCGTATTGTTTGAATTGCTCGGGGTCAGTGATCTGCGAGTCAACGAGGATGTAGGCAGCGGTCATAGAGCCCCCACGCTTGCCACTGCGTGCGCGGCGCTGCCCCCAGATGGGGCTGTGCTTGCTTGGGTCGGCCCGGCGCGGCGCACTTTGATTAAACCTGTTTTGCACATCGCTTAAGCTCCAAAGTTGTTTTCGAGGTAACCGTTCTTCTTGGTCACGCGGTCCAGCTCCAGAAGCGTTTCCAGCAACGCTTTCATGTGCTTCAACGGCACAGCGTTCGGCCCGTCGCTCATCGCGTTGGCGGGGTCGGGATGGGTTTCCATGAACAGGCCGGCCACGCCGACCGCTACAGCGGCTCGGGCCAGCACCGGAACCATCTCTCGCGCGCCGCCGCTGCTCGTACCCTGACCACCCGGTTTTTGCACCGAGTGCGTGACGTCGAAAACCACCGGTGCACCGGTGTTGCGCATCTCGGCCAGGCTGGTCATGTCGGCCACCAGATTGTTGTAGCCGAAACTCACGCCGCGCTCGCAGGCCATGAAGCGGTCTTCGCTCAGGCCTTTTTCGCGGGCTGCGGCACGTGCCTTATCGATCACGTTTTTCATGTCCCAAGGGGCCAGAAACTGGCCTTTCTTGATATTCACGGGCAAGCCGGATTGCGCCACCGCATAAATGAAGTCGGTCTGGCGACATAAGAACGCCGGCGTTTGCAAAACATCCACGACTTTGGCGACGGCTGCAATATGCGCTTCCGAGTGCACATCGGTCAGGATGGGCAGGTTCAGATCACGTTTGACCTTGGCCAGAATTTCCAGGCCCTTGTCCATGCCCGGCCCGCGAAAGCTGGTGCCGCTGGAGCGATTGGCTTTGTCGTAACTTGATTTGAAGATGAAAGGAATGCCGAGCGAGGCCGTGATTTCCTTCAGCGTGCCCGCGGTATCCATCTGCAACTGCTCGGACTCGACCACGCACGGGCCGGCGATCAGGAAAAACGGCTGCCTCAATCCGATCTCGAATCCACATAGTTTCATGTCAGGCCACTGCCTTCAAAGGCTTGGTTGCTGTTTTCTGGTCCTGCCCGGCTAAAGCGTGGTGTTCGAGACCCGCCGCAATGTAGGCGTTGAACAGCGGATGCCCGGCCCATGGCGTCGATTTGAATTCAGGGTGAAACTGAACACCCACGAACCACGGGTGTACTTCATGCGGCAGTTCCACGATTTCGGTCAGTTGCTCCCGCTGCGTGAGCGCGGAGATCACCAGCCCCGACTTGCGAAGCGCATCGAGGTAGTTGACATTGGCCTCGTAGCGGTGACGGTGGCGTTCGGCCACCACGTCGCCGTAGATCCGGTGGGCGAGTGTTCCGGGCATCACATCGGAGCTTTGCGAACCCAGACGCATGGTGCCGCCCAGGTCAGACTTTTCGTGGCGGGTCTTGATCGTGCCGTCAGCGTCTTTCCATTCGGTGATCAGGGCAATCACGGGGTGCGGCGTCAGCGGATCGAACTCGGTGCTGTTGGCGTCTTTCAGCCCGGCCACATGGCGTGCGAATTCGATCGTCGCGACCTGCATGCCGAGACAAATGCCGAGGTAGGGAATTTTGCTTTCGCGGGCGAAACGCGCCGCACATATTTTTCCCTCCACACCGCGCACGCCGAAACCGCCGGGCACCAGAATGCCATCGAATTTGGCCAGGCGAGAGACGTTGTCGGTCGTGATGGTTTCCGAGTCGACATACTCAATAACCACCTTCGCATGATTTTTCATGCCGGCGTGGCGCAGCGCTTCATTGAGTGACTTGTAACTGTCGCTCAGATCCACATACTTGCCGACCATGGCGATATTGACTTCGGATTTCGGGTGCTCGGTCTCGTACACCAGGTCATCCCAGCGCTGCAATTTGGCCGGCGGCGTATTCAGGCGCAGCTTGTCGCAGATCAACCCGTCGAGGCCCTGCTCGTGCAGCATGCGAGGTACCTTGTAGATGGTGTCGACGTCCCACATCGAGATGACGCCCCATTCGGGCACGTTCGAGAAGAGCGAAATCTTCTCGCGTTCTTCATTCGGTATGCGGCGGTCGGCGCGGCAGAGCAGCACGTCGGCCTGAATACCGATTTCGCGCAACTGTTTGGCAGTGTGCTGCGTTGGTTTTGTTTTCAGCTCGCCTGCCGCGGCGATCCACGGGACGTAGCTCAAATGCACGAAAGCGGTGTTGTTGGCGCCCATGCGCAGGCTCATTTGCCGAACGGCTTCAAGAAAGGGTAAAGATTCAATGTCGCCAACGGTGCCGCCGACTTCAACGATGGCGACATCCACCGCATCGGGCGTGCCGAAACCCGCGCCGCGCTTGACGAATTCCTGAATCTCGTTGGTGACATGAGGGATGACCTGCACGGTTTTGCCGAGATAGTCGCCGCGGCGTTCTTTTTCCAGCACGCTCTTGTAGATCTGGCCGGTGGTGAAGTTGTTGGCCTTGCGCATCCGCGTTTCAATGAAACGCTCGTAGTGGCCGAGGTCCAGATCGGTTTCTGCGCCGTCGTCGGTCACGAACACTTCACCGTGCTGAAACGGCGACATCGTTCCCGGATCCACATTGAGGTAGGGATCGAGCTTGATGAGGGTGACTTTGAGGCCTCGCGATTCGAGGAGGGCTGCCAGCGAAGCGGAGGCGATTCCCTTGCCCAGGGAAGACACCACACCGCCGGTGACGAAGACGAATTTGGTCATGTCAGTTACGAACCGCAAGGTCGCACAGGTGGGAAATTACGATTATATGGGTTGCCTGTTTGCCTTCCGGTGAAATTCCGCAAACTGATACATTGCGGGCATGACGAACGACGTAAATACGACGGAAAAAGCGACGCAAAAAGCGACGGCGAACGACGCTTCCGCGGACGAGGCACTTGAACTGGCGGGCAAGCACATCGTGCTGGGCCTGTCCGGCGGGATTGCCTGTTACAAAGCGGCTGAATTGTGCCGCGCGCTGATCAAGGCAGGCGCCACCGTGCAGGTGGTGATGACCGAAGCTGCTGCGCAATTCATCACACCGGTCACCATGCAGGCGCTGAGTAACCGCCCTGTGTACACCAGCCAGTGGGACGCGCGCGAAGACAACAGCATGGCGCATATCAACCTGTCGCGCCAGGCCGACGCCATTTTGATTGCCCCGTGCAGCGCCGACTTCATGGCCAAACTGCTGCATGGGCGTGCCGATGATCTGCTCAGCTTGATGTGCCTGGCGCGGCCCATCGACAAGGTGCCGTTGTTGCTGGCGCCGGCGATGAATCGCGAGATGTACGCGCACCCGGCCACGCAGCGCAATTTCGCCCAGATATCCAGCGATGGCGCGACGGTTCTGGGCGTCGGCAGCGGTTTTCAGGCCTGCGGCGAAACCGGTGATGGCCGCATGCTGGAGCCTGATCAACTGCTGGAAGACATGATTGCCTTTTTCACGCCCAAGGTGCTTGCCGGCCAGCACGTGCTGGTGACGGCTGGGCCCACCTACGAAGCCATTGACCCGGTGCGTGGCATCACGAATCTGTCTAGCGGAAAAATGGGTTTCGCCGTGGCACGTGCTGCCCATGAAGCGGGCGCCACGGTCACCCTGGTCGCCGGGCCGGTCAGCTTGCCCACGCCGCGCGGCGTTACCCGAATTGACGTGAAATCCGCACAAAATATGCTTGTAGCCGTGGTGGAACTTGCGCAAGCAGCTACTATTTTTATAGCAACAGCAGCCGTGGCTGATTGGCGGCCGACCAGCCCGTCAGTGCAAAAGATCAAGAAGGATGGCTCGGG
>JANNKV010000228.1:0-17442 GCA_031396485.1 Polaromonas sp. | reverse complement strand
ATCCCGAGAAAGTGCGGGCGGCCGGCGCCATCGATCTGCTGACCATCCAGAAGTACATGAACTTCTGGTTCAGCTCCGCGCTCGATCTCTTCGGATCGGAGATCTCGTCGAACGCCGCGAGCTATTTCGCGAACGGGCTGAAGGGCCGCCCCGACGAGTCTTTGTACGAGGACCACGTCGCGAATGGCGAGTACGCGATCGACATGCCGGACGCCGGCAGCGTGAAGACGGAGAATGTGGCGATGCGCAACGCCATGAACGAAGTGCTGCGCGCCGCCTACATCCGCGACTGCGAGAACGGCGTGAAGCGCTGGAACAAGATCATCGAGAAGGGCGGCATCCAGTTCGAGCTGCGCCTCCCCAGCTCACGCTTCCACCGCGCGGTCGGCCTCTGGTCCAACGTGCCCACCGATCCCGCCGGCACTCCGATCTCCGCCGAGGCGTATGCGGCCATGCTCACGAGCTGGCTCCCCACTCTCGCCGATCAGGAGTTCGTGCAGTCGCTCATGCAGCCGGTGTACGAGCCGGGCAAGGTCGCGGCATGGATCGCGCCGCCCGACCGCGGCATCAATGCGCTGGCTCTGGAATATGAGTACGTGAAGCTGTAATCTCAGCCCCCTGCCGTAGTCAAAATAAAGAGCGCCGAGGGCGCTCTTTTATCTGGATTATTGATTTTGCAGACAACGGTTACTGGTTCTGTCTATGCAGACTCAAACAGCCACGTGCTCTGGGGTCACTGGCCGCCCATTTGCACATCACCCCGGTTTAGCCGAAGCCATTCAAGGGTATCGGCACGCACCGCCTGCCGGGTCAGGGGACTGGGGTCAGGAGCTTTGGCAGATATGGCACTGCCAAAGGGGCCTGAGTCCGACTCTGAGCTGCTGGGAAGCGTACCTTCCTTGAGGGCCTGCAGATACTCCGAACGCACTTCTGCGCGGGTTTTCGTGCTCTGCTGCGATTGCTTGCTCGCCGCCGGCGGGTAGTCGTTGTCGCTTGCAGCTGCGGGCACAACCTGGAAGGCAGCCACGCAAGCAAGGCTACCGGCCAAGGCAAGAGGTCTGATGATCGAAACTTTCATGATGAGCTCCCTGTAGTAAATGACGCTTTGATTCTTCGGCCATGACGGCTTCGTCCAATCTTGTCCGCCATGTGTCGGTGAATAAAAACTCACCTGAGTTTTTATTCACCGACAGAGAAGTGTGGATAAAGCTGTAGCGGCCGTCGAGCCACCCATCCGCAATACACCTTTGCCATTTCTGCCTGAATCGCCCAACCGACTCACAGGCGAGCGGCGCGAATAACAAACCCAGGTTCTCGATGGAAGAGTTGCAGAGTTAAGCTTTTAGGACTACCGTATTGCGACAGGTGGGATCAACGCCATGGACAGACTTTTGTCGATGCAGGTGTTTGAGAAAGTTGTTGCAGAAGGGGGGTTTTCCTCGGCTGCGCGCGCACTTGACCTGTCTCCGACGGCTGTTTCACGCCTGATCAGTGATCTGGAAGACCACTTGGGCACCCGACTGATTCAGCGCACCACACGCAAGCTGGCCCTGACTGAATCCGGCGTCGTTTACCTGCAAATGACCAAACGCATCTTGCAGGAAATCAATGATGCGGACGTAGCTGCCCAAAATAGTTCGGGTGTGTTGATGGGTACCTTGCACATCCTCACGACGCCTTTGCTGGCCTCTTATTTTTTGGCACCGCTGACCGCGCGGTGGCGCGAACTACATCCGGAAGTAATGCTCGACGTCAGCGTAGACCCTTTTTCCCACTTGCGGGTTGAGGAATTTGATTTGACGCTGATGGCTGTCGAAGACGATTACGACGGTGACACCGTGGCGCGCGTACTGGGAAGAACAGAAAGCATCCTGTGTGCCTCACCGGGCTATCTGCTCCGCGCTGGAACGCCTTGCCATCCCTGCGAACTGCATGTGCACGATTACCTGAAGTTTCCGTGGAAAAAGGCGCCGGGACACAGCGGCGGACATAGCCTGAGGCTGGTCCATGACATGCTTTGCACCGAGCCAGTCGATGTGGAAATGAACGTGGTGTTGCAGTCGCTCAGCTTTGATGTGTTGTTGCGTGCGGCGTTGGCTGGCGCGGGCCTGTGCCTGGTGTCAAGGCATCTGGCCCATCCGTACCTCAAGGACGGGGCATTGGTGCGTGTGCTGCCTCAATGGCGAGCCGGCGGCCTGACTATTTATGCCGCCCTTCCGACACGCAAGTTCGTACCGGGACGAGTCGCAGCGATGCTCGACTTTTTATCAATTGAAGGGAAACAGACTTTTTGGACGAGCCCGCAATGAGCGCCCGAGTTGTTCTTTCCGCCCTGCGTTAAGGACCCTCTGCATAACTCTGGCGGGACTGTGGTGCGCGGATCGGAATGGGCCGCAAGGCGTCTTTTTGCAGCCAGTAGCCCCGCTATTGGCAACAAATACAACGCAGCGGACCGCCCGAGCCCGCGTAGCCACAGACCGCAGGGAGTTATGCAGAGGGTCCTTAAGGTTGTTACCTGGTGGTTTTTCTAGCGACACGAACCTGAATCAGGAAGAAAATACAGCTATGGATTCGGTCATTATTGTGTTGGGTTGGCTATGTTGAAATCAGTTTTCGGTGGGCTTCCCCGTGTCGCCAGCAAACAGATCAGACGGGTTTTTCCGCGTGCTGGCAATCACCGCCATGTTGCACGGTCAGTGAGCGTTCTCACGCTGCCGGTTGCGAATTCATCGAAGATCCTGGCGCACAGCGTCCTGCGCCGTTTCATCAAAACGAGCAGGGTGGTTTTTCTGATTGCTTGTTGTCTTCACGCTAAGGCGAATACGCCGGGGGAGTTCGTTCCGAAGAAAGAAAACTGGAAAAATCCCCGCGGCTTCAGTATCCCCAATCCCAAGTCGAAAGCGGTGGTCGTGTTTTTGCACGGCTCCTTCATCGAAAAGCTGGACGACAAGTGCGATCCCAATGGAGATGCTTCTGGTTTTTCCGTGCCGGAGGTCGTGAGGCAATTGGCCGGAGCCGAAGTAGCGGGGCTGGAGGTTGTCGTTTACGCACCTTGTGATGGCAGGGCGACGGCGATGGGAGAACCGATCAAAATCGATCAGCGGGTGACTGCTATTGAACAGACGCTGACGGAACTTGGCCGCGCGGGGGTCGATCCATCGCGAATCGTTCTGGTGGGGCACTCAGCTGGCGGATGGGCTGCACTGTTACACGAAAAGCGTCATCCCGGAAGTGTCAACTCTGTGATTGCTTTTGCGCCTGCGTTTGCCGGTGAAAAGCGGGGAAGGCCTGACGTCTGGCAGCAGCGTCACGACGAGCAGGCAGCGGAAATTGGGTCTGCGGAGCGGATTCCAGCGCTTGTCTTTTCGTTTGATAACGATGCCTACAACACACCCAGCGATCTGGGCTTTCTTTCCCGGATCAAGGGTACGACGCTCCTGCGCATGCCCGACAAGGCTATCGCTGGTGTGGCCTGTGAAATCCCTTTTTTTGCATCGAGCCACGCGCATGCTTACCGGAAGTGTTTTAGCGATACCCAGGCCAACGTGCTGCTGGAATTTCTTGACAAGCAACTTCGGCGGCAGGAAGTGGTTGCGCCAGTTACCCATGACCAGCCTGTTGCTGGCCCTGACAATGCCAGCGTTAGCGCCCGCTTGAACGTGTCGTTGGTCGAGAGACCGAAGAGGTAGTTGCGGCTTGCGCAGTTTTGAACTGGGCGAGGCGCAGAGGAAAGTCAAGCTCTGTTCGGATCGCCTTACTGTAGTCTCCCCGATCCGCACGCCCATCGGTCAACGGGCATGTGGAAGGAAATTCCCCGCTTCCGATGCATGGAAAATAATGAAACTGAAGCGCAAATAACGTACTTGTTCGCGCTATAATTTGGCTCTAGTCGGAGTGTGGCGCAGTCTGGTAGCGCACCTGGTTTGGGACCAGGGGGTCCAAGGTTCGAATCCTTGTACTCCGACCAAAAATCTATAAAAAAGCCCGCTGTTGCGGGCTTTTTCATTTGTCGATCCCGATATCCGGGAGGACGGAGCAGGACCTATCGGCCCAAACTCGACAAACTTGATAGCGGGGCGAAATTGGACGTGCGCCAGTACTCGCGAACCTGCTCCAGTTTCTCCTGAAAATCCCGGTAATGCAGCGGTTTTCTCACGTAGCTGTTCAATCCGCCCTTGAATGCCAGCACAGCTTTCGAGTTCTCGTTGGCCGAGGTCAACATGACGATGGGTACAAAAAACGTTCGCGGGTCTTCGCGCATGCGCTGCATGACTTCCAGGCCGCTCATGCCAGGCAGTCCCAAGTCCAGCAAGACCAGTTCGGGAGGCTGGTCGGCAGGCCGGTCTGCGTATTTTCCTTCGCAGAACAGATAGTCAAGGGCTTCCTGACCATTGCTGACAACCGTGATGGCGTGCGATTCCCCGCTTTCCTCCAGCGCGAGCAGGGTCAGTTCAAGATGGTCGGGATTGTCTTCAACCAACAATAGGCTGGGTTTACTCATGAATTCGATCTTTGATTTGGAAAAACCTACTTTACGTGTATCTGGTGCGCCTCCAGACTGCTGTGTCACGGAAACTATGAATTAATGCTGGAATGAGCGATTATTTCCCGCTCTTTTGATTGTCCGTGAAGCCTGCGGTCGACAGTGGGCGACATCGAATGACGGTATGATTCGCGGCGACGCGAGCTTCGGTGCAAAACGCTCGCTCATGCCGCCTGACTTCACCAGGCAAAAGCCGCGTAATAAAAATAACTGCCCGTAGCTCAGTCGGATAGAGCATCAGCCTTCTAAGCTGAGGGTCGGGGGTTCGATCCCCTCCGGGCAGACCAATTGTTCCGCGCTTGAGGCGGCTTACCCTGCGGTAGCGGCGGGGTAAAAGGCAGAAATGCAGCACGGAACTCTGGTTTTGTCTGACCCAGCCTTGTGACTTATTGAAATAATCTTCTCGAAATGCGGCACTGCCGTGTGCGGATGTTCGGCAGTGCCGTCGGCAAACCGCGGTCATTAAATCGCTGACAGGACTTGGGCTGCTGATGCCGAACGCATGGAAAAAGCAGAATTGATTTCGATGCACGCCATGAGCCAAGCGTCTAGAAGACAACATCCGCTATCAATTAGGTAGCATGCAGCCGATATTTCACAAAGGTTGGAAGCCTATTTGATGAAATCTCTGTAAACACTGCGATCTGGAACCGCCAGATTTCGCCGGAAGTGGCCTTTTTAACTAATCTCAGTCGCGAAGTAGATGGATCCGGTGTTACCCCGGCAAAGCAATCGGCGTTACTTTTATTTTCGTTGCTCGATTTACACTTTAAAACATCAACTGCTTCCTATTGGTGACGCGGTTGTCCGCGCCGAATCGCGTTGCTCTTTGCACTCTTAAAAGGCAGGCATGACGCAACCAGGCACCCCATAAAACCAGCCCGAACAGCGAATGCTGCTTGTCCAATTTTGGGGATTGCAGTTAACCAAAGCCGTATCAGACTGGCTTCCAGGAAACGCACCTCTTTCATCGCATCGTCGGCATGCAAGATGGAAAGCCGGCGCTTTTATTTCGGCGATTCATGGGCGTTTTTCGCGACGTTCAGTTGCGTTTTTGAGGGTCAGTAGATCGTAAAAATTGCACCTTATACAGTGCATCGAAAGGTTTATCGAGTGGTCATGAAGAACTAACAATCAACTGGACACAGCTACCGGTGCCCAGTTAATGGGAGCGGGCTATGTTCACCTGGATCATTGGTTCGAGTCTTCGATTCCGTTTTTTAGTGCTGGCGATTGCCGCCACACTGCTGCTGTTTGGAACCCAGCAACTGCGAAAGATGCCAGTTGATGTGTTTCCCGAGTTCGCACCGCCCAAGGTTGAAATTCAGACCGAGGGTCCAGGCATGAATTCCACCGAGGTCGAAGAACTCATCACCATTCCCATGGAAGACCAGTTGCGGGGCGTACCGGGCGTCGAATACGTCCGTTCGTCGTCTGTGACGGGACTGTCGCAAGTGGTGCTGCTTTTTAAAATGGGGACGGACCTCATGGATGCGCGCCAGCGCGTTCAGGAACGCCTCAAACTGGCGATTGCCGAGTTGCCGAAATCGTCTGGCATGCCGGTGATGCTGCAACCGCTGTCGTCCACCAGTCGGGTCATGAAGATCGGAATTTCCTCGAAGGTCTATGACCAGATGGACCTGTCGATGATCGCCTACTGGACCATCAAGTTTCGCCTCATGTCCGTTCCAGGCGTGGCCAATATTCCTCTCTGGGGTGACCGGATCAAGTCGCTGCAAGTGCAGGTGGAGCCGAGTTTAATGCGTGCCCACAATGTGACGCTGGACGAAGTGATGGAGACGACTTCTGACGCACTGGATGTCGGAATGCTGACCTACAGTTCAGGCGGGAAGGCACGTGTCGACGGGATGATCGATACGCCCAATCAGCGCTTGGCCATTCACAACGAGTCGCCGGTATTTTCGATCGAGCATTTGGCCCAGGTACCGCTCGCCCTCAAAAGCAGGCGACCCAATCCGCCCCGACTGGGCGATGTCGGCAAGGTGGTGTGGGATACCTGGCCGCTGGTCGGAGATGCTGTCATCAACGACGAACGGGGTTTGATGATGATTGTCGAGAAGCTGCCCTGGGCCAATACGCTCGAAGTCACTCGGGGGATCGAAGAAGCTCTGGCGGCTTTGAAACCAGGGCTACCCGGCATCGAAATCGATTCGACCATCTTTCGGCCGGCAACTTTCATCGAGATGTCGATGGACAACCTGAGGTTGGCCATGATCATCGGTTCGCTGCTGGTAATTGTGGTTCTAGGCGCCTTCCTGTTCGAGTGGCGGGTGGCACTGATCAGCGTGATTGCCATTCCGCTTTCACTGGTAGCGGCCGGGGTGGTGCTTTATCTGATGGGCGCGACGATCAACACCATGGTCTTGGCGGGGTTTGTCGTGGCGCTCGGCTCGGTCGTGGACGATGCGATCATTGATGTCGAGAACGTTGTGCGGCGGCTGCGTCAGCACCGCCTGGCGGGCAGTGACAAATCAACCGCTCGCATCATTCTGGAGGCATCGCTGGAGGTGCGACCCGCCATCTGGCAGGCAACCCTGATCATCGCCCTGGCGGTGACACCCGTGTTCTTCATGAGCGGCTTGGCGGGCGCATTCTTCGAACCGCTGGCCTTCGCCTTCATCCTGGCGATGCTGGCGTCTATGGTGGTGGCGCTCACGGTGACGCCGGCCCTTTGTCTGGTGTTGCTGGGCGGCGCTGATATCGAAAAAAGGGAGTCGCCGCTGGTGCCATGGCTCAAGCGGGTCTACGGCAATGCGCTGGCACGAGTCATCAGCAAGCCACGGGCAACCTTCGTCACAGCCCTTGTCGTTTTGGTCGCAGGTCTCGGCGTCTGGCCCTTCCTGGGGGCATCGCTGCTGCCCGAGTTCAAGGAAAGGGATTTTCTGATGCACTGGGTGCCGGCTGAAGGGACCTCTCATCCTGAAACCTTCCGTATCACGCAAGCGGCCAGCCGTGAAATACGCGCCATACCGGGGGTAAGGAATTTTGGCGCGCATATTGGTCGTGCCGTCGGCGGCGACGAGCCCTATGGCATCAACTTCACTGAAAACTGGATCAGCGTCGATCCCAATGTTGACTACGACAAAACGCGCGCCAGCGTTGAGGCCGCGGTGGCGGGCTATCCGGGGCTGTACCGGGACGTGCAGACCTATCTGAAGGAGCGGATCAAGGAGGTGCTCAGCGGCGCGGGCGATTCCATCGTTATTCGCATTTTTGGACCTGATCTGCCGGCCTTGCGAGAAAAAGCTGAGGAACTGGAGCATGCCCTCAAGGACATTCCGGGTCTGATTGATCTGCATGCCGAACAACAAGTCGGGGTGCCGCAGATCATGGTCAAGACCAGACTTGACGCCGCCGCCCGCTTCGGCATTAAGCCGGGCGATGTACGCCGCGTCGTCAATATCATGATGTCTGGCATTGAGGTGACCGACATTCATCGGGGTGGCAAGGTTTACGACGTTTTTGTGTGGACTGCACCGTCTTCCCGCAACAATATCGATGACATTCGCGAGTTCCTGATCGACACGCCGTATGGCGGGCGTGTCCGTCTTGCGGAAGTTGCTGACGTCAGCATTGCGCCAACACCCAACAAGATTCGGCGTGAAAACAATTCGCGGCGCATTGACGTTCATGGCAACGTCAAGGGGCGTGATCTTGGCTCGGTGGTGAACGACGTGGAGACAAGGCTGGCGCAGATCAAATTCCCCATCGGCTATTACCCGCAACTGCTGGGCGAGTACAAGGAGCGTCAGGAAGCTCGAAAAAATCTGCTGACTTCTGCGATCGTCGTTGCCATCGCGATTTTTCTCATCCTTCAGGCTTCGCTTAAAAGCTGGAAACTTGCCAGTCTGATCTTTCTCGGCCTTCCGGCCGCGTTGGTAGGTGGTGTGTTGGCGGCCTTTGCGGGTGACCGCGTCATCTCGCTCGGCTCTCTGGTGGGGATCATCACGGTACTCGGCATTGCTGCGCGCAACGGGATCTTGCTGGTTCAGCACTATCGGCACATCGAACGGGTAGAAGGTGAACCGTTCGGTCTTGCGCTGGTGTTGCGTGGCGCCAGCGAGCGTCTGTCGCCAATTTTGATGACCACGCTGTGCACTGCATTGGCGCTGCTTCCGCTGGTAGTTCGCGGCAGCATTCCGGGCCACGAGATCGAACATCCGATGGCGGTGGTGATCTTGGGCGGTCTGGTCACCTCGACGATGCTGACGCTATTCGTGGTGCCGATTTTGTACCTGAAGTACGGAGCCACATCCGAGAAGCCAGCCGAGGCTCTGCCTGCGCAGGCGGTCCTCGTTTAGCCGGCGGATGCAGCTATCACGTCGAGTTGTAAATCCAGACGAACAAGGGGAAAAAGATGCAGCGCATACTTATTTATCTAGGTTTGCTGGCGACAGCGCTGCTGCTGACGCTCAGTCCGTCTGCCTATGCCCAACAGGATGGTCCCGCGGACCACAAGGCGCCGCCACGCTCAACAACCAGGGATGCAGATGCAGAGAGCCACACGCCCAAAGCGGCGCGTGACACGTCGGAGCCAGACCACATCCGGGGCCAGGTTACCAAGGTCGATGGCTCGTCAATGACTTTAAAAACCACCGCTGGAAAGACGCTGGTGGTTGCGCTGAAGGACGACACCACGGTGATTCACCTGACCAAGGGAAGCTTTACCGATGTGGATTTCGGTGTCTATGTCGGTACCGTTGCCGTCAAGTTGGAGGAATACAGCCCGATCGTGCGGGACTCGGCCGTCTGGTTGCACAAGGGTTTTGAGCTGCGGATCATCGACGAGAAGTTGCGCGGCATTGCGCTCGGGCACAAGAAATGGGACCTGACCCCCGACAGCATCATCTCGCACGGCTGGGTCGACGATCTTGAGGTTCGGGTGCTGTCGATCAAGTGGGGGCCGACTGACTATGACGAGACAGACGTGGAGGTGCCCCGCGATGTACCGGTTCAGAAAATGTCGCTCGGTGACCGAAGTCTGATCACCCCGGGTGCACGTGTATTCGTCGGTGCTCATAAGGGTTCCGACGGCAGGTACGCCGCACTTTTTGTGTTCATTGGTAAAGACGGCATTGTCCCGTCGATGTAGCAAGTGGTTTTCTGAAACTAGGAGTCACTCAAATGAAAGTCTTACGCATGGCCGCCCTGACGGCAAATCGGAACGGAGTTGCATCGCTTGCCCAATGGACGCTTTTGGCCGTGGCGGCAATCGTTGTCGCACCGGCGAGTACCAATGCGGCAGATCCCGGTAAACCGCAAGCTCCAAAAGCAGCTGAGGTGACTCTGGAAAGCGTTGCCGGCAGCAGCGTCAAGCGGATAGTTCTGTCCGTGAAGGCTGCGCAGCGACTGGGTATCGAGACTGGTAAGGTCGGCGAACAATCCATAGTCCGCAAGCAAATGGTCAGTGGCCTGATCACTGTTCCGGTAGACAGACAGCCAGAGCAAAAACCTGGCGGGGGCACTTTTGGTGGATTTGGGCAAGCAGCGACAGCGCCCCTGCCGTCCGCTCCGCCAGCAGCAGCACCTGCAAAGCCAACCGTGAGGCCCGCAAGTTTTGGAAAAATGGCAGTCGTAGCGCCAGGCGCTCCAGCCGCGGTTCAAAAGCTCCCGATGATCGCGCCGTCTTCGCAGGCGATTCCTGCGCTTATACCAGTGGCAGGGAATTCGGACGGACTCACCGCGCCTGCCACTGGAGGAGCGCCTGCAAGGGCGAATCTGCCCATTTCCGGCGACGCTTGGGTACAAGTGACGCTTTCGCCAGGAGAATGGGAACGTCTGACCAAGGACAAGCCGGCCCGACTGATGGCGCTCTCCACTCGTGACACTTTCGGTAACGAGGTCCTGGCGCAGCCATCAGGAATGCCGCCTGTGGAGGATGCCAAGCGCTCCATGCTCACTGTGTACTACGTGGTGCCGGGCATGGACCATGGATTGATACTGAACAGCCGCGTACGAGTCGAGCTGCAGCATTCCGGCAACGAGGAACAGCGCAAAGTCGTTCCCTATGGCGCGGTTTACTACGACGGCAAAGGTGCGCCTTGGGTTTACGTCAATACCAAGCCATTGACGTTCGAGCGGCAACGTATCGATGTGGAGCGAGTGGTGGGCGATCTGGCTGTGCTCTCGGACGGGCCACAGGTTGGAACTTCGATAGTCACCGTGGGCGCGTCGCTGCTTTTCGGCGCCGAGATTTTCGGCAAGTAGCGATAGGCTGACCGGCCACAACGCGTCGCGTCCATCCTAAAGCAATCAAAGCAGTCAAAGCAGTCAAAGCAATTGAAACAATAGATGGGAAGGGGGTTTGATATGTTCCGCTGGATTATTGGCTCAAGCCTGCAGTTTCGTTATCTGGTGCTGGGGGTCGCTGCGGCCCTGGTCATGTTCGGTGCCACCCAGTTGAGCAAGATCCCGGTTGACGTTTTTCCCGAGTTCGCGCCTCCGGTGGTAGAGGTTCAAACGGAAGCGATCGGTTTATCGGCCGAGGAGGTCCAAAGTCTGATCACCCTGAATCTGGAGGAGCTTCTTTCCGGGGTTCCCTGGCTGGAATCGATACGCTCCCAGTCGGTAACCGGCCTGTCGTCTATCGTGATGACTTTCAAGCGTGGCACGGAAATAATGAAGGCGCGGCAGATGATTCAGGAGCGCCTGACACTGGCTTACACCCTGCCAAACGTCGCGCAGCCACCGGTGATTCTGCAGCCTCTGTCAGCGACATCTCGCTTCATGATGGTTGGAATTTCATCGGACAGGGTCGAGTCTACCGAGCTTTCCCTGCTGACACGCTGGACCATCAAGCCCCGGCTACTAGGTGTCCCCGGAGTCGCCAACGTGGCGATCTGGGGTCAGCGCCTTCGGCAAATGCACGTGCAGATCGATCCGAATCGGCTGCGCGACGCCAAAGTGACGCAAGAGGACATCATTGCCGCTGCCGGCGATGCATTGTGGGTGTCCCCGCTGACTTTCCTCAAAGGATCAGCGCCCGGCACCGGTGGCTGGATAGACAACAAGAATCAGCGGCTTGGCGTTCAGCACGCCATGCCCATTGAGTTGCCGGAAGACATGGCCAAGGTGGCCGTGACATCGCCAAGCCTGCTGCTTTCCGGCAAGAGTCTGGCGCTGGGCGAGATCGCCGAAGTGACCTTCTCGCACCCACCACTGATCGGTGACGCGGTTGTCAATAACGGCGGCGGTCTGATGCTGGTGATCGAGAAATTTCCGTCTGCCAACACGCTGGAAGTCACGCGCGCGGTTGATATGGCGCTGGCCGAACTTCAGCGGGGCTTGCCCGGGGTGAAGGTTGATAGCAGCGTTTTCAGGCTGGCGTCGTATGTCAATGATTCCATTTTCAATATCACGCGGGCGATTGCGATCGGCGGCGTACTCGCCATGCTGGTCATCGGCGCGTTCATGTTCAATTGGCGAAGTGCCTTGATCAGTGTGGTGTCAATCATGCTGGCGCTGCTCGCCGCGCTGATGGCGCTGCACGTAGCCAAAGTCACCATCAACACCATGATTCTCGCCGGTCTCGTGATCGCCCTCAGCGTGGTTATCGACGATGTTGTGGTCAACGTGAATACTCTGCTGGAGCGGCTGCGCGCACGCAAGGCTGATAGCGAGGCGTCGATTGCGAGTGTCATCCTCGACTCAACGATGAAGTCGCGTCGCGACGCTCTTTATGCGACCCTGATCGTGATCCTCGCTGTCCTGCCCGTCTTCTTCATGGGCGGTGTCGCGGGAGCGTTTTTTGAGCCGCTGGCTATCGCCTACCTGCTAGCAGTGCTGGCGTCGATGGTGGTGGCGCTCACGGTGACGCCTGCGCTCAGCCTGATGCTGTTGGGAAAGACCGCGAGCGGGGATCGCGAGTCTCCTTTGGCGGTGTGGTTGGCAGGCAAATACGATTCAGCACTCAGGCGCGTCGTGACTTTTCCGCGCACAGTGCTGCTGGTAGCCAGCGTTGCTGTATTGGCTGGTATCGGAGCGTGGCCTCTGCTGGGCCAGTCGCTGCTTCCTGCCTTCAAGGAGCGTGACCTGCTGGTCAACTGGTCGACACCGCCGGGAACGTCCCATGCCGAGACCTACAGGATCACCTCACGGGTAAGCAAGGAACTTAAATCCCTGCCTGGTGTGCGCTCGGTTGGCGCCCATGTGGGACGCGCGGTGACCGGTGATCAGGTGGTGGGCATCAACTCAAGTCAGATATGGATCAGCCTTGACCCTTCGGCAGATTACGAAAAGACAGTCGAGGCCATACGGGACACGGCGGCCGCCTATCCAGGGGTCACGCACACGGTGCATTCCTACCTGCGTGACAAGGTCCGCGAAGTGCTGACTGGCGCAGGCAATGCCATCGTCGTGCGTATCTATGGCCAGAAGATGGATGTTTTAAAGCAGAAGGCCGAAGAAGTCAGACAGGCGTTGATTGACGTCAAAGGAGTCGTTGATCTGCACACCGAAGGGCAAGTGGAGGAACTTCAGGTGCAGGTTCGGGTAGATCTGGACGCAGCGGGCCGCGCCAACGTCAAGCCTGGTGACGTGCGGCGCTCCACGGCAACGGTGTTTTCAGGCCTGGTGGTCGGTTATCTTTTTAAAGAACAGAAGATCTATGAGGTCGTGGTTCACGGTGCGCCGGAAGCTCGCAAGAGCCTGACCAATCTGCGCGATTTATGGGTTGAGAAGGCCGACCGCACCCACTCTCGCCTGGGAGACATCGCCGACGTTCGTCTGGTGTCCACGCCAACCGTCCTGCGCCACGAGCGCATCGCGCCATACATCGACGTCGTAGCCAACGTGTCGGGACGGGACGCGGGATCCGTGGTTGACGAGATTGAAGACCGGCTGGAGAAGATCAAGTTTCCGCTGGAATACCACCCGGAGCTACTGGGAGAGACGACCGAGCGACAAAGCGCGCAGCGGCACATGCTGGGCGTTGCTCTGGCTGCCCTGATTGGCATTTTCCTTGTCATGCAGGCCTGCTTTGCAAGCTGGCGTCTCGGCTTGATCGCATTTTTTGGACTTCCAGTCGCGATCGCAGGCGGCGTTCTGGCCGTGCTGCTCAGCGGTGCGGTGGTTTCGCTGGGATCGATTGTTGGTTTCCTGGCGGTGCTGGGAATTTCCGCCCGCAACGGCATCATGCTGGTCGATCACTACCAGTATCTGGAGACCCGGGAGGGCATGCCGTTCGGGCCTGGACTCGTCGTTCGCGGGGCAGGGGAGCGACTCGCATCGATTCTAGGCGGCTCGTTAGCCATCATCGCCGCGCTGCTGCCAATCATTGCCTTCAAACTGGATGCCGGGCTGGAAATCGTTCAGCCTACCGCAGTGGTCATCGTTGGGGGGCTAATAGCCTCTACGTTGTTCACGTTGTTTGTCATGCCTGCGCTGTACTTTATTGCGGGGTCAAAAGTGAACCGTGATACGCACCTTGACTTGTTCGGCACGCCGGGCGGGGCGGCTGCATGAAGACCAGAAGTAGAGCCACTTGGCAGGCAGGAAAAGACTTTCGCGCAGGGACAGCTTCCGTATGAACAGACTTGCTGGTCTTTTGGCTGTGCCAGATTGACCGTGCTGGCGCGATAGTCACGGCCACAGGCGAGACAGAGAAGGGAGAGGGCTACCATGTTTCGATGCAGCGATGACGGGCGTCAGAGGCCAGGGCATTTGCGGACACGCTTCGGCGCCTGGTACCTGAGCTCGCTTGTCTGCGCTTGCGGCTCCGTATCTGCGGCTGAAGAAGATGTTGTTGTCAATGGGTTTGACACGGTCAACGTATCCTCACTGGCAGGCTCTGGCATTGGACAGCACTCAGTGCCTCAGGCGCCTGTCGGTCCTGATGCACCGGGTGCGCTTTTGGCCGAACCTACTGCCCCGGGCATCGAAGCGCAGCGCTTGAGCGACGACGTCGCTCCGCACGATGGGGTTGGTGAACAAGTAGCGCAATTTCAATTGCCTCCGCCGACTGCGGGCGGACAAGCGCCAGCAGCTCCCTTGCCTCAGCGCATCCCCTTTCAATATTCTGTTGGTACCGAATCGGAAATTTTCTATGCGCGTGACCGGGATCTGAATAAAAGCGTCCGCGACAACTCGCTGATCGTGAGGCCCCAGGTCAAAGGGTTTTTTGTCTATCGTCCCACCGATTGGCTCAGCACTACTGTTGAGTTGATTCTCGATAAGGACATTCCGGTCAATGAGCAACAAACCATTGTTCTTCCGAGCGGAGAGATACAGGTCGCGCAGAGGAGGCACCCGTCGCTGCTTTTCAACCAGGCCTTTGTCACGATCAAGGGCGTGACCGACCCGTTTGAACTCAATTTCGGTCGCCGTAACTACGAGGATGCACGTCACTGGCTTTATGACAGCTCGCTGGATATCGCCAGCGTGGCTTTCAAACGGGGCCGCCTTCGCGTCGAAGCATTTGTCGGACGGGAGGTCTTGTGGGACCTGGACCTGCTTCGGGCGGAGGCCAAAAATCGAATCAACACCCACTTCGTCAATGCCGAGTACCGCGGCATTGAAGACCTCACTTTGAACGCTTACATGATTGAACGCGATGATCGTGCGCGATTGGAGGGACGCCCTCTGATGCTGGGGCTTAGCGCGGTGGGCGCACCGTCCGACAGATTCAGTTACTGGACGCAGCTGGCCATGCTGCGCGGCAGGGACCAGGCCTCTAAACAATACGCGGCGCACGCCGTTGATTTCGGCGGCACTTATCGATTTCCGAAG
Source organism: Polaromonas sp. (assembly GCA_031396485.1). Classification (GTDB taxonomy): domain Bacteria; phylum Pseudomonadota; class Gammaproteobacteria; order Burkholderiales; family Burkholderiaceae_C; genus Polaromonas. Next base: position 2,153 of record JANNKV010000228.1, on the reverse strand, counting down.
GTGCCACTCAGCCCGAGCATCACTTTGGGCTTTGCGTACGGTTCGGGAGATGACAACCCCAACGACAGTAAAAATTATGAGTTCCGTCAAACCGGTCTTCAGTCGAACGAGGCAAGGTTCAGCGGCGTTTCCAATTTCAAGGTTTACGGCGAGGCGCTCGATCCAGAATTGAGCAATCTGCGGATTCTCACGGCCGGTATTGGTTTTCGTCCGGCATCCAATGTGTTTGTCGATTTGGTTTATCACCGTTACCGGCTGAACAAGCTGGCAGACGGGATTCGCGGTTCGCCGGTGACTGCCCTGATGAATCAGGACGATACACAACTCAGCAAAAAAGTCGGCAGCGCACTCGACGTCGTGGTGGGCATTCGCAACCTCTTTGGTGTGCGGCGGCTGGGCGTGGATCTGCGGGCCGGCTTGTTCTTTCCTGGTCAGGCCCACCGCATCGAAGAAAGATCGGTTGATCCGGTAACCGGAGACGAAAAGATCTCGTTTCGCAAGGCGAACAAGGGTATCGGCTTCATAGCCAAGTTCTGGTATTGAGTCAATTTGACGATGAAGATCACATGCGAGTTGGTGGTAATCGTGGATTTTTCCAGGGTGCTCACAAGCAGCATGAACCTGTTTTTATACTGAAAGGAGAATCGAAATGATCAGACGTAAATTTCAGGCCATTTTTGCTGTGGCCGTGTTCGCGTGTTCTACGGCATGGGGGCAGGGCAAGGGGGCGAGCCCCGTGTGGCAGGAAGAGTTCAGTTTGGCTGAGTGCAAGCTGCAGACGGCTGGCCGAAATCCATACCTTGTTCTTGAGCCTGGCTTTCAACTCGTTCTTCAGGGTGGTGATACGAAACTCGAGATCACTGTGCTCAATGAAACCAGAACTGTGGATGGGGTGCTGACCCGTGTCGTGGAAGAGAAGGAATGGAAGAACGGACAGCTGTACGAAATAGCAAGGAATTACTTTGCCATGTGCGAACAGACAAAGGATGTGTACTATTTTGGCGAGGATGTGGACTTCTACGAGAACGGAAAAGTTGTCAAACACGACGGTTCCTGGCTCGCCGGGAACGGCAACAAGGCAGGTCTGATCATGCCTGGAACGCCGAAACTAAATGCCCGGTACTACCAGGAAATAGCGCCTGACGTGGCAATGGACCGGGCCGAAATCGTCAGCCTGACCGATACCTGCAATACCCCTGCGGGTGCGTTCTCCAAGTGCATGAAGGTCAAGGAAGGCACAGCGCTCAATGTTCTTGAGACAGAGTACAAGTACTACGCACCGGCAATCGGGTTGGTCAGGGACGGGGACCTGCGATTGGTCAAGTATGGATTTGTCAAGAACTGAAGGCCCCCCGCCGCCAGGCAACACGACATTTGTGTAAAAATTACTCGACTCGAAAACTCTCAATACGCTGCGTTTGCTATCGATTAGATAGCTGCTTGCGCATGTATTTCCTGGGCTGCAGGCTTTTCCAACACAAAAACTGCCATTTTCCGGGATTGGCTGTCAGGGGTGACCACCTGCGGTTCAATCACGAAACCTCGACTGGGTTCGCGATTGGACGCTGGTTCAAAAGCTGAACCACAGCCGTGGCCAGCGCCTGGAGGTGTTGCACTTGTTGGGTTGACACTTGCCTGGGTTTGACGTCATAGGCGCAGAGTGTGCCTAACGTGTGCCCGTCAACGGCGAGTCGTGCGGCCGCGTAAAAGCGGATTAGCGGCGAACCAGTCACGAACGGATGATTTGCGAACCGGGGATCCGTGGTGGTGTCTTCCGCGATGATGAGATCGTCCGCGCTCCTAAAAAACGCCTCGCAAAAAGACGTCGCTGCAGGCGATTCATGCTGCGGCAACCCGACGCAGGACTTGAACCAGTCGCGTCCGTCGTCAAGCATGTTCACCATCACAATAGGCACGTCAAGGCTTTTGGCCAGCAGTTGCGCAATGTCGTCAAACGCGCGTTCGGGGGAGGAGTCGAGAATCAGGTGGCGGCGAAGCTCTGCCAGCCGGGTTGGGTCGTTTCGCATACGAAAGTGTAGGAGTAAAGCTGGCGGTCTGCTTTTGCCGAATCTCCGGCGTGGCGCAACCAGTCGGCTGGCTGTGTAGTTGACCCGTCCGTCATTTTTTTACTTGCTCTCTGGAATCACAGCATC